>JBAXMO010000214.1:0-1528 GCA_037134255.1 Actinomycetes bacterium | reverse complement strand
GCCCCCACCCCACCACGACATCTAATACCTCGAGGATTTAGCCCAGCTGATCTTCGACTTAAAGAATGCAAACAACAAGGCTCGCGTACACGTCAAGTTGGTCAGTGAAGCCGGTGTCGGTACCGTTGCCGCCGGTGTGGCCAAGGCCAAGGCTGACGTCATCCTGATTTCAGGTTTCGATGGTGGAACCGGAGCAGCACCGCTGACATCCCTCAAGCACGCTGGTACGTCCTGGGAGATTGGGCTCTCTGAGACTCAGCAGACACTCGCTGCGAATGGCCTACGGGACCGCGTAACGGTGCAGGTTGATGGACAACTGAAAACCGGCCGTGATGTTGTCATCGCTGCTCTTTTAGGGGCGGAGGAATACGGCTTCGCCACAGCACCCCTAATTGTTTCCGGATGCGTCATGATGCGGGTTTGCCACCTCGATACCTGCCCCGTGGGGATAGCTACCCAAAATCCAATTTTGCGAGAGAGGTTCACCGGCAAACCGGAATTCGTTGAGAACTTCTTCCAATTCATTGCGACCGAAATACGCGAGTATCTCGCCGCAATGGGCGCTCGCTCATTGGACGAGATTATCGGTCGAAGTGACTTGATTGCCGTCGAGGAATCGACGGAGTTGCGTGATGCCGGTGTTGACTTCAAGTCCATATTGCAAGCCCCCGTAGAGGGTCAGAGACTTCGTCTTCAGGCTCAAGATGATCTCCTGGCTGACAGCCTGGACTGGCAGTTCCTCTCGGCGGCCGCCGATGCCGCCGAGCGAGGAGTTCCATATCGCTTTGACGGCTTCATTAACAACGTCCAACGCACCGTCGGAACTCTCACGGGGTCAGAAATCACACGCCGTGGTGTCCGCATGCAAGAAGACGATCAGATTGTTCTTAATTTTGAAGGATCTGCCGGACAGTCGCTCGGATCCTTCATGCCCAAGGGGTTGACTATTCAACTCACCGGAGACGCCAACGACTACGTAGGGAAAGGGTTGTCGGGTGGGCGCATTGTCATTCAGCCTCATATTGATTCTCCATTCGCGAGCGAGCAGAACATCATTGCCGGCAACGTAATCGGCTATGGCGCAACAAGCGGCGAGATTTTCTTACGTGGCATTGTTGGAGAACGTCTCGGTGTTCGGAACTCCGGGGCAACAATTGTCGTCGAAGGCACAGGTGATCACGTTGCCGAGTACATGACTGGGGGAGTGGTCGTAGTGCTTGGACCAACCGGTAGAAACGTTGCCGCAGGCATGTCCGGTGGAAGCGCGTATTTCTACGATCCCGATCAGCAGCTGATCACGAACCTGAGTGCTGGACTCTTTGATGTTGACCCACTCGAATTTGAGGATGATCAATTCTTGTTGAGCCTGCTGACACGGTTCGCGAATGCGACCGGTTCCTTGATATCTAAGTCAATGATTTCGAACTGGGCAAGCGAACGAATGAACTTCGTGCGCGTCCAGAGCGTGGAGTACCGTAAAGCATTGGAGTTGCACAATGGGCAAAGTTGATGGATTCCTTACGATTGG
>JBAXMO010000213.1:0-1596 GCA_037134255.1 Actinomycetes bacterium | reverse complement strand
ATACTTGAGGGGTTCACCTTCAACGAAGGTGACAGCGACAATGAACACATGAGCCCAATGATAAATGGCGCCCACAACGTGGCCAAAATCCACCGCCCCATTCCGTTGCATACGCAGATGGCCCACCTTTTCTGATTTTTGGCCGATCGCCGGTGAGTCGCTCGCCCAGGTCAGAAACGTACTTGAGTGCTGTGACATCGCCGACTGCGCCGCTTCGCGTATTTCGCCAATGTCACAGGGGCGGCGTACTCTTCGATCAGGTCAAGAGAGAACGACGCCAAGCCCCCTGGCTAGTCGTTCCGGCAACCGCGTGTTCCGTGCACGGTGCCTCCTGGGGAAGACCTGCTCCGCCAAGCGCTGGCGGGGAAGCGACGGGTCCTTGATGGGCCAGATGGCAGGTGTTAAATGACAGATAACGAAACTCAGAGCGATGAGAGCCAGTCGGTTCGACAAAGTGAGGGGGAACCAAGCACCTTCGAAAACGTGGGAGAGCAGATAGCTCACCTCGAGAGGCGGATCGAAGAAACACGGATTGAGATACAAACTGCCCCACCGGAAAGACGAAGTAACTTGGGATGGCGGAATTTCGGGCGGGATAAGCAGATCGGTCGCCTCGCCACTGCGGAGCGGGCCAAGAGCCTTGGTCAGCACGTGTACGTCATATGCGAGGTCAGCGGAGACAAGTCGTGGAGCCTGTGCTCGTGTGGAGCGCGAATCCCCGGAGTCATGCACGAGGATTTCACGATGGAGAATTTTGCCATGGTTGACGGACACATTCGAGAGGACATTGAGCAATAGGGTTCGCACAGGAATTCTATGCCTTTTATTCGGTTGATGGGGTGTACTAAAGACCCCATCAACCGAGTATTCTCCAAAACCTCAAAAAATGATGGCTTCACATGGCCAGGAAGATTTGCCGAAACCAACTCCTATTCAAAGGTATACAGGTTTGGGTCTGTCCAGCCGACCATGGTCTTGGAAGCAAGTCGTCGAAAGACAATGAGTATCGGCTTTACATGCTACCGCGGCATACCGGGCCAACTTGAGATCAGTTTCCCATGTGCGAGCTTTGCCGCACGTTCCTAGAAATGGGGACGTGCTTGATGATGTTCGCGTATGAACGGGCTATGCGAATGTGGTCATGCGGATTCAGCACCCTCCCCCAACATCCCAGTCTTGAGATCAGCCAACTCCTCCGCTGAGATCCCGTTCTGCAGGGCCCACTCATGGGCGCTGCCGTAGGTGTCGGTCATCCGAACGAGGAAGGCGGCCATAGTCGCGGTATCGGCGGCGAAGAGCCAATCCGGTGCTGCCGCCAACCCGTTCTCCTGGAAGTGGGCCGAGGATCGAATCTTTGCGAGAATCGGTCCCATGTTCGCAGCGGTCGCGTGATAGTCGTCCGCAATATCCTGATGGCTGATGCCTAGAATCTCGAGAACCATCGCTGTTACGACACCAGTTCTATCCTTGCCCGCTGTGCAATGGACGATAACTGGATGGTTGGCACGCTGAGCGACAATCCGGATCACGCCTGCAATGTAGGCCCCGTTCACATCAATCTGCCCCATATAGTCATCAACGAGATTGCTGCAAGCC
>JBAXMO010000212.1:0-1599 GCA_037134255.1 Actinomycetes bacterium | reverse complement strand
GACCGTAGTTGTGGCACCGGCCAAACTGACCTGGTTTTTGGAAGTTACGGCCCGACGCAACGACGGTTATCACGTCCTTCGTAGCGAGATGGTCTCACTCGACCTCGTTGATACCCTCACCTTTTCTGACGGCACCGGGGTTACCTTTCGCGGTAGTCGCCCCGGGGTGAGCGAGTTAGATGTCACCGACAACCTCGTGACGCGAGCGCTGGCTCTGGTGGGCCGAGAGGCTCGGGTCGAAGTCACCAAGCAAATCCCTCTCGGCGGGGGACTTGGTGGGGGGAGTGCTGATGCTGCGGCCGTGCTGCGCTGGGCCGGCTTCTCGGATCTACTGGCCGCATCCAAGCTCGGTGGCGACGGGCCCTTCTGCCTTCTCGGGGGCCGAGCACTGGTGGAGGGCATTGGCGAAATAGTTCGACCCCTCGACTTCGAGGCGCGCACTGTCACGCTCTTTCTGCCATCTTTTTCTGTAAATACGGCCGAGTGTTACCGGGCCTTTGATGAACTCGGTCAAGCACCGAGTGGTCGGAACCATCTCACGGTGGCCGCTCGGAGGGTCGAACCCCGCCTCAAGGAGCTCATGGGTTGGATCGACGCCAACTACGGCGTCAGTGTGCTCGCCGGTTCGGGTTCTACGGTTTTTGTAGAAGGTGATGTCGTGGACGGCACTTCTAGAACTGTGGAGTCACCGGTCGGGCCGGTTGAAGTACTAGTAACCAGAACTATTCCGGCGTAGGCCAAAGCCCGCCGTGTTCGGTACGGTCGCTCGAGTGAAGTACTGCTGAAGGTGCGACTATTTGCCGGCGGCGCGACGCTGCCAGCGAGTCCGCTTCAGCATCTTCTTGTGCTTCTTCTTGCGCATGCGCTTGCGGCGCTTCTTAATTAGTGAACCCATGGTTTGAAGATTGTACTAGAAGTTGCACTCGCCTCCGTTCTGGCGTCCAGCCCGCCTCGTGACGGGAGCATCTCGGGGGCTGCTCTTATGCTTTGACGAACCCTGAGTGCAAGAAATGAGTCGTTGCCACCAACGGAACTATGAGATCTCAACGCCCTTTCGCCACCGCGCTGCTCGCGCTCCTGCTCCCCGTCGGGTCAATCTCGGTAGCGATGGCGAGCTCTGAAGGCGCCCCGATTGCGAGTCGAGCGGCCTTGAATGCGGTGATTCAGAGTGCGGCCGCAACTTCTACTTTGACGCCAACGGTCCGCGCACAGGTCCTAGCCATTGACGTGCGAAACCCGCTGCAAAGCTCGGGGCTCCCGTTGGCCCTCCAGCAGCACTGCTTCTCCTCGACCGATCGCAAGACCCTGAGTAATCCCAAGCCGTGCATCTTTGGCAATCCCCGCTCCAAGGTCACGGTGGTCCTCTTTGGTTCATCGGCCGTGGATCAGTGGATTCCGGCCTTGAAGATTGCCGCCACCAGTCTCAATATTCGCGTCGCCACGTTTCAGTACGAGGGTTGTTACACCCCCTTCGTGACGGGACTCAGTCACGACTGCGCGGCCTTTCACCAAAATCTGCCTCGAGCAATTAGCGCGCTTCACCCCACGGTCGTGATGGCCGTAGCCGCCGCCGAGGCGACGGGTGACTCCGGCGATGCC
>JBAXMO010000211.1:0-1604 GCA_037134255.1 Actinomycetes bacterium | reverse complement strand
GTCTGATGATGAAGAGAGTTCACACCACGACGTTCGCCAATCAGCGACGCAATCACCGAACCAGGGGTGCAAGCGACATCGTGAGCCACAGTGTCGCCCGGTTGCCGCCAGTTGGGATGTCCCGAACCCTCGTCCAAACCGACGTGCTGCCTCAGTGTGCCACCCATGGCGACATTGGCCAGTTGGGCCCCTCGGCAGATACCGAGAATGGGAATTCCGCGTTCGCGAGCGGCGGCAAAGAGCGCGAACTCAAAGTCGTCGCGACCGTCATCGGTCTCCCCTAACTGGGGATCTGGGTCTGCGCCGTAGCGCGCGGGATTGATATCCGCTCCCCCGCTGAGCACCAGGCCGTCGATTACTGAAACCAACTCCTCGGGGCTCCCATCACGTGTCAGTTGCAGCGGAATACCGCCGGCACCCTGAATCGACTGGGCGTAGTCCGAGAAGTACATGTCTATGTCCTGATGGCCTAGGCCTGAACCGCCCAGTCCGGCAGCCTTGGCCGACATACGGCGACCCGTCAAACCAATACGTGGCTTCATGGACTCAGTGTAGAAGTCCGACTCACCTGAAGTCGGACCTGTGGCTATCGCTGAGCAGCGTCCTCGGTGGGAACCAGCTGTCGGGCGGCGCGTGCTTCATCAACGCGAGACACGGGCGTGGCCGTCGGCGCATTGCGCACGACGTCTGGCGTTTCAGCCGCTTCCACCGCAATCTCCTCCAGCGCTTGCGCCATGGCCTCCAGCGTCTGCAGAGACTCAGTTTCCGTGGGCTCAAACATCAACGCCTCGTCAACAATGAGCGGGAAGTAGACGGTGGGAGCGTGGAAGCCCTTTTCCATCAAACGCTTCGCCAGATCTAGGGCCTTGACGCTGTGTTGCTGCTTAAAGGCCGAAGCCGTTAGGACGCATTCGTGCATACACGGACGGTCGTATGCCGCGGGCAGGATGTGACGCAGACGCTGGCGGAGCCAGTTGGCATTCAACACGGCGTGTTGCGCCACTCGCGTCAAGCCGTCACCACCGTGCACGTCGATGTAGGCCAGAGCTCGTGCCAGAACCATGGCGTTACCGTGCCAACCGTGAACTCGTCCAATGGAGTTCGGCGGCTGAACCCAGTCGTAGGTTCCGTCTGCCAACTTGGTCGCCTTTGGTCCCGGTAGGTACTCCGCGAGACGAGCGGCCACGGCCACTGGACCAGCGCCCGGACCACCACCTCCGTGCGGCGTGGCAAACGTCTTGTGCAGATTCATATGGACAATGTCAAAGCCCATATCGCCGGGACGAACAACACCGAGAATGGCATTGAGGTTCGCACCGTCGTAGTAGAGCAGACCGCCCACTTCGTGAACGGCCGCCGCGATTTCAGTGATCTCTTCCTCAAAAAGTCCGACCGTATTCGGATTAGTGAGCATGATGCCCGCGACGTCAGGACCGAGAACTTTCTTCAGCGCCTCAAGGTCCACGAGACCCCGCTCGTCTGAGGGAATTGTGGTGACTTCGTAACCGCCGAGCGTCACGGAGGCAGGATTAGTTCCATGCGCTGAATCGGGAATGATGACGCGTTTGCGGACATCGCCGCGTGCCTCGTGGTACGCACGCATC
>JBAXMO010000210.1:0-1623 GCA_037134255.1 Actinomycetes bacterium | reverse complement strand
GTTATCTGGCGTCGAATTGATGACGTGCCGGTGGACGCCGAACGAGCGTGGATGATCGGTGTGGCTCGCAATGTTTTGCGTAACGCAAAGCGCTCGTGGTATCGCCGCCGCGCAATGGAAAAAACTCTCTCACCGTCCGCTTTGTCACCCTCGGCCGAGGACATCGTCCTCGCCGACGAAGCCGTGACTATCGCGCTGGCGTCACTGAGCGCAGTCGATCGTGAAGTGCTCTTGCTCAAGGTTTGGGATGGTTGTAGCAACGCCGAGATAGCGGCCATTGTGATGATGCCCGAAACATCGGTGGCGGTGAGGGTCTCGCGCGCCCAGGCACATTTTCGCGAAGCTTTTCAACCTTTGGATCCCGTAGTGAAATTTGAAGAGCGCAGCGGACAGAAATAGTTAGGAGGGACGAAGATGATAGTTAACCCACATGACCGACTAACGGCTGCGGATCCAGCGAGTGACTACTCGCACCATCCCCGAGATTTCGACGGCATAATCGAACGTGTTCTCAAACAGCCGCGCCTGCGCAGTAACCGAGTCCCGGCGGGTTACAAAGTTCGATGGTTGTCCGGCGTAGGGATTTCGGGTGCGCTGATGACGGGCCTTATCTCCCTCATGACGATTGCGGCGCCCTCGATGCCACTGTTGTCCCTGAGTGCGATTGGGGCGAGGTCCCAGATCGCACCATCTCACAGCACATTGGCCGTGTGGGCGCAGTATGAATTCATTACTACGGGCGACCTGCGGTCACCGGCCAGCCAATCTTCGGCCTACGAATTAAGTTCTCCGCAGGATCCTCGAGTTGAGGCACAAACCGTGGCTGATGCCTTCGGCATCACTGCAGCACCCATCGACAACGCCACCAATGCAAACGCGAACACGTCGACGGACTCGGAAGCCAGTTGGATCGCCACGGACGCGACGGGGCGATCGGTCACGTACAACCAAAGTGCAGCCAACGGTGGATACTGGTCCTTCACGTCAACGGCACCGGCGAGTCCTCCCTTGATTATGCCGGGGGAGCCAACGGGGGCAATCGCTGGAATCGGTAATGCGGTGGCGCCGGTGGCGCAGCCGCCAGCCACCATTGGTGAACCCACCGCGAACGCCCAGAGGGTGTCACCGCACGTGGAAGATTTGGTGACGAGTGCCGCCACAGGCATCGTGAGGCGTCTGGCCATGACGGTTACGCTCACGCAGCCCGAGATTGGCGTCATGACTATGACTGACGGGTCGACACCGACCGTTCAATATACGGGTCAGTTCACTCTGGCCGTTGACGGCATAAGTACAGATCAGAACCTTTTCCTCACCGTTGATGCCAATGGTTCGCTGCTGAATGCCAGTGGACCATTGCTCATGACGGGGTCGGCCGTCACCTACCCCCTTCGGTCACCGGCCGATGCCATTACCGCAATGAACGTACAAGAAAAGAGCAGGTTTGACACTACGAAGGTGATGTCACCACCACGCCACCAGTCGTCGGCAATCACGACGTCAGGGGGAACTGTGCCCGTGCCGTCAACGAGCGGTGGCCTGGTTCCACCACCTCCCCTTGCGCCCAGTGCCACTGGTCCACCACCGGTAAATATTCCGGACCCCTCGGGCTCTGTAGGGGGC
>JBAXMO010000209.1:0-1630 GCA_037134255.1 Actinomycetes bacterium | reverse complement strand
GTACGATGCAAGGGTGATTGACCTGCATACGCACTCCAGTTTTTCCGACGGCTCCGACACGCCCGAGGAGTTGGCCCGCAAGGCGGCCAGTCTGGGCATCACGGCGATCGCTCTCACCGACCACGACACCACGGCCTCGCACAACGAGATGGCGGCGGCCTGTGCGCAGTACGGCATCGAGCTAGTGCGGGGAGTCGAGATTTCCCTGCGCGACATCGAGCACATGCGGACGGGTCCGAACGGCCAGTCGACGCCGACTGGAGTGCACGTCCTGGCCTACTTTCTTCCCCTCGAAGCCGAGAGCCCTATTCAGCTCCTGCTCAAGCAACTACGGGACGAACGGGAAATCCGTAACCGCAAATTGGTCACCCTCCTTCAGGATCAGGGCTTTGACCGGCTCACGCTCGACGACGTAGTCAGCCACGCCGGCAGCCTCTATTCCGTTGGTCGTCCACATTTTGCGACCGTGATGTTCGAACAGCACCCCGAAATCGTCGGGGTGCGTAACGATGAGAACTGGGGACGTCTTTTTGTCGACTGGCTCGGGAATGATGGCCGGGCCTACATCCCCAAGAGCGACATGACCATTGAGCAATTCGTAGCGGCCGGGGCCGGTACTTCGACCTTTTTTTCAATCGCCCACCCGCTGGTGAACTACCTGCCCTACCGGACCGATAACGAAGTAGACCAGTTGATGCCGGCTATCGCGGCGTCCCTGCGCGAGCGAGGTTTTCGTGGCATCGAAGCCCACTACGGTGGCACCAGCGCCGAAACTCGCGCGCTCATGATCAAGCTAACCCGTGACGCGGGGATGATTCCGACGGGCGGTTCTGATTACCACGGTTCGTTTAAGACCGACGTGCAACTCGGTTCGGGGCGCAGTGGAGATCTGCGAGTTCCCGAGAGCGTGCTCGAGGAAATGAAAGCTGCCGTCGCCTAAACGGCGTTCGTCAAGGCGTCGGTCAGTGCATTGGTGCGACGAGTGGCTATATCACCAACTGAGCAGTCAATCCACTCGTCGATGACCAGTCGGTCACCGGCAATCACGCCCAGACTCGTAACGTCCACACCGGCCGACTGAGCCCGCGCGAGAAAAGCCGCGGGATCCTTGGTCGCGACAATAAAACGTCCAGGAACTTCGCTAAAGAGTTCACCGTGTGCGGTGATACCCGAGGCCCGTAGACCTCGGCCACTCACCGCCACCATTTCTCCGAGGGCGCCGGCGATACCGCCGCCGCCCACGTCGTGCACGGCCGTCACGTCACTCTCTCGGCCCGCGCAGATGGCGGCTACTTCACTAGTGACAAAACTGGCCGTACGAGCAAAATCTGCGCCGTTAAATTCAGCGATACGACCACCACGGCGACCACGGCGAGTGGCCCAACGAGAACCACCGAGGGGAAATTCGTGCGCCCCGGTCGCGGCGCGAGTGCCGACCAAAAGAACACTGTCGCCCTCGTTCCAGTCCCAACCCGGGGGTGGAGATACCAGTGACGCGACCACACCCAGCAGGCCAATTACCGGGGTCGGGTCGATGTCGCGACCACCACTTTCGTTGTAGAGGCTGACGTTGCCGCCAATGACCGCTATATCAAGAGCACGGCAGGCTTCACCCAGTCCGTCAATAGAG
>JBAXMO010000208.1:0-1630 GCA_037134255.1 Actinomycetes bacterium | reverse complement strand
CCCAGCGTCAAGGCGACCTTTTCTCACGCCACGTATCTGATCAATCTCGCTTCAGATAATCCTGAGCTCTATGAGAAGTCAGTCGCCTGTTTGACCCACAATCTTTCGGTGGGTCGGGGAATGGCCGCTCAGGGCGTGATCTTGCACGTCGGCAGCCACAAGGGCACGGGCTTCGAAGAGGCACTCGAACGCGTCGCCGAAGGTCTGATGCGCGCACTCGACGAAGCCGATAGCGCGCCCAAGGGTGTCGCGGACTGTCCCATCTTGATTGAAAACGCGGCCGGCGCCGGTGGAACCGTGGGTCGTTCCCTCGAAGAGATCGAAGCGATTATCGAAGCCTGTGGTGGTGATGAGCGTCTCGGCCTCTGTATCGATACTCAGCACCTCTGGGCCAGTGGGTACGACTACTCCACTCTGGCGGGAACCAAGAAGTTGATCAAGGAAGTCAACGACCGTATTGGTATTGATCGCCTGGCCTGCTTTCACCTCAACGATTCCAAGACTGATCTGGGTGGTAACAAGGATCGCCACGCGAACTTGGGTGAAGGCACCATCGGGACGGCCGGTCTGGCTCCGCTGCTCGGTCACCCTAAGGTGCGAAACTTGCCATTGATTCTCGAAGTACCCGGTGATGGTGATGGCCCTCGCGCAAGCGACGTCGTTGCGGCCACCAAGCTGGTTACCGAGGGCGTCGCGTTGTACGCCAAGAAGAAATAAGGAGTCGCCATGAGCGAATTTCGTATCGAATCCGACACCATGGGAGAAATCGAAGTCCCCAGCAATCAGTACTGGGGTGCTCAGACGCAGCGCAGTCTGCACCACTTCGAAATCGGACACGACACCATGCCCCCAGCGCTCATTCGCTCCTTCGGGATCTTGAAGTTGGCCAGCGCACGGGTGAACCACGCACTCGGCAAGCTGGACGGTACGAAGGCCGAACTCATCGAGCGTGCGGCCCGCGAAGTGGCCGATGGCATCTTGATGGATGAATTCCCACTGCGTATTTGGCAGACCGGTTCGGGCACCCAAACCAACATGAACGTCAACGAAGTGATCTCCAACCGCGCCATCGAAATGGCCGGGGGGGTTCAGGGTTCCAAGCAGCCCGTTCACCCCAATGACGACGTCAACATGAGCCAGTCGTCCAATGACACGTTCCCCACCGCAATGCACATCGCGGCCGCTTCCGAAATGACCTCACGACTGGTGCCCGCCGTGAAGCACCTGCGCGACGCCATCGACGAAAAGGCCAAGGCCTACGCCGACATCGTCAAAATCGGCCGTACGCACCTCATGGACGCCACGCCATTGACGCTGGGCCAGGAGTTTTCGGGCTATGTCAGCCAGTTGGATGCCGATCTTGACCGCCTGCACCTTGTCTTGCCGGGCCTGCTGGAGTTGGCCGCCGGTGGCACAGCTGTGGGTACCGGACTTAACACCCACCCCGAGTTCGGCGAGCGCGTGGCGACGGAAATTGCCGGTCTGACCGGCCTACCCTTTGTAACTGCGCCCAACAAGTTCGCGGCACTCGCGGCTCACGACGCTCTGGTCTTTGCTCATGGCGCCATAAAGACGTTGGCCGCCAGCTTGATCAAAATCGCCGACGACCTGCGCTGGCTCGGCTCGGGTC
>JBAXMO010000207.1:0-1638 GCA_037134255.1 Actinomycetes bacterium | reverse complement strand
GACCAGGTCCCTCATTCCTCCGGCCATGAAGGACCAACTGCGCTCCAGCCGGCCTTCGGTGGAGAGTCGTTGGTTCTTCGCCTGGCTCCTGCTGGCCGCCTTCGCCGAACAGTTTCGCGCCGTCAATCCCCTGCTCGTCATCGTCTTCGCCGGGTTCGTCATGATGTTCCGGGGACGAAGCCACAACCTCGACGCCCGACCCGCCCTGCTCTGGTCCGCCTGGAGTGTGACACCCACCGTGGCCGGGCTGGCCCTCAAGATTGGACTGCTCAGTGTCGGTGGGGGCTTTGTCATCGTTCCGATCATGCGGGCCGACGTGCTGGCCCACCACTGGATGAGCCAACAGGAGTTCATCGTGGCCGTGGCCCTCGGCCAACTAACGCCCGGACCGGTCTTCAGCACCATCGCGGCCATTGGCTACTTCGCGGCTGGCCTACCCGGCGCTCTAATTGGTGCCCTCCTGGCCTTCCTCCCCTCGTATCTAGCGGTCGTGACGCTCGCGCCAAAACTCGATCGACTGCGTTCGAACCCCAACGTGCGCCAGTTTTTCCTTGGGGCTCTGCCGGCCTCGACCGGCCTTATTGTGGGAACCCTGCCCCTCTTCGCCGTCTCGATTCACCAGTGGGTTGGGGCCGTAGCGGGCCTCCTCGCGGCCGTCGCGCTCGTCACCAAGCGGGTGCCAGTGGCCCTTGTTTTACTAGGCGGTGTGGTCGCCGGACTCCTGCTGGCACATCCTTAATTGGCCCACTCGGGAACGACTATTGTCTTCTCGTTACCAACGAGTAACCCCCGCAACAGGAGGAATCCATGCCAGAAGCAGTAATCGTCGCCACCGGTCGCACCGCGATCGGCCGAGCCTTCAAGGGCTCTCTTTCCGAGTGCCGTCCTGACGACCTCACCGCCCACGTGGTGAAGGCCGTTCTCGCCAAGGTTCCCGAACTGGACCCCCAGAGCATTGAAGACCTCATGCTCGGTTGTGGTCAGCCCGCCGGTGAGTCGGGCTTCAACATCGCCCGCGTGGCCGCCGTTTTGGCCGGTCTGCACAACGTGCCTGGCGTCACCGTCAACCGTTACTGCTCGTCGTCACTCCAGACCATCCGCATGGCCGCGCACGCCATCCGCGCCGGTGAGGGTGACGCCTTCATCGCCGCCGGTGTTGAGACCGTGTCGCGCTTCGCCTCGGGTGCTTCGGACTCCGGCAACGCCACCAACGCCCTCTTCAAGGACGCCTATGACCGCACCAAGGCCCGCGAAGCCGGTGGTCAGGGTGCCTGGACCGCTCCCGCTGGTCTGCCCGACATCTACATCGCCATGGGTCAAACGGCCGAGAACGTCGCCGAGTACGAGAACGTCTCTCGTCAGGAGATGGACGAGTTCGCCGCACTGAGCCAGGCTCGCGCCGTGGCCAGCCAGGAGAGCGGCTTCTTCAGCCGTGAGATCATCCCCGTGACCCTCGCTGACGGCACCATTGTCAACAAGGACGACGGCCCCCGCGCCGGCACCACGGTCGAGAAGCTCTCGGGCCTCCAGCCCGTCTTCCGTCCCGGTGGTTCGGTAACTGCCGGAAACGCCTGCCCCTTGAACGACGGTGCCGCTGCGGTAGTGGTCATGAGCGACACCCGCGCCAAGGAACTGGGC
>JBAXMO010000206.1:0-1639 GCA_037134255.1 Actinomycetes bacterium | reverse complement strand
TGGGTGCCGAGGATCTGGTGCAGGCGGGCGAACTTCTGCTTCGCCGCCGGACTCAAGAACTCATAGCGCCTTACGCGCACGAGTCCTTTGGGAACACAGATAAAGAAACAGGTCAGTTATCGTCACCCCTGTTCCAAGAACCTCACAAATTCCCCCAGTCCTACCAATCTTCCCCAAAATTTAAGCTTGCCGCTCCTCCTTGAGATGATAAAAATTCCTTAACGTTCGGACAACCCAGAGACACAGCAACTCCTATCAGCCGTTCTATTTGCAAGCTCTCCCGTAGTTTTAACCTCCATCCCGTGATCGACGCTCGCCCCTGCTGATAGGGCTGCGTGCGCTTTGACGTTCACTGAAACAATGAGAGGCTATATCGCATTTCTTGTCCTCACATTCATCCTCACGGGATGTGATGTGTATGATCGGGCGATGGATTCCGCTGTTTCGTCAGGCAATCATGCGGATATTTCACGGGCATTCCATGCTGCCACCTACAACAAGCGGTCAGGCCTCTCGTCGACCCGGAAGAATCTTAAAAGGTATTTGGAGCATACGGACCCTGTCGTTCGGTTCTATGCGGCTAAAAATTTATATGTTCTAGGCGATGCCTCAGGATACGACGCACTCATCGGCATTCTCCAGTCAGGCGACGATGTTGCATTACACAAAAGAGATCTTCGTTTGTGGGTGATTGATCTCTTTCGGCAGTATCGCGAGAAACGAGCAACTCCCGATATATACCGCTTCTTTACGAAGACCAAATCGATTGACGCCTTCGAAGCCCTGTTACGCCTTGAAGGGAAGAGCGCACCAGTTGATCCTCTGTCTGCTTATCCTGATGCGCAGACCTATCCATCCACCACGGTCTTCAGCCTTGCCTTGAAGAATCCACTTTTGGCAACCGAGCTTGCTTCAGCAACTTTTGAAGCCCCCAAATGCCCCGATATTTATGCGGAAGAGAGTCGTCAGATCGCGGCTTGGGCTTTGTTGAGGGCCGGTGCAGGAGAACCCTATTTTTCATATCTGCGTGACCAAGCAGAGAAAGCAATTTCTGGCGACAGACCTCCGGCGGGCAAAGACTCTAATCAATATCGCAAGGCATTCGGGTATCTTGCTTCGGTGAATGGCTCACCAGTAATGGAAGTGCTGGTTCGCGCGCTGGAGAGCAGTGACCATAGGGTCGTTCAGCTAGCTTTAGTCAACTTGATCTTCAACCATAATGACCTCCTTGCTGCCCGGCCGCGGTTGATCTCGGAATTAAAACAACGAATGATCAATCTCGGCTCTGAATTCACCTTACAGCTTGTCGCAGCATTGGACGACCCCGAACTCCAGCGGGCTGCAAATGAATTCAGTAAATTGGATTCCTCTGGACAATGGCGTATGTGGTCAGTAGCTCGCAAAGGATGGCCCATTTACAACTGGATCGATGACTATGTCGTGATCCTCAACGAAACAGCGAACAAGGGGGTGCAGATAAAGGGACTGGCCGGTGCAGATAGGTAGTATAAACAGATAAGGGACAGGGCAGTTATCGACCGAAGCGCGGTTCTTTCACCACGCCGAGCAGCACGCGGACCTCCCCGCGCGAGAGCACCGTGGGCAGCGGCGCGGTGCGCTTGATCCGGATCTGCGCCCA
>JBAXMO010000205.1:0-1653 GCA_037134255.1 Actinomycetes bacterium | reverse complement strand
TTCGTCTCCACCTTGTCCGCAAAGACCGCCTTGTAGAACAGGCCGATCACCAGCAGCATGGCCACCACCGCCCACCCCCCTATCACCGTTACCGGGCCGTTGCGGATTTGCCGCCAGGTTTCACCGCCCGACTGGATCAGGATGCCGGTCTCCGGCCCCTTGATCGAGGTATACGCTTCCTGGCCGGAACGCACATCTCGCCAGGTGGGCGCATTGTTGTACGGCTGGCTTTGCTGGCGCTGCGCCTGGCTGTCCTGCTTCTGGTCTTGTGCGGCGGCACCGAGTAGGGAGAGTTCGGTGGCTAGTTGGGCGCGGTCAAAGAGTTCTTCGAATCCCTTTTGGTGGGCCTGGTTCAGAACTCGCACGGAGCTCACAGCTCGATTGAGTTGACTCATAAGGATTACAAAGACGAGCAGCGCGACGAGTAGCAGGATGCCAATAAAGAGGGTCTCGCCCTGGACGACGGCACTCTGACGCGCCAGCACTTCGATAACTATTCCCAGCGAAATCAGGAAGCTCACCACCGAGGCCACGAGCGGAACGGCAACGCGCAGCCAAACATCCTGGAGGTGATCGATGTCGCTGACGGACTGCTGGAGCAGTTCGGCCCGCGATGTATTGGCGGTACTGCGGAAGGACCACGTGGCCACGCGCCGGGTGAGCCATGTACGCCACTGGGTCACGGCCGCAAAGCCCAGGCGGTGCGCGTGCATCCGATCGAGGTACCGAAGTGGTGAGCGGAAGAAGGCCAGCAATTCGATGATGACCAGAGGAATGGCAATCCGCTGGAGCGGATTGGTCCAATGTTGTTGGGTCCACGCCAAGCAGAGGAGAAGGGGAGCGCCAATACTCAGGGCGTTGGCCGAGAGTTGGGCCACCGTGGTGGCCAGGAGGGACCGCAGAACGGTAACGCGAGATACGCCGGACGACTTCATCCACGAAATGAGGAGGCGCCAACTACTCATGCGCGCTCCAAGAAAATTTCCAGGGTGGGCGCACTCAGGATTCGACGATTATGAGCCGCTTCCAACACGGCAAGATCGCCGTGTCTAGCTAGTTCAGTCGCCACAGCGCTCAGCGTCTCTTCGTCGAAGAGGCCAGCTACATCATCAATGATGAGTAGCGCCACGTTGGCTAAAAGAGCGCGAGCCATTGCGAGTCGGGCCCGTTCGCCGTCGCTGTACTGAGAGGCCGACGTCACGACCTGTTCGAGGTCGCTGAAGCGCGCACCCGTGAGTCCGAGTCCCGAAAGTACGGCGAGGACGTCGCTCGTCTCCACGGGGCGCTTCACGCAGAGATTGTCCCGCATGGTGCCAGCGAAGAGTTGGCTATCGGCCTGGACCCAACCGATCGGTCGAGATGTGATAGTCGAAGTGCCGCTGAATGGTGCCCGGAGTCCGACCAAAGTGCGAAGTAGTTGGGTCTTGCCGACACCTGATGGACCCGTAATGAGTATGCGGTCACCGGCCTGAATTGCCGCGGTCACCGATGTCCGACTGGACGGCACGAGGATCTCGGTGGCAGTAAGGAGCAGGGGTTCGACCGTGGAAGAGACTTGAGTAATCGCCGGTTCGATCAGCGTGCGAGCCCCCTGAGCGGCATTCTCGCGCTGGTGAAAGGCGCTAGCCCATGCCCGGACTCGCGTGTTGATCT
>JBAXMO010000204.1:0-1658 GCA_037134255.1 Actinomycetes bacterium | reverse complement strand
GCTTCGGTTCGGTAGTGCCACACCCCTTCGGAATCGCGGGCGGCGTAGGTCCGATATTGAAATTCTTCACGGAATACCGGCATCCCGTGGATCACCTGTATCAGCTGAATTGAGTGGCATCGAGGACACTCGTCGTAAAAGGGATCGTGCGGGAATTCTTCAAACTCTGACTGGCTCATGATGCTCTCCTGGTTGTCGTTGGTACGTGGCGCGGTGGGATGGGAATTGGTGAGTTGCTAAAAGGGCTCGGCCGTCCGGGGTGCGCCAGAACGAGTGAGGCGGCTGAGGCCCCACGAAGTCCATGCCGGCGCGATATTCAGTCCACTGGTACTTGGCGCCGGGAATCCAATTGTGACTCTCGACCCAGTCGCCGTTGGGGTCGTCCCAGTTGATCCACCACACGTTGTTGGTCGCGGAGCGCACGAGTCGAATCATGGGCTCGGAAGAGAAGATGACCTCGTGGTCGTAGTCGATTTCCTCGAAGTACTCCTCCTTGGAGGACCGAGGCTTGCGGACCATGAGCATTCCGGCCCAGGTTCGATTGTTGTAGAGACGCCAACCGCCGGGCTCGATGAACGTCACCTCACAGCCGCAGCTGCGACAGATAGCCGCCAGGTTGACGCCATTAGGACTAGGAGTGGGAGGAGTTGTGAACCAGTTGCCCCGGGCGCGTTCGCCTCGTGACACTCGATACTGCCGAATACCTTCTCGGGGTGTGCGGTGAAAGATCCAGGTGCCATTACGGTCCTGGCTTGCCCAGCCTTCGTAGTGGTCAGGCCCAAAAAATGTTTCGTCCACAAAGAGCACGAGGGCGTGACTACGACACGAAGGGCATCGTTCGCTGAAATCCATTTGGCACATGACTTACCTCCAGCGACAATCTCGCAGAGGGGTGTGACACACAACAAAAAACCCGCCGGTTTCCCGGCGGGTTTTGAGAAGATTGAAAAATCAGCGAGTGCCGCTTCGGCGACCTTCGGCGATTCCGCCAAGGGCAGCCCAGATGACGAGAGCCAAGCCGGGAATCAGCATCCACGAACCAAAGACCATGGCCAGCACGATGCAGAATGCACCCATACCCAAGGTGAAGGGAAAGATGCTCGAACCAGGGAAGGCGTCGATATAGCCCGCACCCGACTCCTGTGTGGCGTTGGGGTCGTCCTCGGCGCGAGGGCCCATGCGACGACTCCACCAGTAGTAGTAACTACCTGGCAGCAGGCACAGTCCCATACCAAAGAACATCATGACGCCACCGGCGTTTTCCATGCTCCACGTCCAGTAGACGGCGCACATGATGCCAAAGAAGAGGCCAAGCGAGAGGAGAATCTTTGCTTCTACGCGCATTAGTGGTCGTCCTTTCCGTGAGCCAAAGTCTTGGCGTCGGGGTGGTTGTGGTCCCAGGTAGGTCGCTCGGAGCGAATCTGGGGGAGACGGAAGAAGTTGTGGTGTGGCGGTGGCGAGGTGGTGAACCACTCCAAGGTGTGAGCGTCCCACGGGTTGTCGCCGGCGGGGTGCTTCTTCCAGCTAGCGACAATGTTGATCACGAAGAGCAAGGTGGAGATGCCGATCATGATGGCGCCCACGGAGCTCCACGTGTTGAGGTCCTGCCACTGGGGGTCGTTGGGGTAGATAGCCATACGGCGGGGCATGCCCTGGAG
>JBAXMO010000203.1:0-1680 GCA_037134255.1 Actinomycetes bacterium | reverse complement strand
GGGATGAGACCATCGGTTATCCGAATGAGAGCGGCCTCTTTGTCACCATCTTGTAGGGATGCAATGCGGCCGCGGAGCATCACTGAGCGGTAGGCCACGGAACTCTGGAAGGCCGAACGGGCCGCCACGAGCCCGTCGATCAACGTGACGGTACCCGAGACGATGTCGGTCCCACCCACACCGCGAAGCAGTGCGTTCCCTATCGCCCCGTGTAGTAAGAGGGAGTGCTCGTCGCGAACGTAGAGCAGGGGCAGCGAGACGGGCGTCTGATCGAGCCCGAGGATGGCGAGGTGCAGAATCCAACCCTCGTCCAAGACGGCGGCCACATCGGACCAGTCGGAGGTCGTTTCGCTCACAGCGTCACTCTACCGATGGGAATTACGAGAGTTCGTTGGTGTATCCAGCGCTAGTGGGGCGCTGGGTTAATTGAACGACGCTGCGAGCCGGCGCAGTCCTGCCTCAACGCTGACTAATGGTTGCCACTGCAGGACGCTCTGGACCTCTCGTTGGTCAAACCAGTGGGCCATGGAGAGTTGTTGTGCAGCGAAGGCCGTCAACGGTGGCTCGGAGCCTGGCCACGTGTGTTCCAGGATCGTCCCAAGACGCTTAGCGACTGGGGCTGGCACCGAGCGAACTCTCTTCGTGATGCCGGCGGCCCGTAAAATACCCTGCACGAGTTCTGCGACTGGACGGGGATCATTGCCGGTGACGGTCCACGCACGACCCAGGGCGGGACTGTCGTGTGCCGTGGCATCCAAGGCCGCCACGATGGCCGCGGCGGCGTCATCGACGTACGTCGAATCGACTATTGCTCGTCCGTGGTCGGGGAGGGCGAGGCGACCCTGAAGTGCCCGAGAAATAATCCGGCCAACCAACTGTTCATCGCCGGGGCCCCACACGAGGTGTGGTCGAACAACAACGGTAGGAACGCGAGGGTGGTCTAGAGCGAGTCTTTCGGCTAACACCTTGGTGGAGGTGTAACGGTCACGCCCGGCGTAGGAGGCGACCTCGGAGGTTGCCCCCATTGAAGGAGTGCCGTGAAAGGCCACCGAAGGTGAGGAGATATGGACGAACCGTCCGGAGTGCTCAGCCGCCGCCCGGGCATTAGCGGTTCCGTCGACATTGATCGAATGTGCGTCCGACCATTTTGGACGGGGTGCGACTAACGCGGCCAGGTGGAGTACGGCGTCGTGTCCGCGGGATGCCGCGAGTACTTGTTCTCGATTACGAATATCACCGAGCACCTCTGACGTATCGAGCCCACTGGCGCTTCGCTGATACGCGGTGACGGTGTCGCCGCGAAGGAGTAGTTGCTGGGCCACGGTGCGACCCAGCAGGCTGGTGGCTCCCGTAAGAAAAACCTTCATCGGCCGGCGAGGAAGTCTGACGCTTGGCGGCCTAAGGCCGAACGGTCAATCTTGGATCGATGACGACTGTCGAGGGGGAGCGTTCCCTGTAATACGGCCGCTACCCGTAGATCAGTTGCGCCTCGCACCGCTTCGGCCGTATCGCTCGAAGCTAGCTGGAGGGTCTTGCCGCCCGAGGTGACGATGACCAGCACTTGCGCTCCAACGGGGCCGACGCCCACGGCCGCCACTTCGAGTCCCAACACATTGCGCACCTGCTCCTCTACGGCGACGCTGGCAATGGGTCCGTGTGGAGAAGCAATCACGTGGGCAC
>JBAXMO010000202.1:0-1696 GCA_037134255.1 Actinomycetes bacterium | reverse complement strand
TTCCGCGAACTTCAAACGTTGGTCTTTGCCAAAACCGAAGCCTTCCTCCTCGAAATCAATCCCGAATCCTCGGCGACATCGTCGTTCCTGCTCCCTACGGACCGGGCGTGGCGTCAACTTTCTCCGCTCGAGTCGGAGGCGACCTTGGAATCAGCCGAAGCGACGCCATCGAATGCTGGATTTACCAGCACGGGCTGCGTCACATGGGTGAGATTGAACTCGCGCGTGCCCTGGTGGGCCTCGGCGGGATGACTTCGTAATTCGCTCTCTCGCAAGAGGAATCAGTCGAGGTTCTTCTTTTTAGAAACTGGGGTCGTCCGCTTCTTACGATTCTTGCGAACCGTGCCCGTGCCACCCAGATCTCCAAGTCGCGCAATCGCGTCGTAGGCCTCGGGGTCTACCGCCACCACGCGAGCAAACAGTTCGCGAGCCGAAGCCACATCGCCAGCGCGGTCGTAAACATCAGCGAGGGCGTACCACATTCGGACGTGACGGCCTGATGGGTTCCGCAATATCTTCGATCCGCCGGACTTAATCAAGAGATCAATCGCCTCTTGGAATCTCTTCTGATCGGCGAAGGAAGAGGCCATAACGATGCGACCTTCAGCTAACACTTCTACCGTCGGCTCCGACTCAACGAGCTGGGTGAACGTTCCCTCAACCAGCGCGTAACGACGAGCTGCTCGCTCGCAGTCCATTACGAGCGGCAGGTGCTGCGCGTCGCCAGTGATTTCAAAGGCCATGCGTAGGTGCTTGCGCGCCATGGGGAAACGTTCGGCACGATAGGCCGCTAGACCCGCGAGCTCAAGAACAGGGGCGACCGTCGGAACGGCTTCGGCCACAGTCTTCGCCAAACGCAACGCTTCTTCATATCGGTGGCGGTCGTAAGCCTCGGCCGCGTTCGACATGAACGTGACCATCTTTTCCCGCTGATAGGCCGAGCCCTGGAATACGCGACGAATTTCGGTCACGATGTCTTGAGGCAACAGGTACGGCTTACGAGCCGACGTCATCTTCGGCTTGGCAGGAGCCAACGGGCGATCGTCCAAGATCCACTCATCGGGACGGCGATTATCTGGCGTCATTTCACGTGGAGACTGAAAGTCGCCGCCCGTGCTCTTGATGTGAACGGCACCCTTGCGGGCTACGCCACCCCAACCACGGGACTTGGCAATCCGCTCGGCATCAATACGTTCTTGCTCTTCTGGCGTGAGAGGGCGTTCCCGACGATCGCCGTAGGAGGAACGACCTCCGCGTGAGCGGTCGTCGCGGTCAAAACGGGGGCGCGAGTCGTCACGGTCAAAACGGGGGCGAGCGTCATCACGCTGAATGCGCGGACGCGATTCGTCGCGGGGTGGACGTGACTGCGTGGGGCGGTCTTCACTCCAGCGATCACGTGGAGCGCTGTCGTATTCGCGACGTGGTGGGCGCGCTCCCGGTGGTCCGGAACGACGAGGGCCGCCACGGCGATCATCAAATTCACGACGTGGCGGACGAGCCCCACCGTCGCGCGGAGGACGACGGTCATCACTGCTGTAGGGACGTGGTGAGCGCCGGTCATCGTCACGCCGCGGAGCTCCACGGCGATCATCAAACTCACGTCGAGGTGGACGAGCGCCACCGTCACGTGGTCCACGTCGGTCGCCACCGGCGAAGGGACGAGATGGACGGGCGCCGCCATCACGCGGAGGACGAC
>JBAXMO010000201.1:0-1698 GCA_037134255.1 Actinomycetes bacterium | reverse complement strand
GACCAAAGGCCCAGGGAATAGATCCGGAGACCCCGCTGTCATCAGTGGCATTCCACTCGATAGTGACGGCTTCACCCGCAGCGTACGTCGTCTTTGACAACGAGATATCACGGAGCACCGGTGGGGCGTTGTCAGTTGCACCGCTCGTCACCATAAATGTGCCCGACGTCACGGCCGAAGGGTGGTTGCCAAAAATATCGAGAGCGTCGATCCAGAAGGTGTACTCACCGTTGACCGCATTCTCGTGAATCTGGCAGTTGGCGAAGAAGACTCCCGTGTTCATATCTCCCGAGACCTGTTGGGCGTAAATCGGAAAGCCACACCAACCGATCCACCCGTTGGCCCCGCCGATCTTCACCCACGTGGTGGGAGTGTTGACGTCGGGGATGCGTAGCCCACTGGAGTCGCTCACTCGCCACGAAAGAGCCAACACGGTTCCCGCGTTGACCACCGGTAACACGGCGACCTCGGAAATCACGGGACCCGTTTGGTCCTTCTCACAAGCCCCTCGCACTGCGTCGGCCGGATCGGTGGCACACGTGTCGCCCGACGTGCCAGCGGTGATTGTGTCAGTTCCCGTTCCTCCAGCGAAGGAGTCGCCTTGTGCGCCCCCAACAAGCGAATCGTTGCCAGAACCACCCATAAGCATGTCTCGCCCGAGCTCGCCGCTCAGCTGGTCGTTGTCCGCGCCACCGATGAGAACGTCGTTGCCGGCACCACCGATGAGGGTGTCGAGCCCGGCCTCACCCTTGAGCTGATCGTTTTCGATACCACCGATGAGGACGTCATTGCCGAGTCCACCGAGGAGCGTGTCTCGCCCGACCTCGCCGTTTAGTTGATCATTGCCGAGTCCACCGAGGAGAACATCGTTACCACCGCGACCGGCGAGGAGGTCGTTCCCCCCGAGTCCACAGATGACGTCATCACCGGAGGTTCCGTTCAATCTGTCAGGACCCTGCGTTCCGGTGATAGTGCACTTCGGGAGACTGTCACTCGTTTCGGTGGCGGAAGCGGGCACGGCGCTGGGCAGCAGTCCAGCAAGCAGGCACGCCCCAATCACTGCACTTGTCAAGTTGCGCCAACGCATTCAATTCCTTTGTGCTTTGATTCTTCTTCCTCGGCAAAATTTAGTTGTGCGAGCCCCTCACCGACCGGGCAGTGCCGCTTACATCTCGAAATTGTTTCTACGAAATCGCGAGGATCCATGCCTACGTTGGCTCTCGATCAAAGCGATTCGTCACCAGTCCGTAGTGAAATAAATCACCGCCAACTCAATCCGCTTGAGTATCGTCAAGCGTGTAGTACGTCCAGCCCCAAACAAAGAGAGATTTCAATGATGGAAAGCAACGCAGTTCAAACATTGTCTCACGGACAGTTCAACTTGGTATACAACGCACTTTCATTTGTGTTCGCCGCCATGCTGGCCTCCTTCGTGTACTTCCTATTGACCCGCAACCAAATCACCAAGAAGAATCAGGCCGCATTGAACCTGACCACCTTGGTAGTTCTGATTGCCGGTTACCACTACCTACGCATCTTCAACTCGTGGAACGAAGCGTTCCACTTTGTAAATGGTCAGTACGTCATGTCAGGTCTTCCATTTAACGAGGGATACCGCTACGTCGACTGGCTCCTCACCGTGCCGTTGCTCCTCGCTGAGCTCATCTTGGTGCTGCGCTTGAAGTCCGAAGTTGCTCG
>JBAXMO010000200.1:0-1717 GCA_037134255.1 Actinomycetes bacterium | reverse complement strand
ATACCACTTCATATTGCCCGTGTGTAGATCAGCGTGAATCAGCTGCCCTGCGTTTCCCTTCCAAACGCGATTAATCACCGTTGTGGACTGATCGAGGATTGAGCGGAGAAAGGCAATGTCGGCGGGCGGCAGTGGGAGATGGTGGTCGTCTAGGCGATCCACGGCTCCCCAGAGTTGGTTGTCGAGCCGTGGCGCACTGGCGCGTGCCGGCAGAACCCACTGGCGCGTGTGCTCATGGAGATGAGCCATGGCGACGCCGGTGGCCCAGAACTTCTCGGGAGTCTCAACGTCGCTCACATCACGTCCGCCCAGCCAGGAGTAGAGCACGACGGGGCGTGGTGAGGTGAAGTACTCACTCCTCACCTCGCCTATGAGCCTGCCCGCAAGGGTCCTTTGGGGACGAGCCACCGTGAGGGTCTCTTCTCGGGACAACGCTTCGGTCCAAGCCACCTCCGCCTGGACGTTGGCTGGCGTGCGGTGGGAATTGATATTGATGCGGAGAGCAAACTTCTCTCCCTTGTCCGTGTCGACGCGGAAGGTGGCGTTAAAGCCTGAATTGATGAGACGTACGCGCCCGGCTCGCAATTCGTAGCCTTCCAACGCCTTTTCGGCAATCGCCAGGAGCGCAGCTCGCTGCTGACGAACAGAAAGCTCAGAGAATTCCACTACGGCCATAAAGAGTGACTGTACCGCACGGGACCGTAAATCCACGTGTCGTGAGCACTCTTCTCTTTCAGAAAAACTTCACCGGAGTCGCATTCTTTAAGGCAAGATGAGGCATGGCCACCTCCGAAGAACATTGGGAACACGTCTACGAGAGCACTCCCGATGCTGAACGAAGCTGGGCCCGCAAGGATCTCAAGGATTCCCTGAGTGCCATTGATCGAGTCGCGCCTCGTATCCCCTGCGCCATTATCGATGTTGGTGGCGGTGTCGGGGACGACTCGATTACTTCACACGTTGCTTTTGATGATGGTGCCGGCTACATCCTCGACATCTCGGCCGCCGCGCTCGGCGTCAACAGCGATGAGCGAGATCAATGGATCTCGGTCATGGGCCTCAATTACTCGTTCTGTGTTGGCGACGTTCTGACGGCGCCACTCCCCCAAGTGGAGGTCTGGCACGATCGGGCCACGATGCACTTCTTAACTGACGTCAAAGACCGACGACGGTACGTAGAACGGGCCGCGGATCACATTGTTCCGGGTGGGGGCATCATCGTTTCGGGCTCCTCGACCGAAGGACCAACACACTGTTCGGGTCTCGAAGTACTACGACGGAGCCCCAGCGAATTGACGGCCGAATTTTCTGAATACTTTGACGTCATCGACGCGTACGAGGCTGACCACATCACGCCGACCGGAGTCGTTCAACGATTCGCCTGGTACCTCGGACGACGGAAGTAAGAGTCGCTACTCCGCACGTTCACACTGGCAACGCTCCGCTACGGGAACGCCGGCCAGTGCTTCTTCGATGTGGTCACCACAACCGAACCAGGTGGGCTTGTTGCAGTCAGGGCATGTCACTTTGCTACACATGTTCAACTCCTACTTGAGGGTGATGGCGTGGATGTCAATGATGCCGTCGTTGGAACGCAAGGCGTCCAGTGTGGCGGGTGGCGTGGTGGTGCCGGTCGAGAGAACCATCATCGCGGTGCTGGCCGATGGGCTCGGGCCCACGGCCATTGAGGTGATCGAGATACCGGCCTGACCGAGTG
>JBAXMO010000199.1:0-1738 GCA_037134255.1 Actinomycetes bacterium | reverse complement strand
CCACACCACCACAGAAAGATTGCGAGCGCGACTCTCTGGGGTGGCGAGATCAATCGCGGCAAAACGTGCTTGGTACGAAGATGCCGACGCCGCTCCCAGCAAGAGTGCACCCAGGAAGACAACGGGCAGAGAGCGCAGGGCCCCACCAAGAATGGCCACGGATGCACCAAAGCTGCCAACCACATAACCCGACGTCAGCGCCAGGCGCCGGCCCCCGCGGTTGGTCAGACGGGCCAGCGGGATTGCCATGAGGGCGGCACCTAATACCGAAAACGTTTGCGCCAAACCGGCCAGCGTCGCCGACTGCGAGATTGATGAAACAAGGAGTGATCCGGCGGCAACCGTGCCCGAGGTGCCGATACCCGACAAAACCTGAGCCGTGGCTAAGACTCGAACGGTGCGAGGTTGGATGTCCGCTGCAGTAGCAGTTACCGGACTATCTACCAAGTCAGACCTAGTACGGCTCGCATCGTGCTTTCGAATGTTTCGTCATCCATGGCGGTACGAGCGCCGAGAATCATTTCCGTGTCAGCGCCCACGCGAACGCGGAGTGGCGTGGCGGGATCGGTAATGGCGCTCAAAATTGCGTTACCGACAATTTCGGGACCGGGTCGGCCTCCCTCACCAGTGACCTTGGAGTCGGTGTTACCCCACTGGTCGTAGAGACCCTGGTAGGCGTCAGGGTGCGGCAGGTGGTCTTTGTTGATTTTCATCCCGGGGGCGGTGTAACCAGGCTCCACGATGACGACTCGAATACCAAAGTGTCCAACTTCGTAGTGGAGGGACTCAGAAAAGGCCTCGAGGGCAAACTTCGTCGCGGCGTACGGTCCTTCAAGTGGCGTGGCCACTCTTCCTTGCACCGAGGAGACGTTCACAATGACGCCGTGGCCTCGTTCGCGCATGCCGGGAATGACCTTTTGAGCCATGCGGACCGGGCCGAGTGAGTTGGTCTCGAACATCTGGCGAATGTGATCAAGCGGGAAGGTCTCTAACGGCGCCGAGCCACTCAGTGCAGCGTTATTCACTAACGCATCGATTGGACCCGCGGTGGCCAGGCAGGCATCGATCGACGCTTCATCGGTGACGTCGAGCGACAACTTCATGGCGACATCAAGGTCGCTGAGGAGTGATACGTCGCGAGCCGTCGCAATTACTTCGTGACCAGCTTGGGCAAGGACGGTGGCGGTGGCGGCGCCGATGGCACGGCCCGCTCCAGTTACGAGGATTCTCATGGACTCAGGCTATTGCCCGATACCCCGTTCGGCCGTGACTACAGCAGAGGTCGACCCGAGTGGCGTTGTGCCACGGACGCGAGGAGTTCAGAGTCTCCGACATTGGCCAACCACGTGCGTACGAGTTCGATGTGCGCTTGCGTCACGGGACGCCACGGATCACCGGCCGTGCCCGTCGTGTCATCACCCATGGAGCCCATGAACTCAAGGACAAAGTCTGGGACTCCAGGAACGGTCGGAGCCACCTCGATGTACATGCCAACGTCCGAGCAGCCCTGGTGGCCAACGTTGCTCAACAGCAGGGCAGTCGTCTTGTCCTTTTGGAGTTGGGGCAAGACGGGGTCGATGTTGGTTTCGACTGGTGTCGTCGCATCCTTGTCACCGGCCACAATCAATGCGGTGGTGGCAACACGCTTGAGTTCAGCCGCGGTGAGTCGCACCAGATACGGCTCGAGAGCAACCAACGACTTCAAGGCCGAACGACCCTGCTCGGTGCCGGCCCAGGC
>JBAXMO010000198.1:0-1749 GCA_037134255.1 Actinomycetes bacterium | reverse complement strand
TCTTTGGGACGCGCTATCAGCCTTCGCCAACTTCGGTTTTCCCGAGTCGCACTCGGTCTCCTTCGCGCATCTCGTCTACTGCTCGGCCTGGCTCAAGGTCCACTACCCGGCGGCCTTCCTTGCCTCGCTGCTTAATGCCCAGCCGCTGGGGTTCTGGTCGCCCCAGAGCTTGGTTGCCGATGCGCAGCGCCACGGGGTAACGGTGTTGCGGCCTGACGTGCAGTCTTCACGAGCCACCTCGACGTTGGAGCATCACGAATCGGGCACGGCGGTTCGCCTCGGACTCACCACGGTGCGGGGTGTGCGAGAGGTAGCTGCCCAGCGCATTGTCGAGGGTGCTCCTTGGGTCACGATGGAAGATCTTGCTCGTCGGGCCGAACTTCGTCAGTCTCACTTGGAAGCACTGGCCGCCGCCGGTGCGCTGGACTCCCTAGGTCGTTCTCGACGCGGGCTCCTGTGGGAAGCCGGCGCGGCCTCGCAGAACACTAAGGACCGACTGCCCGGCATGGTCACCGGCACGACGGCACCGGCGTTACGACCAACGAGTGAATTTGAACGGGTCGCCGACGACATGTGGGCCCTTGGTTTGACGCCGGACGCCACGGCCATTGCCCTGTGTCGCGAAGAACTCAACCGGCTCGACGTCACCATGGCCGGTTCGCTGGCCAGTGTCGAAGCCCACCGGGTGGTGGTCTGCGGGGTCGTGACGCATCGCCAGCACCCCGAAACGGCCAACGGGGCGGTCTTTTTAAATCTGGAGGATGAGAGCGGTCACGTGAACGTGATCTTCTCCAAGGGTGCCTGGGTCCGGTGGGAATCGGTCGCTCGGTCCGCGCCCGTCTTGCTCATACGGGGTGCGTTACAGCGGGGCCAGGGGGCGATTGCGCTACAGGCCGAGTCGGTAGAGGCCTTTGACGTATCGGTGGTGACCCCTCCGTCGAGAGACTTTAGGTGAGGTAGCTGTAACCGCAATAAGGTAGAGCCATGTCTCGCACCCGAACCCTCGCCGCCCTCGTCGCAGTTCTAGCGCTCCTGGGAACCACTACCGGCATTGTCATGGCCGCCACCGACACCAACGCCAATGCCTCGCCGTACGCCCTTGACGGCAAGGTCCCCAAGACGGCCGCCATGTCCTTTTCGATTGCCAACTCCGACGGCGTGGCCATCACCGGTCACATGAACGTCGACATGGTGAATAATCGTGTCGATGGCGAAATCGACATCCCCTTCATCTTGGTCATGGCGCGAATCCGTATTCGAGAAGTCAACGACAAGCTCTACCTCGGTGCGGGTGCACTCCAATCGATGGCTAATGCTCAATGGTTGGCCGCACCGCTGAACACGAATCTCGACCTAACTGGGTTGGCTCTCACTATGGCTAAGCCCGAATTCGATCTCATGCCCAAGGAACTGGGTGCCGTCGAAATCACCACCGAAGGTGACGTCACCGTGCGTACGTATCACCTGAATTCGAAAGCGCTTGGTCTCCCTACATCAGGCGATGTCACGCTCGTCTTTCGTACCGCCAGCGAGGGTCAAGTTATTGGCCTGACGGTGACGATTAAGGCTGCGAACCAGGACATGAAGATTTCGCTCACGATGGATTCCTATAACGGTCCCGTTGTCATTGCGGTGCCGAAGTCATCGTCAGTTAAGCCGTTGACGTCAGATTCGTTGCAACAAATTGTTGCTGGTAACGACACGTTGAAGCAGCTACTCGGTGGCTTGATGTCCGGCGGAAATCTGTCG
>JBAXMO010000197.1:0-1756 GCA_037134255.1 Actinomycetes bacterium | reverse complement strand
CTCTTGATGTTCGACTCGGCCCACCCGGCCGGTCTTATCGCTGGTGGTTCGCACCCCAATCCCACGCCCTACGCCGACGCCGTCACCTTCACGACCCACAAGACATTGCGCGGTCCCCGTGGTGGTGCGATTCTTTGTCGCGAAGAGCACGCTAAGAAAATCGACAGTGCCGTCTTCCCGGGACAGCAGGGTGGCCCACTGGAGCACGCCATTGCGGCCAAGGCTGTGGCGTTCCGCGAAGCCAGTCAGGCCAGCTTCCACACCTACACCGAGCAGGTCGTGGCTAACGCCCGCGCCTTCGCGGCATCCTTGGCTTCCGAGGGCTTCCGCATTGTTTCGGGTGGCACCGACAACCACCAAGTCATTTTGGACTTGCGTGACTTTGACGCCGAGCTCAGCGGCAAGGTGGCTCAGGAAGTACTTGACCGCGCCGGCATCACCACGAATCGCAATCAGATTCCCGACGACCCCCGTTCACCGTTCATCACCTCCGGTCTGCGTCTCGGTACGCCTGCGCAGACAACGGCCGGTATGAAGGAGGGCGAGTTCGGCCAGATCGCCTCACTGTTGGCTCGCGCGCTTCGTCAGCGCGAGGACGAAGCGGCCATCACGCAGATTCGTAGCGAAATCGGCGAACTCTGTGCTGGCTTTAATCCCTACGCCAACTTTGTGAGTTAGGTATTCGTGGGCAGCCTCGTCATCTACATCACCGTCGCCCTCGTGGCGGGATTAGTGACGGCGGCGGCAAATCTCCCAGCGCGAGTCATCTCCATGCGCATTGGCTACACGGCTCAACCCGACGAGCGCAAGGTCCACCAAAAGGTAACCCCGTACGGCGGGGGGGCGGCCATGTTCGTCGGTCTCTGTGTGGCGCTCGCCATGGCGCCCCTCATTCCTTCGCTGCGCAACATCATCTCGTCGTCCAACGAAGTAGTGGGCATCTTGATGGCCGCGGCCCTCGTCTTTATTGTTGGTGTGGTTGATGACTTCCGCGATATGTCGGCTCCGGCCAAGGTCGCCGGTCAAGTGCTGGCGGCGACGATTCTGTATTTCGCCGGGGCCACGATGTTCCAACTCAAGCTGCCCTTCGCGGGCTTTGTCGTGTTGGGGCCCTCGATGTTGCCGCTCATCACGGCGGCTTGGGTATTCGCGTTGAGCAACGCCATCAACTTGATTGACGGTCTCGACGGACTAGCCGGTGGCATCGTTGCGATCGCTTCGGGCACGCTGTGTATCTACGGACTCAAGTTGATCGATCTCGGTCTCTTGCCATCGACCAACGTCGGACCGTTGATTGCCGCCGTGACCTGTGGCATCTGTCTGGGGTTCCTGCCCGACAACTTCCACCCGGCCCGCATATTTATGGGTGACGCGGGAGCTCTGATGCTGGGACTCCTGATGAGTGCCTCCACCATGGTTATTGGGGGGCGAACTCCTCCGGCCTCTGGTGTGACCTTCTTCTTCTTTGCCCCGCTGCTCATCCCCGTCTTTATCCTCGGGGTCCCGCTGATGGACTCGGTTATGGCCTTTATCCGCCGCACTGCCTCTGGTCAGGGTTTTTCCACGGCCGACAAGAATCACATTCACCACCGCCTCATGCGCCTCGGCCACGGCCACCGCCGCACGGTCGTTATTTTGTGGCTCTGGACGGCTCTCCTCTGCTCCTTTGTCCTCTTTCCCCTCTTTGCCCCTCGGGTGAACTTCCTGATTCCCTTCGGCGTCGCCCTGTTGATGGTGGCCCTCTACACCTGGTTCC
>JBAXMO010000196.1:0-1775 GCA_037134255.1 Actinomycetes bacterium | reverse complement strand
ATCAACGCGGGCACACCGCCGCCTTCCTTGAAGGTGCGGCGCACGAGGTGGCCGGGACCCTTAGGGGCGCACATTACGACGTCAACGTCAGCGGGTGGGTTGATCAAGCCGTAGCGAATGTTGAATCCGTGGGCGAACATCAAGACCTTGCCGGCCGTCATGTGCGGAGCCACTTCGGCCTCGTAGGCGGCCTTCTGCGCCGTGTCGGGCAACAGCATCATGATGACTTCAGCCTGCTTGGCCGCTTCTTCAATACTGGTGACGGTCAGACCGGCCTTGATGGCCTTGTCGATGGATGACGAGTCGGGTCGGAGTCCGACGATGACGTCGAAGCCCGAGTCGTGGAGGTTCAACGCGTGGGCGTGACCCTGTGAGCCGTATCCGAGAATCGCGATCTTGCGATTCTTCAAAATTTCGGGCTTAGCGTCCTTTTCGTAATACAGGGTGGTCATATTTCTCCTTTTGGGGGTTCTTAGTTTCTAGTCGGTTCTGAGGACAGTCGTGGCAGGGCTACTCGCCCAGTGCGGTGGAGCTCGATTTGAGCGAAGGCTTCAAGCTGGCGCTCAAGGGCGTCACACGCGGCAGGCGTACCAGCCAGCATGAGCGTCACCGAGGTGTCGTTGACGTCCACAATGGCCGCATTGGCCTGCGCTACGGCATCTAAAACGGCCTGGCGAGTCTCGTCGTCCACTTCCACCGTGGCGAGAAGGAGCTCTCGCTCCAGCGCCTCTCGGGGGGCGAGGTCCTTAATTTCGACCACGTTGATGAGCTTGTCCAACTGGCCGCGGATCTGCTCCAAGGGGGCTGATTCGGCGTCCACGACAATGGTGATTCTCGAGAACCGCTGCGAGTCGTCGGCCGGGGCCACCGCGAGGGAGTAGATGTTGAATCCCCGTCGAGCGAAGAGACCGGCGATGCGGGCCAAGACACCAGCCTTGTTCTCCACCAGCACACTCAAGATGTGGTGACGGACGGGGCTGGAAGACGTGACTCCGGTAAAGGGCTCAGGCACGGCCATGGTTACGCTCCTCGCTGGGATGGGTGAACAAGGATGTCGTCATTCGTGGCGCCTGAGGGAACCATGGGGAATACTTTTTCGCTCGCGTCGGTGCGGAAGTCGATCACTACCGGTACGTCATTGATTGTGTTAGCGAGATCGATAGCCGCGATGGCCTCTTCCATGGTGCGGGCTCGAAGACCTACGCAACCCATCGACTCGGCCCACTTGACATAGTCGGGCAAGTCGGGTGACAAGTAGACCTCGCTGTAGCGCTCCTCGTAGAACATCTCCTGCCACTGGCGAACCATTCCCAGGTAGGCGTTATTCAAAATCGCCACCTTGATGGGGATGCCTTCAGCGCGAGCGGTCACAAGCTCTTGGGCCGTCATCTGGAAGCAACCGTCACCGTCGATGCACCACACGGTGCGGTCGGGGTGTCCGACCTTGGCACCAATGGCGGCGGGAACACCGAAGCCCATGGTTCCAGCTCCACCGGAGTTAATCCACGTGCCCGGAATTTCGTACTGCCAGTGCTGGGCCGCCCACATCTGATGCTGACCCACGCCACTAGTCACAATCGTGCCGGGCTTTGCGCGGGCCGCGATGGCCTCAATGATGGCCTGGGGGCGCAACAGCGCCGCGGGGTCTTGAGGGTCGTAGGCCAACGGGAATTCGTCACGCCACGCATCGATGGTCTGCCACCACGGTGCGATGTCACCGATTTGCTTGGTGGCGGCGTCGAGGGCAATCAGCGTGTCCTTGATCTGTCCACGAA
>JBAXMO010000195.1:0-1778 GCA_037134255.1 Actinomycetes bacterium | reverse complement strand
CGACCTTTCATTGAGGAGCGCACGCGGGCCATCATTGCCAAACATCTCGATGGCGCTCCATTCGACGCCGTACGCGAGTTGGCGTGGGCGATTCCCGTGGCCGTGATCTGCGAGATGCTCGATATTCCCGATGAGGACCACGAGCGCTTCGAACAAGAGTCGGCGATGTTGGCTCGAGGACTCGACCCGGACTTCTTACTCACGGCTGAAGATCGCGCGGCCCGCGATCAAGCCATTCTCCACTTCGGTCTCTACTTCCACGATCTCTTTGCGAAACGGCGAGCCAATCCTGGGGACGACTTGCTGAGTGCCCTGGTGGCCGCTCGTGATGGAGAGGACTCTCTCACCGAAGGTGAGTTGTTGAGTACGGCCATCTTGTTGTTGGTGGCGGGACACGAAACAACCATGAACTTGATTTCCGGTTCGCTCCTGGCGCTGGCGCAAGACCCAGTGGCCCAAGAACAGCTCCGCACCCGCCCCGAACTTGATCGCACCGCCACGGACGAGTTCTTACGCATCGTCTCACCCGTGCAGCTCACGGGTCGGACCTTGACCGAAGACATTGAGATCCCCGGTGCCGTGCTCGATAAGGGCAGTCTGGTCTTCATCCTCATTGGTAGCGCGAACCGTGACCCCGAGGTCTTTGCCAACCCCACCGCGCTGATCCTTGATCGTGAACCTAACCCCCACCTTGGATTTGGATTTGGGATGCACCACTGTCTTGGCGCGCCTCTCGCGCGACTCGAGTCGAGCATTGTGCTGCGTGAACTCCTCAACGCCACGACGTCCTTCACGTTGGCCGAATCAGAAGTTCGCTATCGCCCCAACGTGGTGTTGCGGGGCCTCGAGACGTTGCCCCTGACTTTGCATTCGTGACCATCGCACTGGCGGTAGATGTTGGGGCGACTGCTATCAAGTGGCAGCCCTTTGGTGATGACGGTGAGTTGCGATCCGCTCGGCGACGCCGAACTCCTTCCCCGTGCCATCCCGACGAGTTGGTGGCCATCATCAGTGAGCGTGTTAAGCATCATCAGGCCACGTTTATTGCAGTCGGCTTCCCCGGAGATGTGATTGACGGGGTTGTCACTGATCCCGCCAACCTCGCACGGGTGGCCGGCCCGGGTTCGCCAATCGATAGTGCCGCGGCACTGGCGTGGCAGGACTTTCCCCTACGCGAGATAATTACTGAAACCACGGGGGCTCGGTGTTTGGTGGTTAATGATGCTGTGGCGACCGCCGCGGGCTGTGACGTGCAGAGTGGGCGTCATCTGGTGATCACACTTGGAACGGGACTCGGCGTGGCGCTTGCCGCCGATGGCATGCTTCTCAATATCGATGACGTCGGCGGTCGCATGTTCGGTGACTTGACGTTCGATGAAACGGTGGGTGAATCAGTTCGAGCCAATGACCCCGTTGTTTGGATCCAAAATGTCGTCGCCGTTATCGCACACCTTCGCGAACAGTTTGATGTGGGCACGATCCACGTAGCCGGCGGCAATGCCAAGCGACTTTCACCTCAGGAATTCGCCTGGCTCAATCTTCCTGTGATTATTGAACGTTCGATGCCCGCGCTGGTGGGACTCAACCGCTTGCGGTTGGCCTATCCGACGGCGTAACTGCTCCCAGCATTGGTTTTACTCCAAGGAAAGCCAATATTTACTAGCAAGGGTGGCTCTGCTAAAGTCTTCTCCTTGCATCATTGCGGCTGTAGCTCAGCGGATTAGAGCATCGGTCTACGGAACCGAGGGTCGGGGGTTCGAATCCCTCCAGCCGCACCA
>JBAXMO010000194.1:0-1821 GCA_037134255.1 Actinomycetes bacterium | reverse complement strand
GGTAATGACTATCGTCACCCGGTTGTCTTGGCCAAAGAAATTGCCACGCTCTCGTTGATGAGTGGTGGACGGGTGGAATTTGGGCTCGGCGCCGGCTGGATGTCATCGGACTATGTGCAGTCAGGAATCAGCGAGGATCGGGCCGGAGTTCGTGTGAGTCGGATGGCGGAAAGCCTCCAGATTTACAAGCAAATGTGGAATCGTGGCGAAGCTTCTCTGGCGGGCGATTACTACAACGTGACTCAGGCCCCAAGCGCACCTCTGCTTCCGACTGCGCCACCGATCATCATTGGCGGTGGGAGCCCCCGCGTGCTGGGTATTGCGGCGCGCGAAGCAGACATCGTCGGTGTGAATCCGAATTTGTCAGCCGGCTTCGTTGGGGCAGAGGTTATCGAGTCGACGACGTCCGCTTACTTCGATGAGAGGATTCAATGGATCAAGGCAGCTGCCGGCGAACGCTTTCCTGAGATTGAATTACAGGTTCTCACATTTTTCGTTCAAATTACCGATGACAGGGCGACGGCCATAAAGAATCTCTCGGGTCTGATGGGAGTTAGTGAAGAAGCTGTTGCGGAGACACCAATTGCTCTCATCGGTACAATCGACGAAATCATCGAAACCTTGTTGCAGCGCCGTGAACGTTACGGTTTCAGCTACATCGTCGTTCACCAGGAAGAGATGCGGGCCTTCGCGCCGGTTGTTGCAGCTCTCACGGGACGCTAACTACTACTCGAGCGATCTCAAGTTAAGGCGGTAATTCTCAGCGTTGATCACGTACGAGTTGGCCGATATACGAATGAGCTCTCGGCTGCTCGCATTCGGCTTGATAGTGCAAGGTACACCGACGGCCAGGGCGTTTTCCGGGACGATTCCGTCGTTGCGCACAACAGCACCCGCAGCCACAGTCGCGCCAGAGTGCACGTGGGCGCGATGCAAGACAATCGAGCCACTGCCTATGAGTGCCTCATCGTGAATAGTGCAACCTTCGAGGTGCACGATATGACCGATAACGCAGTCGTCACCGACGATGGTGGGTAATTCGGGAATGGCGTGAATGACAGTTCCGTCTTGAATCGAAGTTCGCTCTCCAATAAGAATTGTTCCGTAATCGCCTCTTAGAACAGCGCCCGGCCACACTGACGAGTTGGCACCGATATGGACATCTCCAATTACGGTGGCGTCGGGATGTATAAAAGCTTCGGCGTGAATGGTTGGAATTCTATTGCCCAGTGCGAATATGCCCACGTTGCCTCCTTACGAGAGTAGCCATGAGACTAGTTGGAAGACGCGCCATAGGAGGTAGATAACGGTTCCAACAGCGAAGAGTTTCCATCCGAACGACAGCTTTTCAGGAAGTACAGACGACATATCTGCGCCGCACTCACTGCAGGTTGAGATCTCACTAGCTCTCTCACACTGGTCACACCAAAAAGTCATCAATCGACGCGGACCCTCACCCGGATTGGCGTCGAGCCTAAATCAAACTTTTCCCGCAACATACGTTCGACGTATCGAAGGTATGTCTGTGGAAGACGACCCGATGCGAAGAGGGTGAAAGTTGGTGGTTCTGTGGCCCCCTGTACTGCATAGCGGATGCGACCCGTTGGTGAGGGTTGGCGTATTTGGAGATCACGAATAGCTCGGTTGAGAGTTCCTGTTGAGATTCGCTTGACGTAGTCCGTGGCGGCATCATGGAGAGCGGGAAGAATCTTGTGCACTCCCTTGCCGCTGAGGGCTGTGGTTTTGATAACCGGGGCTTCGCCGAGAAAGGCGAGTTTGTCGGCCACACCAGCAAGAACCACGTCTCGGTCCTCGGTCGCG
>JBAXMO010000193.1:0-1824 GCA_037134255.1 Actinomycetes bacterium | reverse complement strand
CTGCTGGAGCTCGTCCAAGGTACCGGAGTCTCATTACGATTCGTAGCGGTCACCTCGTCCGATCAGGGCGCCGCCCCCAGCCTTATTCCGGGGGGCGAATGCGTCTCTTTCGAAGAATTGCGTCACGCCTCCCCAGTCCCGGCCGTTGACTCCGACGCCCTCGCAGCCAACTCGGTGCAGTACACATCGGGTACGACGGCTCGGCCCAAAGGTGTTCTGTGGACTCACGCGAATGCCTTGTGGGGGGCTAAGACTGGGGCCAGTGTTCTGGGCCTCGGTCCCAATGACGTGACGCTCGCCTTCCTCCCGCTCTTTCACACCAACGCTCTCAGCTACACGATGCTGTCAACACTCTGGTCGGGCGGCACGGTGGTGGTGCAGCCTCGTTTTTCTGCGTCGCGGTATTGGCCGACGGTCATTGCCACCGGCTGCACCTGGACCTCCTCAATCCCCTTCATGTTGACCGCACTCATGAGTCAACCCAGGCCCGGTGCGCACCAATTGCGCTTCCTTGGCCTCGGGGCCTCCGACGTCCCCATTGTGCAGGAAATCTTTGGTCTCCCGACGATCGGGTGGTTTGGCATGACTGAAACCATCACCGTGGTCTTGGTGTCCAGCCAAATCTTCCCCAATCATCGGGGGGCCATGGGCTCACCCGTTTCCGGCTACGAAGTGGCCGTCGTTGATGACGCGAATCAACCGGTGGCTTTTGGTCAAAGTGGTTGGCTCAAGATTCGTGGCGTGGTCGGGGTCGCCCTGTTCGCTGGATATTTACACAACGACGAAGCGACCGAGTCGGCCTTTGATGAGGATGGCTGGTTTACTACCGGTGACCTCGTTACGCCCTTCGCCGATGGAGATATTCGCTTCGACAATCGTGGCGGTGACATGTTGCGCGTGGGGGCCGAAAACGTTTCCGCCGCCGAAGTCGAACGCGTGATTGCGACGGTTCCCGGAGTTCGTGAATCGGCGGTAGTGGCGGCCCCCGACCCCATGTTGGATGAAGTACCGGTGGCCTTCGTCATCGCCTGGCAGAGTGATGAGGCCCTACCCGACGCGGTCATTACGGCCTGTGGGGAACAGTTGGCTGCTTTCAAAGTCCCGCGTGAAGTAATCGTGGTCAGCGAACTCCCTCGAGTTACCTTGGGAAAAATCGATAAAAAATCGCTACGCGCGTGGCTGGCCGGACCACGCAGTGAACTTCCACCCACCCTTGATGAACGGAGCAACCCATGACCTACCCGAACAACGATTCTCGTTCGGCTCAACTCTTTGCTCGTGGACAGATGGTGATGCCAGGTGGCAATAGTCGAACCGGCGTGATGTTCGAGCCGTACCCGATTTACGCGGCCCGCGCTGAGGGCTGCCGAGTCACGGATGTCGATGGTGAGACGCGGATTGATTGCATTAACAACTGGTCGTCGCTCATCCACGGTCACGGCAACCCCGCAGTTCTCGCCGCTTTGGCCAAGCAATCTCACGAGCTCCTCGCGGTGGGAATGCCGACGGAAGTCGAAATTGATTTAGCCAGTCTCTTGGTCGACCGCCTACCGGGCGTGGAGAAAATTCGTTTTTCTAATTCTGGTTCGGAGGCGGTTCTCATGGCTCTGCGAGCGGCTCGCGCCTTCACGGGACGCGACGTCATTGCCAAATGCGAGGGCGCCTATCACGGCAGTGCAGACTCGGTGGAAATTTCAGTGGCTCCATCGCCCAAGACCTGGGGGCCAGAGGAGGCGCCGACGTCCGTGCCAGCGACACAGGGCATCCCCCTTGGTGTGCAGCGCGACACGCTGGTGCTGCCCTTCAACGACGTCATCGCTACTC
>JBAXMO010000192.1:0-1833 GCA_037134255.1 Actinomycetes bacterium | reverse complement strand
GCGAACCTTCTGCACGACCAGCGTGAGCAGCATGCGCGAGTCCGCACCCGACCAGGTGGCGTCAGTGTCACTGAAGTGTTCGCCGATATCACCAAGACCAGCCGCTCCGAGGAGAGCGTCGGCCACGGCGTGGGCCACGGCGTCGGCGTCGCTGTGCCCTTCCAGGCCGGCGGCGTTCGGAACCGTCACTAACCCGAGCTTGAGTGGTCGAGTGGCGTCATCGCTGAAGCGATGGATGTCGAATCCCTGCCCGATGCGCATGATTAGGCCCCGCTCATCGTGAGACCGTCGAGGTCTTCAGGGTTTGTCACCTTGATGTTGGTTCGCTCTCCGGCCACGACGACCACACTCTCACCAAGGGCTTCCACGAGTCCGGCATCATCGGTAGCCACACCGGCCGAGGCGTGAGCCCGACGAAGAACTTCGGCCTTAAAGGCCTGAGGGGTCTGCACGGCTACGAGTTGATCACGGGGTGGCGTATTCACCACAACGCCATCGGCGACCTGCTTAATCGTGTCGCTAATCGTCACGCCAGGAATGGCGGCGGCGGCGCCGGCGCGAACGGCAGCGAGCACGGCCACGAACAGTTGTGTCGACGCCAAAGGACGAGCGGCGTCTTGCACCACGATGAACTGCGCGTCGTCACAGACGGCTAAACCGGCGCGGACCGAGTCTGATCTGGTCTCTCCACCGGTCACTACGAGATCGGCCCCTTCGCCGTCACCGAGGTAGTCCTCGGGCACGACGACGACGACAAAATCGGCCACCGAACGTGATTGCTCCACACTATGGGCCGCAAGGGTGCGACCGCCGAGTTTGGCGAACTGCTTTTGTCCGCCGAATCGCTCACCACGACCACCGGCCACCACAATGGCGGCGACGGTCATGACTACGGCAGAGCCGACGCGAGCTTCTCCTCGGCCGTCGGTAGATCGATGTCAAGCGCGAAGGTCAACTCGGAAACGAGAATCTGACGAGCACGGGTCAACATCTTCTTCTCACCAGCACTCAGACCCTTGTCCTTGTCACGAATCGACAAGTTACGAACGACTTCGGCCACCTGGTAGATGTCACCGGAGCGCAGCTTCTCAGAGTGGTTCTTGAATCGGCGCGACCAGTTGGTCGGCATGCGGGCTTCCTTCTTACGGAGCACGGCAAAGACTTCTTCGACTTCGTCCTCGTTGATCACGTCGCGCAGGCCGACCATGTCGACGTTGGCTACGGGGACCATGAGCGTGAGGTCGCTGTACTCCACCTTGAGCTTCAAGTAGTCCTGCTTAGTGCCGAACGCCTCTCGCTTTTCGACCTTGATTACCGTGCAGGCCCCGTGGTGGGGATAGACGAGACGGTCACCCTTTTTAAACTTCTGGGTAGTCACAAACACAAACTCCTGATGGAATGGGCCAAAGATGGCTCCAATTAGTTCAAATTCTACCACTGCCTGAGACAATGGCTTAATTGTGGCGTTTTTTAGGCGGTTGGTGACTCTTCGAAGTCCACGGAGGGCGGCAAACCCTCAACAGCCTCGAAGGTGAGTTCCTGAACATCATCGTTCTTCACGCAGTCAATCACGATGGTCTGACCAGCACGGAAGTCCTTGAAGAGGATCTTCTCGCTGAGCACATCTTCGATGTATTGCTGAATAACGCGACGCAGCGGACGAGCACCCAGTTCGGGGTCGTAACCCTTTTCGGCCAAGAAGAGCTGTGCGGACTTGCTGATCTCAAGACCCAGGTTCTGGAGCTTGAGTTGTTCGCGCAGGCGACCGATAAAGATGTCGGCGATCTCGATGACTTCGTCCTGGCTGAGCTCGCGGAAGACGATGGTGTCGTC
>JBAXMO010000191.1:0-1845 GCA_037134255.1 Actinomycetes bacterium | reverse complement strand
GGAACGCCAGGCACCGTTGGGGCGATCTCGAGGTACATGCCAACGTCTGAGCAACCCTGGTGGCCAACGTTCTGTAGGAGTATCGCGGTCGTCGTGTCCTGCGGGAGCTGCGAGAGGACGGGGTCGATGTTGGTTTCGACCGGTGTCGTGGCGTCTTTGTCGCCGGCCACAATCAACGCCGTGGTGGCGACGCGCCCAAGCTCGGCCGCGGTGAGTCGCACGAGATACGGCTCAAGTGCTACCAACGAACGCAAAGCGGAGCGGCCCTGCTCGGTACCGGCCCACGCAAAGATGGCGTAGGCACCGAATGAATGGCCCAGTGCCGAAATGGCGTTCTGGTCGATTGAGAGTCCGTGGTCGAATCCAGCGATTCGGCCGAGCGTCGAATCCAAAAGAAACTGCAAGTCGGTGACCCGCATTGCAATATTGGTGTCCTCATCCACGCCCGCGCCGAGGAGAACGTCAGCCATGGTGTCACCCTGATGGTCCAGTGCAATAACGGCGTAACCGTGTGAGGCGAGGGCCTCACAGAGCTGGGAATACACGAGACGCGTACCCATGTGGCCGTGCGAAACGATGACAGTTGGTAGCGGTGTCGACACGGCAGCACCACCAGCGAGGGCGGCACCAAAGAAACCGACACCGGGCAACAGCTCGTACATCATGGGCTCGCCTTCGGCAGAAGACCGGGGGAACCAGACCTCAACGCCAATCATGCGGTTCTCTCGGGCCTGATCAATCAGGAGGTGTGAGGTGCGGCCAACGGGGTGGGGTCCATGTGTAGAAATCATGAGAGCAATCTACGGGTCTCTCTTGAGCGGGCTCAACCTTTCGCCACGCGGCAGAAAACAGTCGTGAACTGCCCCGATTCTGTACAGTTCGGCTATGAGTAATCACCACGAAGACCCCATCGTTGCCGTTGTTCACCAGTGGCACCAACACATGGCGGGCCAGCTTCCCGGCGGCCTCGACGCACTCTTGGACGATGAGTGCGTCTTCCTGTCGCCGATTGTCTTCACCCCACAACGGGGCAAGGAACTCACCAAGCTCTACCTCGGCGCCGCCGGACAGGTCTTCCCCGGCGACTCCACCGCGTCGAAGGAAAGCAAGAAGAGTTCTTTTCACTACGTTCGCGAAGTCCTTCAGGGTCACGACGCCGTATTGGAATTCGAGACCATGATCGATGGGACGCAAGTCAATGGCGTAGACATGATCAGGTGCAACGACGAAGGTCGCATCGTTGAGTTCAAGGTGATGATCCGTCCACTCAAGGCCATAAATCTCATTCACTCCCAAATGAAGGCGATGCTCGAACAGATGCAGTAAAGGCATCACTTCGAGCGATGTCACACCCACTCTCTACTCTGGAACTACCGAAGTACCGTTGCGCGACGTCACCCTGACGCCTCGAGTCGCAACCGCTCGCTCTTCGTGGCGAGCACGAGTGGTCCTGTTGGGACCGGATTCTTAAGAGGAGAACATGAGTGAAGTGAAGCTCCATGAAATTGCCAACTGGCACCGCCAGGTCTGCCCCGTCACCGAGTGGCTCGTCATCTCCGGAGATCTCCCAGTGGACCGCAACGAGGCGGTCCAGAAGTTGAACGAGTGGATCGAAGCGGGTGTGACCGACATCGTTGATGTGCGAGAAGAGTGGACGGACGAGAAGCTCGTAAAGGAATTAGCACCCCATATTCGCTACCACTACCTCGGCACGCACGATGATGGCACGAGCCAGGACCAGGCATGGTTCGACGAAGGACTCGCCGCTCTCCACGAAGCCCTCCAGCACCAGAACGCCGTAGTGATGGTGCACTGCCACATGGGCGTCAACCGCGGACCATCAAT
>JBAXMO010000190.1:0-1854 GCA_037134255.1 Actinomycetes bacterium | reverse complement strand
CGGCGATACCCAATCGGTCGTCGAGAATTCTCGACGACCGATTGGGTATCGCCGCCGTGCTCCTCACGATTGCCACCCTGCACGAAGGGGGTTGGACCATTATTGGCCTGCCCGTCTTCGCCTACGCCCTAATCTGGTTCGTATGCCGAGTGCGCTTTTCGCAATTTGAACGCATCGGCGACCCCAGCTACGGCACCTACGTCTACGCCTTCCCCATTCAAATGTTCCTCGCTGAGTTTGGTTACAGCAACCTGGGCCACTGGTCAGGCCGCGGGGGAGCCCTCGCCTACATCACCACCAGCGTCGCCCTCGCCTCACTCGCTGGTCTCCTGAGCTGGCACCTGCTCGAAAAACACGCCCTCACCCTAAAGCAGGGTGTACCCGGAGTCACCGCACTGAAGCGACACTTCACTCGGAACCCAACGCCCGAGTAAGTACCACCGCGATTCACCGTCGCAGTTCAGGTGGCAGAATGGGGGGGTGTCTTCTGCCCTCGACCTGCTCGTTCACCTGCTTGATCTCGAAACCATTGAGGTCAACTTGTTCCGAGGCACCCAACCCAACGAGGAGCGCCAGCGCGTCTTTGGGGGACAAGTTGCAGCCCAAGCTCTCATGGCGGCGGGCCGCACCGTCGAGCACGGACAGGTGCACTCCCTCCACTCCTACTTCCTGCGACCCGGTGACCCGAAAGTCCCCATTCTCTACGAAGTCGACCGCATCCGCGACGGGAAGAGTTTCACGACCCGTCGAGTGGTGGCCGTACAGCACGGTAAAGCCATCTATAACTTGCAGGCCAGTTTTCACACCGAAGAGGTGAGCTTCGAGCACCAGTTCCCCATGCCCGACGTCCCCGACCCCGAAACAATTCCCAGTCTCTATGAGCGCGTCCTCCAGAGCGGCGGCGAAATAGACGAATGGTTCCGTCGACCTCATCCCATCGAGCAGCGCTTCGTCGGTGAACTCCCTTGGAGCCCTCAGCACAGCCTGGAACCACGCCAGCAGATCTGGATCAAGGCCGATGGCACGCTCGCCGATGACCCGCTCCTGCACGCCTGTGTGGCCACCTACGCCAGCGATATGAGTCTCTTCGATGCCATTCTCGCCCCCCACCGCGTGCGCTGGGATGACGGTCACTTCATGGGCGCATCACTCGACCACTGCATGTGGTTCCACCGCGACTTTCGGGCGGACAGTTGGTTGCTCTACGACACCGATTCACCCATTGCTCACGGCGCTCGCGGCTTAGCCCGCGGTTTCCTCTTTGATCAGGCCGGACGGCTCTGCGTCTCCATGGTCCAAGAGGGACTCTGTCGGACGGTCTAAGGCTTAGCGCGAGGACATCGGGACGTAGTTACGAACGTCCGATCCGGTGTACAACTGACGAGGGCGAGCGATCTTCACGTCCTGATCAAGCAGTTCCTTGTAGTGCGCCAGCCAACCCGAGGTGCGAGGAATCGCGAACAGCACGGTGAACATCTCCATGGGGAAGCCCATGGCCTGGTAGATAAGACCCGAGTAGAAGTCCACGTTGGGGTACAACTTGCGCGACGTGAAGTACTCATCTTTCAGGGCGACTTCTTCCAATTTGAGAGCGATATCGAGGAGGGGGTTCTTCCCAGTGACGGCGAAGACCTTGTCGGCGGTGGCCTTGATGATGGTGGCGCGAGGGTCGAAGTTCTTGTACACCCGGTGACCAAAACCCTGCAGTTTGCCATTACCCGCCTTAACGCCCTCGATGAACGCGGGGACGTTGTCGATGTGACCAATCTCGGTCAACATCTTGAGTACGGCTTCGTTGGCGCCGCCGTGGCGGGGGCCGTAGAGAGCTGCCGTAGCTGCCGCAGTGGCTGAATA
>JBAXMO010000189.1:0-1876 GCA_037134255.1 Actinomycetes bacterium | reverse complement strand
GTGGAGATTGTGATGGGCGCCAGTATCACGACGGTTCTGGCTGCTTGGGCCTTTGCTACCTACAGTTTTCCCTTTAAGAGGATTCTCTGGACTATTGTCCTTTCGACTCTGCTCATCCCCTTTGAAGTCACGATCATCACCAATTTCCAGACGGTCAACTCACTGCACCTCTACGGCACCATGTGGGCCCTCTCCGTTCCCTTTATGGTGTCGGCCTTTGGCATTTTTCTTCTGCGCCAGGCATTTTTGGGGATTCCTCGCGAAATGCGCGAAGCCGCCACTCTCGACGGACAGGGGTCAATGGGGTTTCTCTGGCGGGTGGCCCTGCCTCTCGTGCGGCCCCAGCTCGCTGCTTTTATGGTCATTTCGGCCCTCGGCGCCTGGAATTCCTATCTCTGGCCCTTGCTACTGACGACCAACAGCACCACTAACCGCACCATCCAAATCGGTCTCAAGGCCCTCAATGCCGGAACAATTCAGGGTTTTAACGTTGTTTTAGCTGGATCGGTCATCGCCGCCGTGCCCATGATTCTCATCATGATCTTCTTTAATAAGCAGCTCGTCCGCAGCCTCACTGGAGGAGCGCTCAAATAGTTTTCCGCTCGACCTGCGAAGATGCTTCTCTTCTTGTACGCTAAACAAGAGAGGCACAACTATCCCTAGGAGAGCAACAATGAAAAAACGTCAAACGCTTCGAGCACTTGCGGGAGTCAGCATGCTGTTGAGCTCCGTGATTGCCACTGGGGTCTTTTCCACTACGGCCACCGCGACGACGACTTCGGTCTGTAATCCAGCGCTCGCCAATACCTCCGGAAAGATCAACATCAACTTCTGGGAGTCCGCTTCGGGCACCGCTTCTGACGCCACCACCCCCGAATCGGTCATGGTGAAATTGGTGAACGCCTTCAACGCTTCGCAGACCAAGATTCACGTCAACGACGTGAGTCAGCAGAGCTCTACCGACGGCACCTGGACTCCCTACGTACAGTCCCTCGCTAATGGCACTCAGCCCGACATTTTGTACTTCGACAACTACCAAAACCAGCAGGCATCGGACTCCACGACCTTCATTCCGGTATCCGCGTGCATCGCTGCTTCCAAGTACTCCACCGCCGACTTCTTGAAGAAGGCCATCGGCCAGCAGACCATCAAAGGTCAGCTCATGGGCATGCCCTTCGCTATGTCGGCCCCGGTGATGTACTACAACCTCCAGGCCTTTAAGAAGGCAAAGATTGCTGCCCCGCCGAAGACCTTTGCCGAGCTCGCTATTGACGCCGCCAAGCTCAAGGCCGCCGGCTACAAGGACGGCATCTCCGTGAAGAATGACCCCTGGTGGCTCCAGATCTGGAACGGAATGTCGAACCAGTACTACGTCAATCAGCAGAATGGTCGCACCGGCCGCGCTACGGCCGCCGCCTTCAATAACGCCACCAGCCTGGCTCTGGTTACCGATATCCACAACATGGTGAAGGCCGGAACCGCGAAGTCCTTCCCCGGAACTGGTGTTGGTCTGGCAGCGTTTAACAACCTCTTCGACATCGCGAATGACAACTCGGGTATCACCTTCGACACGTCATCAGCGTTAGGAACCATCGGTGGCTACCTGCCCTTGTTCAAGAACGTCACCCTCGGTGTGGCTCCCCTACCGACCTTGACCAGCGCCGCCACCAACGGTGTGCAGCCTGGTGGCCAGACGCTCTACCTCCCGAAGAACACCAGCGCTGCGAAGGTCGCGGCTGCGTGGGTCTTCATGCAGTACATGGTGAGCGCCAAGACAATGGCTACCTGGGATGCCGGAACGGGTTACAACCCAGTGCGTGCATCCGCTGCTGCCGACCCCATCATCACCAAGCTATGGGCGTCGAAGCCGTACTAC
>JBAXMO010000188.1:0-1886 GCA_037134255.1 Actinomycetes bacterium | reverse complement strand
CCGCAGGCCAATTTCGATTCGCTCGCCCAGTCGCTGTAACGCCTCGGCGCGGTTTTTCGCCTGCGAACGATGCGTAGCAACCGAGACTCGAATCACCGTCGGTAGGGTCGTAGCGAGACGAATGCGTTGCGAATCGCTTAACGCGCTTGAATCCGTTGGTGTAAACGACACGGTAATTCGGCTTAACGTTCGATTGGCTTGCTGTCCACCCGGGCCGCCCGACGTCGACGCCTTAACGTCAATCTCCGAGGTCGGAATGATCAGGGCGCCAATGGCCAGGTCGCCGTTGTCGCTCACTCGCACTGCGGTCATGTCGGCGCTCCTCAATAAGGGAAATCCAGTCCGCTGACTCAATTCCCTAGTCAACGGGGTTATTAAATCGCACCATCGCGAGCTGGCTCGCCGAAGCCACGAGCTGATCACGATCGTCGAAGAGCTCGCACCGCTCATCAACGAGGCCGTCTTCAATCACCACGCACCACTGCCGGACTTTCAACCACTCGCTCGAAGGAATGGAGCGAACGTAGGAGCTCAATTGCAGCGTCGGCACCCATCCGCTGGAACCAATAGGGAACGTGGCGGGCGGCAGCGCATCTGAAGCAAAGAGCAGACTCCATGCATCCCATTGCGACTGGCCATCGTCGAGTCGCATCCATCCGCGAATTTCTGCTTTCTCGGAAATTTCACCGCGGGCGAAGGTGGTGCACGCTGGGTCGAGGCGTTGATCTTGTGCACCCAGGATGTTGATTACACCGTTCGCCGGAGAACGGGGGCAGTCCTCTAACGGTGGCAAGGTCGGCGGTACGGCGTCGTGGTAGCGAGGGGCCGATCGCTCACTCAAGGTGCCGAGGGTGATCAATGACTCATTGGTTATTGCACCATTTTGCTCCAGGGCAACGTGCACGAAGCTGGCGCCACGACCAATACGACGAACAGTGGCCACCACAACGGCGGGGCCGAGTTCGGGGGCGCCGATGAAGTTAGTAGTGACCGCCGTGGCGTGAACATGAGGGCCGCCCTGGGCCGCAGCCTCCGCGAGGGCTGCATTGGCCAGGACGCACTGGAGGTAGCCACCATTAGGGCGACCCACAACGGTGTACTGCTCAGAGAGATTTACCGCGTAGCGACCGTTCCCAAGGGGATCAACGGCGGCGGCGTCGCGAAGGGCGTGGGTTTGGGGGGCGTTAGACACCCCTTCACCCTAACCAACTCGCCCACGGCCGCCGGTAGATTGATGATGGAAAGAGGAAGCTATGAACACGATTCCGCACTTCGTAAATGGACAGCGTGTGGAGGTTTCGAGCGACCGACACCTCTCCGTGTTTAACCCGGCCACGGCCGAGGCCATTGGCGCGCTCTCTGTTCCCTCGACGGCCTTCCTCGACGAAGTCGTGGCCATCACGGTGGCGGCGGCCGCTCAGTGGCGCACATCATCGCTGAGCCGTCGTACTGCGGTCCTCTTTGCCTTCCGTGAGCTCCTCGTGCGCCACACCGACGAGCTGGCCCTACTCATCACCACCGAGCAAGGTAAGACCTTGGCTGACGCCCGAGGCGAATTAGCCCGTGGTCTGGAAAACGTTGAGTACGCCTGCGGACTCGCTGATCACCTCAAAGGTGAGTTCGCCAGTCAAGTCGCCGACGGTGTTGATGTTCATTCTTTCCGAGAGCCAATCGGCGTTGTGCTCGCCATTACCCCCTTCAACTTTCCGGCCATGGTGCCCCTCTGGATGCTGGCCAACGCGATCGCGGCCGGCAACGGCGTGGTTTTAAAGCCCTCCGAACGCGACCCTTCGGCTGCGGTGCGCCTCGCCGAACTGCTGATCGAAGCCGGACTACCCGCCGGTGTGCTGAATGTCGTGCACGGTGACCGCCACACGGTCGAATAC
>JBAXMO010000187.1:0-1888 GCA_037134255.1 Actinomycetes bacterium | reverse complement strand
ACGTTAATTGTGCCGCTCCGCATCCAGCGTGCATTAAAGACACGAGGCGAAAGCCGCGTTGATTTGAGATATCGACAAACGTTGGTAACCATTGCTGAATATGCGAATCCCCAAAGAGCAAGATGGTGACATCACTCGTTGGGTTGGTCCATACGCACTCACTCATATCGGCACTCTCGGGTGAGACGAACCCATTGCTGAAACATGTCGAGCTCGCGAGCGGCTTTGGAAAAACGCCCGCATCTGTAGCATGCAGAATCTGATCGGCCACACTTGAATTTTGAGCGTACGATACCGAACCCGTCGCTTTCAGTGTTTTGGAAAAACTAGCTATGTCTTTTTGAATGCTTGCCAGAGACACATAGTTGGTTGATGCGGCGTGACTCGAAGTCGTGACCACTGATCCGAGAAGCACCATGCAGAGGACGCCAAGGCTTAGGTAGCGAAGCCCCCTTGCCACTGGATGCGAAAGCTGTTGAGATCTAGATTTTTTACCGAGCACAGCTTGAAGCCTACATAAATGTAAGAACTCTCTTCTATCACTGCAAGACGTAATTGCTTGATTTTGCACGAGGTCAGTTCGGGCCACGTTTCTCTCTGGATGGTGGCGTCGTTCGGGGTCGAGTCGGCAATACTGAAGGGGTGACACTGCTCCGAATTGCCGCCGCGGGACCGCTGCACGGTGCAGTTACGGCCTACGGCGCCAAAAATGCCGTACTCAAGCAGATGGCCGCCTGCCTGCTGGCCTCCGGTGAGCACACCCTGACCCACGTTCCCAACATCAGCGATGTTGTCACCATGGGGGAGTTGCTAGGCCAGTTGGGTTGCACGGTCTCCTTGAACAATCATCACGAACTGACCATTGTCGTGCCGCCCGCGTCTGAGCTGCGCCCGTCGGCCCCCGAACACCTCTTTCGAGCCATGCGGGCCTCCCTCGTCGTGATGGGGCCACTGCTCGCCCGGTGTCACGAAGTAACGATGGCCCTCCCGGGTGGCGACGACTTCGGGAGCCGCCCCATCAACTTCCACACGGACGGCCTCACGGCGATGGGCGCCACGTTTCTCAATGACCCCACCAAGATTCACGCCACCACCGGTGGCCGCCGACTTCAGGGCACTCGATTTACGTTGGAGTATCCAAGTCACACCGCCACCGACAATCTGATGATGGCCGCGGTGCTCGCTGAAGGCCGCACGGTCATTGACAACGCCGCCCGCGAACCCGAAGTAGAAGATCTGGGCCGCCAGCTGCAAGCAATGGGCGCCAACATTGAAGGACTGGGCACGTCACGACTGGCGATTGAGGGGGTGGCCGAACTTTCCGCCGCCCGCCACGAAGTCATTCCCGATCGAGTTGTGGCCGCGACCTATCTGGCTGCCGGACTCATGACCAGTGGTGACGTGCACGTCGTGGACGCCCGGGCCGACCACATGGAGATGCTCTTGCGCAAGATGCGGGCCATGGGGGCCACGATCACCACCGAGGACGGGATTCGCATTCAAGGTCCCGCTCGACCCTTGCCGGTGGATGTGGCGACGTTGCCCTATCCCGGCGTGGCCACCGACTACAAGCCGATCATCACGGCCATGTTGACTCGCGCCAGTGGCGTCTCGGTCGTTACCGAGAATCTCTTTGATGGTCGATTCCGCTATGTCGATGAGTTAATCAAGATGGGTGCGGTTATTGAAACCGATGGCCACCACGCCGTCGTGCACGGCACCGACAAGTTGCACGGGGCCGAAGTAGTGGCGCACGACATTCGCGCCGGTGCGGCTTGCGTGGTAGTGGGACTCGTAGCCGAGGGCGAAACCCTGCTCTCCGGTATCGACCACCTGGAGCGGGGATACGACGATCTGCCGGGACGCATGACGGCCCTCGGCGCCAAGG
>JBAXMO010000186.1:0-1920 GCA_037134255.1 Actinomycetes bacterium | reverse complement strand
GCATCTGTCCATTCCATGAACTTTTTGGCCACAGAATCTCAGCGCCGTGGGCCTCTCTGAATGACACCTCCGGGTGAACTTCATAAATGCGATCGTCCTGCTCCGCAAAAGGCTGCACGGCAAGAATCTGCTTTTTAAGGCCAAACGTCTGCGCAGAGATACCAGGGATATTCAGCTTGCGCGCTAGTTCATTGGCCTCCGACGCCGAGGCGCAATCCAGCAGTTCGGCTGGAGGGGTGAAGAATACAGAGCTGCGTCGACTTCCAACGAATGCCCTCGCCTCAATGTCGCTCCTTCGACGATCTGCCCCCGTTGGCAGTCCGATCGGGATGTCCACACCAATAATCGAAACGTCATTGAGGTTCTCAATGACTTCAGCAAAGGTTGCGGCGACGAAGCCTCTCAAGAAATGGCCATCATCCAATATGACGACGACCCATTTGCCCTTCCATACATCTGCCCCAGCAACTATCACGAGGTCAATCTCCCTGATGTCGGCACGGTCGGTGCTAATTCGAGTTCAGACTACCAGGAATAGGGGAACTGCTACGTCTGAATTGTTGGTGGGCGGTACAGGACTTGAACCTGTGACCCCTTGCGTGTCATGCAAGTGCGCTACCAGACTGCGCCAACCGCCCTTAGGACTTTCTAATCTACCACTTGCCACGAGAGCCCTAGCGCCCCGCAGGCGACGGTCCAGACTGATTCAAATTGGCCGGCATTCGTAGTGCCGCCACTTTGGACTCCAGCGAGTTGACCTGATTGTGAGCGACCTGCTTCATAAAGACCTCCACGGCCGCTTTGGCGTCACCGATAGCCGTGTGGTTCCCCGGGGTTACTTGGTAGTGCTCACAGAGAGCCGTTAGGTTTCGGCGACGCGTGCGGTCACTGTCCATAGCGCGATCGTGCCTGCAGACATCGATCAGATTCACGGTGGCGAGATCAAAACCCAGAACTTCGAGATCGCCCATGGAATGACGACGGAGCAACGAGGTCGTCATTCGAAAGTCGTATTCGGGGTAGGCCCCGACAAAATGTGCGCCCTGAGCGTGAAACTCCCGGAGCCGCTGTGCTGCTCGGGCTACCCCGGCCACGGCCGAGTGAGCGTCTCCAGCGGCGTGAAGTTCTTCGAGTCTGGTCCTTGACCAGCCGTGGACCTTTTCGGCGGCCGGATGAATGGCCACGCTGGGCAGGGCGAAGAACTCCTCCTCCGACACCAATACGCCGTTTTCATAGGTGGCAAAGCCGTAGGAGATGGGCTCATCGACCTCAGTATCGAGTCCAGTGGACTCGATGTCAAAGCCCACCATCAATGCAGGGAGCTCGTGCCAGAGATTCATGAGTTCAGCATTGCACGAATGTGTGACGTTTTGCCACCGAGGCCACCCTCGAACTCGCGGCAACATTTCCGACATGACAAAGTTTTGGCGAAGTGGGAATCTATTCTTACACCATGCTCTTCACTGCCCACCGATACGCAAAGACCTTCGGTGTCGCGGTTTCAACCACAATGCTGGCGACCGGGCTGTTTGCCCCAGCTGCTTTTGCGGGGCCGGCCCCAACGTCGTCCACCTCAACCACTTCAACTACTTCTACGACTTCAACGACTGTGCCCTTCAACAAACTTCAACTTGGTTCCTCGGGGCCCGCAGTCTTGGCTCTTCAGTTAAAACTGGCTTCAACCGGCTACTGGATTGGTAACGCCAACGGTCACTTCACCGATCTGACCCAGCAGGCAGTATTCGCGCTGCAAAAGGCCAACGGGTTAAATCGAGACGGCATTGTGAACCGCTGGACTTCCGCTGCCCTCTACCGCGCAGTACTCCCAACCCCTAAGACCACCACTGGTCTCGTGCTCGAGGTATCCCTGTCGAAGCAGATTTTGATGATTGTCCAAAATCACAAGATTGTAAAAATCTT
>JBAXMO010000185.1:0-1924 GCA_037134255.1 Actinomycetes bacterium | reverse complement strand
ATCTTTTTGAGACCAGCTTATCAAACTGAAATCCGCTCCGACTTCTCGGTCAATAGCGTGAACTATCCTCGTGGCATGCGAATCATGGCCTTCTTACGACTTGGGGCCCAAGAAAGCCCAAGGTTAGAGAAGGTCGTTAATTACGAGACTATAGCCGGATTACCGGGCTGGATGAGCCAGAAAAACGAGGTTAGCACTCGTACAATTTGGTAGGCACCTAACCAGGAGACCAATCATGCCAGGCCCAGGTGAATACCGCCCCGACCCGACTGAGGGCATCACGCGGATTGAGGATTTACCCAAACCCAAGATCCGAATTCAGAATCGTAACTATCGGCGACGGCCTTGTCCCTACTGCGGGCATAGTGCGTATCGCGATCGAAAGTTTCGACGCACCCTCCACGATTTGGGGAATCCTTTTACCGGTCGGCCCTGTGAGACGAAAGTCCTTTACTCTCAGCACTACTGCACAGAGTGTCGAAAGTACTTCAACGCCGATATGTCCAAGATCGCCTCACCCGGAAGCCACTATACTCGACGTGTTGTTGACCAAGCCGTGCGTCTCGTGATTGAAGACGGTTTGCCGTATCGCACTGCCAGTTGGGCTATGTGGCGAGACCACCGCGTGTTTGTCCCTTTCGCGACGATCCAGAACTGGGTCGAGGACGGGGGGGGAAAAGGCGGTGAGACAAATCGACGGCGATTACCTCGACTGGGCTCTATCGGACTTTTCGGGCTTCATTGCAGCCGATGAACTCTATGATGGTCCTTATTGTATTCTCTCAATCGTAGACAATCGGTCATTCAAGCGAATCTGTTATCAAGTCTTGGATCACGAGCCTACTCATTCCGACATTTTGGCATTCTTCCGTCGTTTTCAGACCATCTTAGAAGCACGAGGCCTGAGCCTCAAGGGAATCACAACCGATGGATCGCCGCTTTACCCCGTACCAATCGCCACGGTCTTCGGTAATGTGCAACATCAAGTCTGCGTGTTTCACACTCTTCGTGAGCTGACAAAGACGGTTCTCCATGCTGTCGCCAAGATTCGGAAGGAATTGGCGGCTGGAGCTCCCAAAGTGGCGAGAGGTCGTCCCAGTTCGAAGGCAGCACGTCGGGACATCTGCCGCAAGAAGCAGATCACTCGAAAGGTCGGCGATCTCTTCACGTATCGTTATCTATTCGTCCAGCACCATCTCAGTCCAGCAGAGCGAAAATCTCTGGCTCATGTCAGTCGTGGACAACCGCAACTCCGCTACCTGCGCGAGCTGATGGAAGAGGTCTATCGCTTGTTCGACCGTCGCTGTCGGACTGCAACGGCATTGTCCAAGCTGGCACAACTACGGTTGCACTTACGGAGATTCGTTAAACTGCGAGAGTCGCTCAAGAAGTTGTTCTTGCCAGGACTTGAGAAGGCATTGACGTTCCTGGATGAGAAGCTCTTGGGCGCGACAAGCAATGCGGTGGAGCGTGCCAATCGCCGATATCGAAAGATGCAAAAGTCGATTTATCGAGTGCGAACCCAGATTTCGATCGAAGCCAGGATTGCGTTGGACCTGATTAGGGACCAAAGCTTTCAGGCACGCAATGAGACCAGTAAGACACTCCACAAAGCAAGGGCCGAATGATACAAAGCCCCCGGTAACCTTGCTACAGTCTCCAAAGTTCGGTATGATCAATGCATGCACAACTATTAAGCAATACTTAACTATCTCGAACCCAGTTGCAAGCATAAACTGCACAAAATAAAAAAAGAATGTAACAATTCAGCCAAATGCAGTCAAAACCTTCGACAGTCATCGTCTTGAGCCCTGAAGGGGCGAGTTAAGGCAGCCCAAGGCGCAAGCCCTTGTCGTACTACACAAGTCTGAATATGCCTTGAAAATAGGCGAACCCGGCACATGGAAGGTCTTCAGGGCTGAAG
>JBAXMO010000184.1:0-1928 GCA_037134255.1 Actinomycetes bacterium | reverse complement strand
GCCCTGGCGTACCACACGACTTTTGGATTGGACGTCAGAGTTACGCGCTGCTCCAACAATTACGGACCGCGTCAGTATCCGGAAAAAGTAATTCCCCTCTTTGTGTCGAACTTGATTGATGGCATAAAGGTTCCGCTTTATGGTGACGGCCTCAATGTTCGCGACTGGCTGCACGTTGATGATCACTGTCAGGGCATTTTGAAAGTTCTTGAAGGTGGCCGGTCCGGTGAGATTTACAACATCGGTGGTGGCACGGAGTTGACCAACTACGAAATCACGTTGAAGTTGTTAGAGCTCTGTGGTGCCAGCACCGACATGATTGAACCCGTTGCTGACCGCTTGGGCCACGACCGTCGCTACTCGGTGGACTGCACGAAGATCTCGACTGAGTTGGGCTACCAACCACTCGTTCCCTTCGAGGCCGGTCTTGAGGCCACGGTGCGTTGGTACTACGACAATGAAGCTTGGTGGCGTCCACTAAAGGCTGTGAAGAGTTGAACCTCGAAGAGCTCTCAATCACCGGTCTCTACAAAATGACCTCACCAGTCTGGGGTGACGACCGCGGATTTTTTCGGGAGTGGTTTAAGTTGCCTGAACTCAACGAGACGGGCATCTCATTCATTGCCGCCCAGGCGAACCTTTCACGATCAGCTCGCAATGTCGTTCGGGGTCTTCATTACTCCGTGGCGTCCGAAGGCCAGGCCAAGGTAGTTACCTGCGCCGAAGGCGAACTCGTTGATGTCATGGTGGACCTGCGCGTCGGATCGCCAACCTTTGGCAAGACTGAACTCATCACTCTGCGTGGCGGAGACGGAGTTTCGCTCTACCTTCCGTCTGGTATTGGCCACGGGTTCTGTGCGACCAGCGATGACGCGGTGCTGGTCTATCTCCTCTCTTCGACATATAACGCCACCGCCGAACTTGAAGTACATCCATTCGATAGTGAATTAATGGTGCCATGGCCACTGAGCGGGGAGGCGATTCTGAGTGCCAAGGATGCTGCGGCACCATCGTTGGCCGATCGTCGCCTCGACAACACGCTCCCGAAATATTTGCACTCCTCGTGAATACACTTTCCACCTCTGGGGTAGTCGCCCTCTTCGGCACAGTCTTTCTGGCCAGTGCCGTGGAAATGGTTGAAGCCTTGACCATTGTGGTGGCGGTCGGCATGACTAAGGGTTGGCGATCGGCCCTTGAAGGCGTCGCAGTCGCTCTGCTGGCGCTGAGTGGACTCGTGATCGTCTTTGGTCCAGCGCTAGCCAGTGTCCCGATCGCCTCTCTTCGAATTGTGGTTGGTACGGTTCTCTTAATTTTCGGACTGCAGTGGTGGCGTAAGGCAATCTTGCGAAGCATTGGGCTGAAGGCGAAACACGACGAAGACGCGATATTTGCCGAGATGGTGGAGGAGCTTCGAAACAGCCCCGCGAGCACTCGAGATGCGGCCGCATTCACAATGGCCTTCAAGGGTGTCTTCCTTGAAGGTATTGAAGTTGTCGTCACTGTTATTACTTTGGGCAGTTCGGCGCACCGATTGGGCGTCGCGGCAACAGCTGCGGGTACCGCGTTAGTACTAGTGGCTTTTGCGGGTCTCATTGCGGCCCGCCAACTGTCCAACGTTCCCGAAAACCTGATGAAGATGGTTGTCGGCATCATGGCGGCTGCTTACGGCACCTTCTGGATTGGTGAGGGCATTGGACTTCAATGGCCTGGAAAAGATCTCGCGCTTCTGGCCTTCGCATTGATCTACGGGCTACTGACCTGGGTGGTTGTGCTTGCACTGGCGCCACGGAAGCAGTCGGCAGGGGTGGCCTCATGAAGTTCGTGCGCGGTTTTGGGAAATTTCTCTTTGAGTTTTTCATTGGTGATACGCCCGAACTCTTCGTTCTCGGGGTCGGAGTGCTCGCAATCGCCAGCGCTCTGCTTCATTT
>JBAXMO010000183.1:0-1961 GCA_037134255.1 Actinomycetes bacterium | reverse complement strand
CTCCTTCAGCGCCAAGTCCCGCACGTTGTCAAAGTCAATGATTTCGCCGGGCTGGTTGGGGTCGTCGGAACGGGCCGTCACGCCGTAGGAAACGAAGCGCCAAATCTTTGACGTAATCGAGGCCGGTGAACCGTGGGTGAGGTGGCCACCCTGGTCGAGACGCATCTCGAGGACAGTGTCACCGGGGTTGAGTAGTGCTTGGTAGACCGCGACGTTGGCGTTAGCTCCACTGTGGGGCTGGACGTTGGCGTGATCGGCACCAAAGAGTGAGGTCAAGCGACGGCGGGCGAGGTCTTCCATCTCATCAACAATTTGGTTACCGCCGTAGTAGCGACGGCCGGGGTAACCCTCGGCGTACTTGTTCGTCAAGATCGAACCGGTGGCGGCCATCACTGAGGGGGAGGTGAAGTTTTCGCTGGCGATCAACTGCACGGAGGAGATCTGTCGCGTCCACTCCTGAGCGAGTAGCGACGTAACTTCGTCGTCTCCAGTAATCCAAGCGTCGAATGGTGAGTGAGTCATGGTGTTCTTTCTGTCTGTTTTGAGATTGTTAGTCGAGAGCGGAGAGTTTGTCGATGCGACCGAGGTGCCGGCCTTCACCGGGCGTCGCCCCGAGCCAGGCGTCGAGAGCGTCGAGTACGACTTGGGTTCCGAGGAGTCGCGCGCCGAGGCAGAGAACATTGGCGTGATTGTGTTCGCGGGCCAACCGGGCCGAGGTCGCGTCGTGCACCAGTGCGGCCCGTACGCCGGGAATCTTGTTGGCGGCAATAGAGATACCAATACCGGAACCACAGATGGCTACGCCGAGATCGGCCGTGCCGTCAGTGGCCGCACGACCCACGGCGGCACCGAAGTCGGGGTAGTCCACCGAAGTCGTGGCGTCGTTCGCTCCCAAGTCGAGGACCTCGTGCCCGCGCTCACGCAGGGCGTCAAGAACGGTGACTTTGAGGTCAAATCCGGCGTGATCGGAACCTACGGCAATTCGCATTGCCACCACGCTACCCGTCCCCACGAGCGCATCGAGTCCGGTTCGGTAAAACTACGTCCGTGACTATCTCCCCCCGCACCCCCGTCATCATTGGCGTCGGCCAAATCACCGACCGCCCCAGTCCGACCGCCACCTACGCCGAGCGACCCGAGCCTCTCGACTTACTGGTGAGTGCCCTCGAGCTTGCGCTTGAAGACGCTCACGCCACGGGCGCCGTCCTCGCCGCCCTCGAAGAGATTGTCGCCATTGGATCGTTCACGTGGAAGACGGCCGACCCCGCACTGCTGGTCGCCGAGCGTCTCGGGGCGACCCATGTCACCACTCGCCTGACCCCGACCGGCGGCAACATTCCACAAAAGTTGGTCCACGAGTCGTCACTGCGAATCTTGCGGGGCGAAGCCAACCTCATCGCCGTCGTCGGTTCGGAAGCGATGCACGCGTCCTCACTCGCCCGTCGTGAAGGACATAAGCCGAACTGGGTAACCCAGGGTCCCGAAGTCGTCTCGCCGGCACTCGTCGAAGAAGACCGGATTCCCTTTACGGCCGAGGAGTACGGCAACGGCCTCACTCAGCCCGTCGAGGTCTACCCCCTCTTTGAGAATGCGCGGCGCGCCCGACTCGGCTGGTCGATCACCCAGCAACGCGAACGACTCGGCCAGCTGTGGGCCAACTTTGCTTCGGTGGCCGCCACCAATCCCTACGCCTGGATTACCAACAGCCCCGATGCCTCCACCATCGCCACACCAACGCCGTCGAATCGAATGGTCTCTTTTCCCTACACCAAGATGCTCGTCGCCAACCTGCCCGTCGACATGGGCGCGGCCTACATCATCGCCAGCTACGAAACGGCCGTCGCCTTAGGCGTCCCGCGCGAGCGCATGGTCTTCCCCCAAACCGGAGCCGACGCCACGGATCACTGGTTCGTTTCTGACCGTCCCCAACTCGACGACTCCCCCGCCATGCGGGCCATCTG
>JBAXMO010000182.1:0-2009 GCA_037134255.1 Actinomycetes bacterium | reverse complement strand
AGATCTACGTGGCGTACCGCAATGGCCTTACCGTCGATGAATTCACCGCCCCCTCCGTAGGTGGTAGCTGGAGCTCCACCGACGTGGCCGACGCGGCGAGCTACTACGCCACGGGCAAGGGAGCAGTCACGGGCAACGTGACGCTCACCGGAACGACGAACGGAGATGGCAGCATCTCTCCGGCCATTTACGTGCACGACGTCGGCCTCGAGGTCGTGGAGTTTGCACCGGACCCTTCGAGCAGTCAGTACTGGCTCTACAAAAACATCACTAGTTCCATTTCCGCGCTCAAGACGAAGACTTCCATCTACGTCGTCAACGGATCAACTCGTTCCTTGGCGGTCGTGGTGGGTTCCACGGTCTACGTCGTCAGCGCCAATGGTCTGTCCGACCAGCCGTGGATTGCCGTGGCCATCAAGTTCACTGGAGCCAAGGCTCTGTTCGTGAATGCCGCTGGTCAATTTGCAGCGACTACAGCCAAGGGGATAGTCGCCTTTCACTCGTAGAAAATAAGTATCGCTCAGCGTTCGGTAGCGGGCGCTGAGCGATACTTATGACGAGGTCCTACGATAGGTGCATGGTGGGTCGTGCACATTTTCGGGTTCATAAACTCGTAGCCCTGAGCCTGTTGCTGTGCGGGCTGGCCCTGCCTTCTGTCGCTTCGGCTTCGTCCCTTCGAACCAGCATCAGCACTGGACTCCTCAGTAGTCACGAACGTATCGTCGCTGCCGTCAGCGACGAGGTGAGTTTCCGGGTCGTCCTCGCCCCCCGAAACCCTGCTCGACTCGATGCTCTCATCGTCGATCAAAACACGCCCGGTTACCCCTGGTACCACCACTACTTGAGTTCGCCCCAATTTTTTCAAAGTTTTGGTCCGCGACCCAGTGATCTTTCTCGTCTCTCGAGCTTCTTCACCGCCCAGGGCCTCAGCGTTCAGCGTTCGTCGACCAACTCCCTCGTCCTCGAAATCTCAGGCCCGAGTAGCAACGTCAGCGCTGCCTTTAACTCGCGACTCGCCATGGTTGCCCCTACCGGTGGTGTCGCGTCAACCCAGTTCGTAGCACCAGCCTCGCTGCCCGCTGAAGTTGCGGCTGGTATTTCTGGCATAGTCGGGCTGAACGCTCACCCCCGCTATCACCACAACATTCGAAACGCTCAGTACCCCACCACGAAATCGATGGCCTCGCCTAACGCCACGACACCCAACTGTTCGGGGCTTTCCGCCACCGCCAGCATCGGCGGGTTTCTCCCTAGTCAGCAGGCCGCCGCTTACGGAGCCGACACCCTCACAGCTCGTGGTTACAGTGGGCGTACTCAGACCATTGCCCTCTACGAACTGGGCAACTATTCGAGTTCGGATATCTCGAACTACTTCACTTGCCTCAACGTGTCACCGACGCTGTCGACGGTCTTGGTTGACGGTGGCGCGACGGGTGCCGCCGACAGCGAGACCACCTTGGACATCGAACAGGCTGGCGTAATCGCTCCCGGGGCCGCGCTGAAAATCTACCTCGGACCCAATAACGTCAAGGGCCCCGTCGACGTCTTCGCCCGCATTGCCGCCGACAACACGGCCAGTATCGTCTCGGTTTCTTGGGGTATCTGCGAATCCCAATCCGACGCCAAAATCGAAGCTCCAATATTTTCCCAAATGGCCGCCCAGGGTCAAACCGTCTTCGCCGCCTCCGGGGACTCGGGCTCGTCGGACTGCGCAGCTTCCACCGACGTGCCACCGACTTCCGACTGTTCCAACAACGTGGGGTCTACCTGTACCGCGGTCGACGACCCCGCCTCCCAGCCACTGGTGACGGGGGTCGGTGGCGTTGTCGTTAATTCTCTCAGCCCGCTGGATCAGAGCGTCTGGAATGACGGGAGCGGCGCCGCCGGAGGTGGTGCGTCGAGCCTGTGGCCCCAACCCGCTTGGCAGACGGTCACTGGACTCGCGAACGCCGGCAAACGCATGGTGCCCGATCTCTCGGTGATGGCGGACCCCTCCTACGGTTTCATTC
>JBAXMO010000181.1:0-2027 GCA_037134255.1 Actinomycetes bacterium | reverse complement strand
GCGGGCGCGGACAATGCACTCCAACGGCAACATCTCGGCCCTGCGAACGAGCATGGAACGGCCGTGCAACTCCGTGGCCTGCAAGTAGCCCGGGACGTAGGTCTCGATAACGAGCGGGTCGCAGCTCACGAGAGCCCGAGGGATCTCCGGCAGTTCGTCGAGCCAGTAGTTCGTTAAGGCCGTGAGGACCCGTCCCTTGTTGGGAATCGTCTCGTGCATCACGACGTCAAAGGCACTCATGCGATCGGAGGCCACCATCAAGAGGTGGTCCTCCCCGACCGCGTAGAGGTCCCGAACCTTGCCTCGATACAGGTGCGTCAGACCGAGTTCGTTCATGCCGTGCGCCAGGTCAGCGCCTCCACGAAGCGGCCACGGTGCGCCAACAGTCGAGTGGCGTCAAAGGCGCGCGTGAGTTGTTCTGCACTCAGGGTTACGTCTTGGTCCTGGGCGATGACGTCGCGGAAGTTCTCGCGCGTCTCGACCGAACGACGGGCGGCGGCCTGCACGATGCGATATGCATCGTCGCGACTCATACCCGAGTCCACGAGGGCCAACAGGATCGACTGCGAAAAGACCAGACCGAGGGAGTGCACTTCGAGGTTCTCGAGCGCGCGCTCGGGCTTTAAGACGAGTCCCGAGGCGAGACCGGTGGCCTTGCGCAGCATGTAGACACAGAGTTGCAAGGCGTCGGGCATCACGACGCGCTCCACACTGGAGTGGCTGATGTCGCGCTCGTGCCACAGCGCCACGTCTTCGAGACCGGGAATGAGATACCCACGGAGTACTCGAGCCAAGCCGCAGAGCCGTTCCGACAACACGGGGTTGCGCTTATGCGGCATGGCCGAAGAACCCTTTTGACCCTTAGCGAAGGGCTCTTCGGCCTCGCCCACTTCACTCCGGGCGAGGTGGCGAACTTCGAGCGCAACCTGTTCGATCGTCGTGCCAACGGCCGCTAGGGAGTAGAGGACTTCGGCGTGACGGTCACGGGCGATGACCTGGGTGGCCGGCACGGGAACGAGGCCCAGGCGGGTGCAGACAAAGTTCTCCACTTCGGGATCAATGTTGGAGAAGGTGCCGACGGCCCCCGAAAGCTTGCCGACCGCAATGGCGCGACGGGCATTCTCGACCCGCTCGAGGTCCCGGTTGGCCTGCAGCGCGAAGAGCGCGAACTTGGCCCCGTAGGTGGTGGGTTCGGCGTGCATGCCGTGGGTGCGACCAGTGATGGGCCAGTCAATACTTTCGACGGCTCGCGTGGTTAACGCGTCACGAAAGGCCCGCACTTCGCTAATCACAATGTCCATGGCGTCGGTCAGCACCTTGCAGAGTGCGGTGTCGACCACGTCAGACGAGGTCAGGCCGTAGTGAATCCACGCCCCTTCGGGCATGCCGATGCGGTCTTGCACGATGTCGACGAAGGCGGCCGTGTCGTGATTCGTGATCTCTTCGCGGGCATTGACGTCAGCCACGAAGGCGGCGTCGACGACGGGACGTCGCGCTCGCAGTGCGGACGCGTCAGCGGCCGGGACCACACCCTGCTCGACGAGCGCTTCGGCGGCGAGGAGTTCGACCTCGAGCATGGTGTCGAACCGGTGCTCGTCGGTGAAGAGGGCGGCCACATCTTTCGGGGCGTAACGAGAAATCATGCTCTAGTCCTTTTCTGCGATGTCGGTCCGCATAACGCGACCCGGAAACATAATTGTTGAAGCGGAGGTGGTGGCCAAGGTGCGCGCCTCTTTGCGGGACGAGGCCACGGCCGTCACGGTCAGCACCCGGCCCCCGGACGTCACGAACTGACCTTCGTCGTTGCGCTTCGTGCCGGCGTGAAAGATGGTCACGTTGGGAATCGATGTCTCGAGTTGGCCGTCGGCACCGAGGCCTTCGATGACCCCACCCGTTTGAGGCGCTTCGGGATAGCCCGGGGCGGCCAGCACGATGGTCACGGCGTGAGCCGACTTGAACGTCGGCGCGGCGCGTAGTGAACCCTGGGCCACATCACGCAGCAACTCGAAGAGGTCGCTACTAACAAG
>JBAXMO010000180.1:0-2027 GCA_037134255.1 Actinomycetes bacterium | reverse complement strand
GCAAGACCAACCGCGGATTGTTTTAGGCGTAGCCGGTGGCATCGCCGCCTATAAAGCCGTAGAGGTTCTTCGTCGCTTGCGTGACGCCGGATGTTTCGTCTCACCAGTGCTTACACCAGACGCCACGCGCTTTGTCGGTGAGGTGACCTTCTCGGCACTCGCTAGTGAACCCGCGCGCACCAAGCTCTACGGCGATCCCACGACGCCGATTCCCCACACGTACCTCGGTCAAAATGCCGATCTGATCGTGGTTGCCCCCGCCACAGCTCACGTGATTGCGCGATACGCCATGGGGCTTAGCGACGATTTGCTCACCGCGACTCTATTGGCCTCTCGAGCCCCCGTTCTGCTCTGTCCGGCCATGCACACAGAGATGTGGGAGCAGCCCTCCGTTCAAGAGAACCTCGCCACACTTCGCCGCCGGGGCGTCATGATTCTGGAGCCCGAAGACGGTGCTCTCGCGGGTGGAGACTCCGGCAAGGGCCGCCTACCCGATCCCGAAGTAATCGCCTCACTGGTGCTCGACATTGTTAATGGTCGTTCGGGGGGACTCCTGCGTGGTCGCCGCGTCGTGATCTCTGCGGGTGGCACGCGAGAGGCGATTGACCCCGTACGGGTGATTACCAATCGATCCAGTGGCAAGCAGGGCTACGCCATTGCTGAAGTTGCTGCACGCCTCGGAGCGGAAGTGATTTTGGTCTCAACGAGCTCCCTAACGCTGGCTCCTGATGTGGTTCGATCGATATCCGTCATTACCGTGTCGAGCGCCGCAGAGATGGCCGACGTGGTGCTTCGAGAGTCAGGCAACGCTGACGTGGTGATCATGGCCGCGGCCGTAGCTGATTTCACGGTGGCAACTGCTGACCACAAGCTAAAGAAGGACGATGGTGTACCCACCATTGAACTGGTCCCCACACAAGACATTCTCTTGGCGTTGGGGCATCGGAAGCGACCCGGACAGATCATCGTGGGGTTTGCGGCCGAGACTAATGACGTCCTCGCTAACGCTCAAGCCAAATTACTGCGTAAGGGCTGCGACTTCTTGGTGGCTAATGACGTTTCGGCCGATGGAGTCGGCTTTGACCACGCCACCAACGAGGTCGTCATCTTGAGCACGGGTGCGGAGCCCTACTCTGTGGCGATGACTTCAAAAGAACAGGTCGCCTACGAACTGTTGTCTAAGGTTGCTGAAAGAATCCACGGAGGAACACATGGCTGAGCGCACACTCTTTACGTCCGAATCGGTAACCGAAGGACACCCTGACAAAATCGCCGACCAGGTCTCCGACGCCGTCTTGGACGCCATGCTCGCTCAGGACCCCGCGTCACGCGTGGCGTGCGAGACCCTGCTGACGACCGGCCTCTGTGTCGTCGCCGGTGAAATCACTTCGAATGCCGTTGTCGATATCACTGCGATTGCTCGTAAGACGATTGTGGACATTGGTTATGACGACGGAGCTAAGGGCTTCGACGGCAATATCTGCGGCGTGCTCGTGGCCCTCGATAAGCAGAGCCCCGACATTGCTGGCGGTGTAGACGCAGCGCTCGAAAAGCGGACCGGTACGGGCGGGGAAGACATTCTCAACGCCCAAGGTGCCGGTGACCAGGGAATGATGTTCGGCTACGCCGTTAATGACAACGACGACTTCATGCCACTACCGATCTGGTTGGCACACCGTCTGTCAATGCGCCTTAGCCAAGTTCGCCGTAGTGGCCAGCTGGCGTACCTCCGCCCTGACGGCAAGACGCAGGTCACGATCGCCTACGAAGGTGGACGACCCGTCGGCATCGATTCAGTTCTGATTTCAACGCAGCACGCTGACTCGGTCGATCAGCGCACGATTGCCGATGACCTACGCCAGCACGTCATCGACCCGCTGCTACCCACTGATCTAGACTTGAGCAACCTGAAGGTGTACATCAACCCTTCCGGCAAGTTCGTTCTCGGAGGCCCACACGCCGACACCGGCCTGACCGGTCGAAAGATCATCGTTGACACCTACGGCGGTATGGCTCGCCACGGTGGC
>JBAXMO010000179.1:0-2053 GCA_037134255.1 Actinomycetes bacterium | reverse complement strand
AGCCAGCAACGTGCCAATCATGGTGGCAATAATTGTCGAGGCCACGGCTAAGCGAATCGAGAGCCAGAAGGACTGGGGTAGGCCCACCACCTGGGTCAGCTCGCGATACCAGCGCAGCGTGGCACCGTTCCACTCAAAGGAGATTTGGGGCCGGCCGGCGAGAACGTCGTTGAAACTAAAGAAGACCATGCCGATAATCGGCACGAGCAGATAGCCCAACAGCAGGTAGGAGTAGATGCCGAGCCAACGGCCGCGCTTACGACTCATACGAAGTCACCGATCGACTTAGAGCCCAAGAGGCGGCCGTAGATTACGATGCCAACGAGTGAGATGCCCATCACAATCACCGAGAGGGCCGAACCGGCCGAGAAGTCGTTGTTGACGAGGAAGAGATTCTGAATCACGGTGCCGACCATGGTGTTGGCGAAGCCTCCGAGCACCTGCTGGTTGATGTAGTCACCAAAGGCCGGAATGAACGTCAACAGGAAGGCCGCAAAAATTCCAGGGGCACAGAGTGGCAATACGACTTTGCGGAACGTGGTGATCCGGCCGGCGTAGAGGTCCTGGGAGGCTTCCAGTAGGGCAGGGTTCAGTCGCTCGAGTGAGACGTAGAGCGGGAGAGCCGTGAAGGGCAGGAAGTTGTAGGCCAGCCCCGCGATGACGGCCCCGGTGGTGCCGAGAATCTGATAGTCGGCGGAGACCAGGTGCAGCGCTTGGAGGGTGTGGATCACCAGACCGTCGGAGGAGAGGAGGAACTTCCAGATCACCGTGCGGATCACGAAGGAGACGAAGAAGGGCACCAGCAGCATGATGAGGAAGAAGTTCTTCCGACGTCCGGCGTAGAAGGCAATCCAGTAGGCAATCGGAAAGCTCAGCACGAGATCGATCAAGGTCGCAATCAAGGCGTAGGTCAAACTGCGAAAAATAATTGTCGACGAGTTCGCCCACGCATCACTCAAGGAAGACCAGTGCCACGTCATGACGCAGGCGCCGGTCGCGGGGTTGCACTCCTGCAACGTTTTGACCAACATCAGTCCCAGCGGGACGAGAAAGAAGACCCCGAGCCAGACAAAGGCCGGCAGCCCCAGAAGATACGGAGCTAGCCGGCTAATGCCACGTCGTCGAGTAGAAAGTCGGCTCACGAACCGGTAGGAATACCAGCGAACTTCTCGTTCCACGTGTCGATCTCGCCCTGGGTCTTAAAGGCGTAGTAGTTCTTCAGTTTGTAGGCCGACGTGGGGAAGACTTCTGGTGCGGCCGTGATCAAACTGGCCGCGACCCCGATGTCCTTCTTCAGGTTGGTCATCGTCGTGGCCTGCCAACCCTTAGTCGGAGCGGTCAACTTGGCCTTGGCGCCAGGCACCGGCGTGATGTAGTTCACGTAGTAGGCCAACACGGCCGCTACCGAGGGGTCGTAGAAGTAGTCAATGGCCGTCATGGCGTCACGGGGGTGCTCGGCACCCTTCGGGATGCACATGTTGTCGGTCCAGAGCAACACGCCTTCGGTGGGGTTCATCAACTTGAGGTTCTTGTTGCCACCGATGCGGGCCTGGAAGACGTCACCGGAGTAGACCTGGCCGACCCAGAGGTTGCCCTGCTTCAGTTCGTTGATGATGTCGTTGCCGTAGTAGGCCTTCACCAGACCACTGTCGCGCTGCTGGCGGAGCTTGGTCGCGGCGAGTTGCCAGTCGGCCGGCGTTGAAGTGGCGGGGGTCTTGCCGAGGGCCAAGAGGGCCATGTTGCCGAGCTCAATGGGGTCACTGAGCATGCCGACGCGATTGCGCAGCTTGGCGACGTTCGATGACGAGGTGTCAAAGGCCATCTTGAGGGACTTGGTGTTCGTCGAGACCTTGGTGCTGTTGTAGGCCAAGGAGGTCATGCCCGACTGCCACGGAATGAGGCGCTTGCCACTGTTGGCGTAGACCGCCTTGGCTGAAGCACTCGCGTTCTTCTTGAAGTTGACCAGGGCCGCGTCATCGAGGGGAATCAAGTAGTTCCCGTTGAGCAGGTAGCGCAGGCCAATCGCGTTGTCGGTCATGACGATGATGTCGTA
>JBAXMO010000178.1:0-2060 GCA_037134255.1 Actinomycetes bacterium | reverse complement strand
CCATGGAACAATCCGGAGCCCTCTCCGCTACTCAGGCGAAGACGGTGTTGGGCGACATCCTCGAAAGCGGCGGGAGTCCTGAGGAAAAAGCCGCGCAGCGAGGTTACGAACAACTATCTCTCGACTCCCTCGCGACCACGGTTGCTACCTTCATTGAGCAAAATCCTGATGAATGGAACCGCTACCGTGAGGGTGACGAGAAACTCGCGCAGTTTTTCATTGGGCTAGTCATGAAGGCAACCAAGGGTCAGGCGAACGGTAAGGCAGTCATCGCCGAGTTGCAACGTCGTCGCTAGAGTCTGAGTTTCACCGCCTAAGAGACTGCGCCGTTACCGACGCGCAAAGCCAGGTCTTAGACTGATGACTATGGTGAGCCACCCCACTCCACGAAGTTTCGAAGTGACCCAAGGCAAGAACCGAGCCCCCGCCCGAGCGATGTTGCGGGCAATGGGCCTCGACGACGCCGACATGGCGAAGCCCCAAATTGGCGTGGCGTCGTCGTGGAATGAGGTCACGCCCTGCAACCTGCCCCTCGACGCCTTGGCCAAGCGAGCCAAAGTCGCCGTTCGCGACGCTGGGGGGGTGCCTTTTGAATTCGTAACGATTGCGGTATCCGACGGTATTTCGATGGGCCACGAAGGCATGCGGGCTTCCTTGGTGTCGCGCGAAGTCATTGCCGACTCCGTCGAGACGGTGATGCACGCCGAACGCTTTGACGCACTGGTCTCATTCGCCGGCTGCGATAAGTCGCTACCGGGAATGTTGATGGCCTCGGCGCGACTCGACGTTCCGGCCGTCTTTCTCTACGGCGGAACAATCATGCCCGGTGAAGTTCATGGCCGCGCTCTCGACATAGTTTCCGTCTTCGAAGCGGTCGGGGCGAACGCCGTTGGTGCGCTGACCGACGAAGAGCTGTCGCTGATTGAGCTCAAGGCCTGTCCCGGTGAGGGTAGTTGCGCGGGCATGTTCACCGCTAACACCATGGCGAGCGTTGGCGAAGCACTGGGGATGTCGCTGCTCGGTAGTGCCTGCGCCCCGGCCATTGACCCGCGACGTCTGCAGTACGCCTACGACTCGGGAATTGCCGTGCTGAATTTGCTTGATCGGGGCATAACGGCCCGCCAGATCATGACGAAGAAGGCATTCGAGAACGCCATCGCCGTGGTTATGGCCCTCGGGGGCTCAACGAACGCTGTCTTGCACCTGCTCGCCATCGCCCACGAAGCTCGCGTTGATTTAGAACTGGCCGACTTCAATCGCATCGCGGCCAAGGTCCCGCACTTGGCGGACACGAAGCCCCACGGCAAATACCACATGACCGACCTCGACAAGGTTGGGGGCGTGCCGGTCGTACTGCAACACTTACTGGACGCCGGACTACTACACGGTGACGTCATGACCGTGAGCGGCATGACGATGGCGGAGAATTTGGCGGCCTACAAGGCTCCAGCGCCCGACGGCAAGGTCGTACATCCCTTGAGTGACCCCATTAACGCCCAGGGCGGGATCGCTATTTTGACGGGAACGCTCGCGCCGAAGGGATCGGTCGTCAAGGTCGCGGGCATCGACGAGCCCTACTTTGACGGGGTCGCTCGCGTTTTTGACGGAGAAGACGCGGCAATGTCGGCGATTATGGCTGACGAAATCCAGCCGAATACGGTGGTGGTGATTCGATACGAGGGTCCCAAGGGGGGACCCGGTATGCGTGAAATGTTGGCCGTCACCGGAGCGATGAAGGGTGCCGGTCGCGGTGCGGACTGCGCCCTGGTCACCGATGGTCGTTTCAGCGGGGGCACCCACGGTTTCTGCATTGGTCACGTCGCCCCCGAGGCCGTTGACGGTGGTCCGATCGGGCTTGTCATGGACGGGGACAGAATTGTCATCGACGTACTGAGCCACAGCATTGACGTGATGGTGCCGAGCGAAGAACTCGCGCGGCGAGCTGCTCTGCTGCCGGCCTTCGTACCGCGCTACACCACCGGAGTTCTTGAGAAATTCGCCCGATTGGTGCAGGGAGCTGAGAAAGGTGCGGTGACGTCGGCCTAGGGCTTGTGCACAGT
>JBAXMO010000177.1:0-2061 GCA_037134255.1 Actinomycetes bacterium | reverse complement strand
ACCTATATGGGCACCTCACACCGTCAAAACACGGTGAAGAGCAAGGTCGGTGAGGTTCGCGAAGGACTCACCTCCCTCTTCAACCTTCCTGAGGGCTACGAAGTTCTCCTCGGTAATGGTGGCACCACCTGCTTCTGGGACGCCGCCACCTTCCACCTCGTTCGCCAGCAGAGCCAGCACCTGAACTTCGGTGAGTTCTCCTCAAAGTTCACTACCGCAGTCAAGGATGCTCCGCACCTCAATGACCCACAGATCATCAAGTCCGAGCCCGGTACGCACCCCGAGGCCGTCACCGACGAAACCGTTGACCTCTACGGCTTGACCCACAACGAGACCTCGACTGGTGTCTCGATGAAGATTCGTCGTCCGGCGGGCTCAACCGGCCTCGTCGCGGTTGATGCCACCTCGGCCGCCGGTGGTCTTCGCGTCGACCCCACCCAGTTCGACTGCTACTACTTCGCCCCGCAGAAGTCCTTCGCATCAGATGGTGGCCTCTGGCTGGCCCTCTGTTCGCCGAAGGCTGTGGCTCGCATCGAAGAGCTCAAGGGATCTGGTCGCTGGACGCCCGCCTTCTTGGACCTCGGCATTGCCCTCGAGAACTCACGCCTCAATCAGACCTACAACACGCCTGCTCTGGCCACGATTGACGTGCTGGCCAGCCATATCAAGTGGTTCAATGACAACGGTGGCATGGACTTCTCGGCCGGACGTAGTGACCGCTCCGCGGAAATTCTCTACTCGTGGGCCGATGCTTCAGACTTCGCCACGCCCTTCGTACAGGACCCCGACAAGCGCAGTCACGTCATCGGCACCATCGACTTCGACGAGGCCATCGATGCGGCGGCTATTGCCCAGGTCTTACGCGCCAACGGCGTTGTTGACACCGAGCCCTACCGCAAACTCGGTCGTAACCAACTACGTATCGCGATGTTCCCCGGTATTGACCCCGAAGACGTCGCTGCGCTCTGTGCCAGCATCAACTACATCGTCGGTGCGCTAGCTAGCTAGAGCCCCGTGGCGCTGGCGTAGGCCCAGGCGTCCAGCGAATCAAGATCGATCCCGCGATAGCCGTTGGCTTCAAGGGCGCACGCAATCTGTGCGCGGTGTTCGACCGAGTGATGGACGGCCTGGCTCAGCAGTATTGAGCGCCAGACGGTGAACTCGTCACCCTCGTGCGAGACAAAGAGCAATTCATCATCCAGCTCGGCCTGGGCGTGCAGGACGGCGTTTCGATCAGCCACGTAGGTTCGAAGCAACGCCACCTCAGCGCTCGTCGTGGGAACTGCCGGCTCCTCGGGAAAAACTCCAGTCAGACAGAACTCGTACCAGCAAGCGCCCGAAACAATGTGTTGAGCGATGATGGCTACCGTCCACTCGGGATTGCCGTAGTGCGAGGCAAGGTATTGCTCAGGCATCGCCTCGAGTAACGAGAAGAACTTTTGTTCCGCCCAATCAAGGTGTCGTAGGGCGTGTTGAATCGAAATTGTCACCCACGTGGTTTAGCACAACTTCCCGTCAGAAGAGCTCTTCGGCCCCTCTCCCCTACGATTAACGACGTGGCTCTTCGCATCCCCCGACCTTCTCGTGCCGTACCCGAGGTGCGATGGTCCGCCAACTCCTATTGGCGACTCTCTCCGCTGTCGTGGGTCGTGCTTCTCCTCGGCCTCGTGATCTTTGGCATTGGCGAGGGACTGCTCGTGCAATCTCATTTTGGGGCCACTCCGTGGACTGTCTTTGCCCTCGGTCTGGCCCACCAGACCGGATGGTCGATTGGCTGGGCCACGGCGTGCACCAGCGCCCTAGTGATGCTCGGTTGGATTCCCCTGCGGGAGCGAATTGGTGTTGGGAGCATCCTGAACGCGGCCATCTTCCCCTTTGTCCTCGACGCCACGGTGACAATTGTTCCGGCGCCGCACACCGTGATGGCGCGCATTGGCCTAATGATTGGCGGACTGCTGGTGTTCGCCCTGGGGGCTTCGCTCTACCTCTCCACCCGATCAGGTCCGGGTCCTCGTGACGGCTTGATGACGGGACTGCAGAAGCGATTCGACTGGCCTATTG
>JBAXMO010000176.1:0-2081 GCA_037134255.1 Actinomycetes bacterium | reverse complement strand
ATCGATGTACTTCTCACCCGCGGCGCGCGATTCGGCGACCACGACTGCAGTGATTTCCTGACCGGCGCCAGCGGCACCTGTCTCGGCAGCGAGACCAAGGTCCGCAGCGGTAAGTTGCTCCACTGGCTTGCTCTTGGCCGCCATGATGCCCTTGAAGGACGCGTAGCGGGGCTCAACTACACCGGCAGTCACGGTCACGACTGCGGGCAGTGGTGAGGTCACTTCGTCGTAGCCACCGTCGGTCTGACGGTCGATCTTGATACTGGAGCCATCGACAGTGACTGACTTAGCGAAGGTCACCGAGGGGAGGCCCAAGAGTTCAGCGATCTGTACGGGAACAGTTCCGGTGTAGCCGTCACTCGACTCAGTCGCGCAGAGCACGAGGTCGGGGTTAACGCGCTTGATAGCGGCAGCCAAGATCTTGGCGGTGCCAAGCGCGTCGGTGCCACGGAGTGCATCATCCGAAATCACGATGGCCTTAGCGGCACCCATGGCCAGAGCGTTACGCACTCCGGACATGTCAGCGGCTGAGCTCATCGAGACAACGGTGACTTCGCCAGTTCCGGCCTTGTCGACCAACTGGAGCGCCATTTCGACGCCGTACGTGTCGGCTTCGTCGAGGATGAGCTTGCCCGTACGGTCAAGGTTGTGGGTGTTGGGATCCAACGACGCGGGCGCCGCCGGGTCTGGGATTTGCTTTACGCAAACGACAATGTTCATAGGAGGAAATGTTAGAGGTTTTTGCGACACCCCAAATCAAATGTGCAATTTCTAATGTCCTATAACTATGGGCTTTTTACCGTGTTACCGGTCAGTAAGTAGTAGGCCGAATCCCTACTTTCTACCTCCAGACCCTCGCTGCCTAGGGTTGAGCAGTGAACATTCGACGGGCCACCATCGCTGACGGCGACGCAATCCTCGCTCTTATTCGAGACCTGGCCGAGTACGAACGTGAACTCGAGGCCGTTGAGGCCATGGTTGAAACGTTGGAGGCCGCCCTCTTTGGTAACCAGCCCACCGCCTACTGCGACCTCGTGGAAGTCGATGGCGAATTGGTCGGGATGGCGATCTGGTTTCTCAACTTCTCTACCTGGCAGTCCAAGTACGGCATCTATCTCGAAGATCTCTTCGTTCGACCATCGCACCGTGGTCAAGGATTCGGCCACTCGCTTCTTAAGCACCTCGCACAAACGTGTGTGGAGAACGGGTACGGACGTTTCCAGTGGTCAGTACTGGACTGGAATCAACCGGCCATCGACTTCTATCTCCAGCTCGGGGCCGTAGCGATGGACGAGTGGACCGTCTACCGAGTCTCTGGCGACGCCCTAACCCAACTCGCGAACTCCTAGATCAGTGACTGAGTTGCGAACTCTCGATCGAGACGAGCGGTCGAAGCTAGACGTGCACGACGACACGGCGACTTGACTAGGACCGCTTTGCTAATTCCTGCAGACCGAGGGCGGGGTCATCAGTGATGATTGTGTCGGCGCCCATGTCCAACATGGTGTTGATGTCCTCCGCTTTATTAACGGTCCACACGTTGACAGCCAGACCCCACGAGTGGGCCTGGTCCATCACGGCTTGATCCACCGTCAAAAAGTGTGGGTGGATGGCCTGTAGGCCGAGTTCGCTGGCCTTTCGGGCGTTCTCTAACACCGGGGCGCGCCAGTCGAGGAGCCACCCCACCGCCGCCGCTGGATGCAACGCCTTTACGGCCACGCAGGTATCCAGATCGAATGATGAAACGATGATGTCCTCCAGCCAACCCAGCTGCGCCAACAGGTCCATGGTTTGAGAGGCCATCGCGCCGGATGGGTCGTAACCGGGATCTTCGTGCCAGTTCTTGATCTCCACATTCACGTGGAGCCCCTGGCAGGCCGTCATGACATCGCTCAAAGTGGCGACACCTTTGGGGAGTTCCTGCAGGGCTAGCTCGCAAATATCGCCCAAACCCTCTATTCCGGCGTCGTGGTGGACCACCAGAGCGCCGTCTTTCGTTCGTCGTACGTCAAGCTCCACGCCGTGGACGCCGAGGGCCTTGGCCTCCAAAAAGGATGCGACGGAGTTCTCCGGTTCATTGA
>JBAXMO010000175.1:0-2097 GCA_037134255.1 Actinomycetes bacterium | reverse complement strand
CGGCCGTCATGCACGTGCCCCGCACCGCCGCCACCATCGTTCCTTATCGCATGAGGACGGTGGTCCCCACGGCCCAGTCGGTTGACGCCCCGTCGGCCGACGTTGTGGTTCGTGGTGGGCATCGCGAAGAGGCCCACTTGGAGGCCGACGAGATCCTTGATACTCGTCGCTCGGAATCTCACGCCGGTGAAATTGGTGCCGTGACGCTGCGTCAAAAGGCCAAGTTGGCGGGACGGGTGAAGTCGATTACGGTCGAAAAGAGCGCCAACGGCCAGTCGATGTCCTGTCTACTCACTGACTCCACGGGCTCCATCAAACTGGTCTTCCAGGGCCGCGACCTCGTACCGGGTCTGGAGCGCGGCGTTCGCCTATTGGTCTCTGGAACAGTCACCTCTTTTAACCGTGAAGCGGTGATTATGAACCCCGAATACGAGATTGTCGCCGGAGCCACTTCCGACGAGGGCTAAATACGCCGATTCTGTATCGATCCGGACTAGTTTTTTACCGGCTTGACCCGACTTTGGGTCAACAAGAACCGTTTCGCGGTTCCCCTACCAAGGAGTAACGACCCAGTATGAATCCACTACTTCATCTGGCAGAAGGCGGCTATCAAGATTTCGCCCTCTCGTCCACCGATAAGACATGGTTGTACCTCGTCCTCGCCGCTGGCGTAATCGGCATTCTTGTCGGTCTGTTCTTGATGAAGGGCGTTCTCGCCGCTGAGCAAGGCTCCGAGAAGATGCGTGAAATCGCAAAGGCCATTCAAGAGGGTGCCGAAGCGTTCCTGTCTCGTCAATTCAAGACCATCGCCATCATCGTCGTGCCACTGGCCGCGTTGATCTACTTCACCGGTGCCGAGGTTGTTGGACCTGACGGCATGGTGGAGATGACCAAGGGTGCCAACGGTCTCTACCGCGTGATCTGCTTCCTCATCGGTGCCATCTTCTCGGGCCTCGTTGGTCTGATTGGTATGTCGACTGCCGTTCGAGGCAACGTTCGTACCGCCGCCGCTGCTGTTCGCACCGGCCGTACCGACGAAGCATTGAAGGTCGCCTTCCGCACCGGTGCCGTAACTGGTCTGCTCTGCGTGGGCCTCGGCCTCGTCGGCGCCGCCGGTATCTTCCTTATCTTCCAGAACTCCGCCACCACGGTGCTCGTCGGCTTCGCCTTCGGTGCTTCGCTCCTGGCGCTGTTCATGCGTGTCGGTGGTGGAATCTTCACCAAGGCCGCTGACGTCGGTGCTGACCTTGTCGGCAAGGTCGAAGCGGGAATTCCTGAAGACGACCCCCGTAACGCCGCGACCATTGCTGACAACGTCGGTGACAACGTCGGTGACTGTGCCGGTATGGCTGCGGACCTCTTCGAGTCCTACGTCATCACCATCATCGCCGCTCTCATCTTGGGCTACTCGGCGACGCACAGCTCGACCAGCGTGCTCTTCCCGCTGATCATCCCCGCCATCGGTGTTATTGCCTCAATCATTGGTATCTACTTCGTGAAGTCACGCGCCAAGGACCGCAATGCGTTGCAGCCAATTAACCGTGGTGTGTGGTTGAGCTCGATTCTCACCATCGGTGCGACCTGGTTCGTTGCTCACTACTACGTGGACAAGCACCCGACCAAGGTCTTCTTGGCCGTTGTCGCCGGTGTTGGTCTCTCCCTCCTGGCCTCCTTCATCACTGAGTACTTCACCTCCACGGAGAAGACCCCAGTGAAGGAAATCGCCGAGTCGGCTAAGACCGGTCCCGCAACCACCGTGCTGAGCGGCATTGCCTTCGGTCTCGAGTCGTCCTTCTGGGCCGCTCTGTCCATCGTCGCAGCCCTCGCCGCAGCTATTGCCCTCGGTGGTAGCGACGTGCAGCAGGTTCTCTACTACGTCTCCCTGATCGGTATCGGCCTCTTGTCGACCGCCGGCATGATCGTGTCCGAAGACTCCTTCGGTCCCGTTTCGGACAACTCGGCCGGTATTGCCGAAATGGCCGGTGAGTTCGAAGGTGACGTTGAGAAGGTTCTCGTCAGCCTCGACGCCGTTGGTAACACGACCAAGGCCATCACCAAGGGTGTGGCTATCGGTTCGGCCGTTATCGCCGCCGTGGC
>JBAXMO010000174.1:0-2115 GCA_037134255.1 Actinomycetes bacterium | reverse complement strand
CACGGTCACTGTGACGAAGCTCCAGATGCCGAACTCCACGAGTCCGAGATGCGATAGAGAGATTGGCGTTGTGACAAGGGCGATAAGTAGGACGCAGATAACCCCCGCCGCCGTAACGAGGGAGTTCGTGGCTGCGCGGGCACAACGATATTCCTGTCCGCGACGTCGCGGCTCGGTGGTCTCCGTGGGCTCGTTCACGTCAATGATTGTGGCAGGTCACTCGCCAGTCGTGTGTTTCTGCCACGATGGGGAGGTGACGAACCGAGTTTTGGTATTTAGCCACGCCTCCGTGGTGGCCGCCAACCAGTCGGTGTATGCCGAATTGCGCCAGCAGGGCAACGAAGTGCTCCTGGTGGTCCCCGATACTTGGAGTCACGATTTCTCCCCAGTGCCGTTTCATCCAGAAGTACACAGTGGACTCGAGAAGTGTGTCCTGCCACTACCCGTCTCGCGGGCCGGTGCCCCGCAACGCTTTCGCTATCGAGGTTCGTTGTATCGAAACTCCGCAATACGGGCTTTCAATCCCAACGTCTGCATTGTCGAAGAAGAGGCCTTCTCGTTGGCCGGCTGGCAGTGCTCTCGCTATGCGCGTCGTCGGAAATTGCCTTACGCCATTCAGGCCGCTGAGAATCTCAACCGCCCCTTGCCGTGGCCCGCGAAACTTTGGCGAAGATTCGTTCTGCGTCATGCCAGTTTGGTTATGGCCCGGTCGAGGGCCGCTGGAGAACGCGCACTGAGTTGGGGTGCTCCGCTGTCTTCAATCGATGTCGTACCGCACGGTATCGACGGCGTGGTGACGAAAGTTATTCCTCGACGTGAAGGTGTGGTCGGGTACGTGGGGCGACTAGTGGAGTCCAAGGGGCTCACTGATCTACTGTCCGCGGTAGCAGCTGACGAGTCCTTGTCACTTGAAGTGGTTGGTGACGGGCCACTTCGCACACTTTTTTCGACCCCGCCCGCTCGAGTGACGTGGCGTGGTGCCATCGCGCCCGGAGAATTGGCCGATTTCTACGAGTCAATTTCGGTTCTGGCCCTACCAAGTCGCACCACACCCACGTGGACAGAACAGTTCGGAAGAGTCATTATCGAATCTCTCGCGGTCGGTCGACCCGTCGTGGCTTACGACTCAGGGGAGATTCCTTGGGTGGCCGAGATGACCGGGATAACACTCGTCGTAGAAGGTGACATTTCCGCTCTGGCTGCAGCGCTTCGCCTCAATGCCTTTGGTGACGAGGGGGTTCGGAGAGCGGCGATCGGACGCACGGCCGTGTCGCACTACTTCACCAACGCGGTAATCGCGCAACGTCTTGGCGCGTGGGCGAGCGGTGTCACCGGGGCCTAAAGGCCAGGCACGACCGCTTGAAGTGCAGCCCAATGAGCTTCTCGGGAGAATCGCTGCGCCTGCTCACGAAGTTGCTGCTCGTCCCACGAGGTTTCGAAGGCTCGACGCAGCGCTTCGGCGACTGTTGGTACGGCTAGTTCGCTTTCGTCAATCAAAATTCCCGTGATTGGGGTGATGGTGTCGATATAACCACCGGACCTCCGCGCCACGGTTGGCTTGCCAGCAGCCGCAGCTTCCAGCGGAGTGATGCCAAAGTCTTCGTAACTCAAGGCCAGGTGCACCTTGGTTCCGGCGTATTCGCGCCACAACTCTTCATCACTGACCGCTCCGAGGAACGTCACGTTGGACGGAGCGAGAGAGTGGAGGGTTTCGCGGAGAGGTCCGTCACCAACGATTCTGAATCTGAAATCGGGCATAGCTCGTGCTACTTCTAGGGCGAAGTCGACGTTCTTGTAGGCCAGAAGGCGGGCTACTACTAATACGTCGCCGCGGTCGTCTCCAACGGGCACCGCCGTGGGGATGTCCACTGGCGGGGCGACAATTGGTGCCTCTCGTCCGTAAATCTCACGCACAAGCGATTGGGTCGCCGAGGAGTTAACGATGTAGAGGTCGGCACGACGTTGTGCAGCCTGATCCCATTGGCGCAGGTGGTTGAACCAAAGTCGTGAGGCCTGGGCTAGGGGGCCGAGACCATCTCGACGGAGATACCGATCGGTCTGGTAGAGCCATCGTGCGGGGGCGTGGCAATAGACCGCGAGGTAGTAGGCAGTCCT
>JBAXMO010000173.1:0-2140 GCA_037134255.1 Actinomycetes bacterium | reverse complement strand
TCTTTGCCGAAGTGTTGGGCCCACTGCGATGCGGAGTCCGGGAGTGAAACCAGAGGGTTTGACCCGCCTTGATTGGAGCGGGAATCCACGTCATCGATTCGACGACATCGGCTGTGATGCAACCGCGCTCATCCATCGGAAGGATCTCGTCGTAGCGTGAACTCACAACATCGAGACAGCCGTTCTCCGGAGTGGAGTCGTCGACGGCCACCATGCACGAAATGTGATTATCAATAAATCGATAGGCCGGAGCATCCTGATGAGGAGCAAATCCGGCGCCGCCAACCAACTTGTAGTTGACCTTTTCTTTGTAGAGCACTGCCTCTTCTTCGAGCAGCGCAGAGGCGACCTCGAGCATGGCACCATGTCTCAGTAGTGCGCGGAGTCCGTCGTGGAAGGGCGTGAAGTTTTCGGTACGGGCCAGCTGGGGCCCTGATTCAGTCATCTCGCGATGGTGGATCCACTCGCCGCCACCGAGGGGCCATGATGCGACATAATCCACCCAGTGCTGCAGTTGTTTCGTCTGCTCTTGGTTCAATGTGTCGATCAACACCCAGCCACGCTCTTTGTAGAACGCGACGGCGTCAGGCGTGGGTCCGCCAAAGGACTGGAGGTTGCTACCCATATTGAAGAGCGTAGAGGTTTCAGTAATCGGCAACGAATATATGGGCTTTAACTCGTGCATCCCTTTGTAGAGGATGTAGTTCTGGGTCGCGACCTTGCTAGTGCCCACGCTTTACCGGGCCCCGAATTAACCCTTTAGCTCAAGTGCCGCCCGGCCCGTTCCCGCCGCAAACTCAGGGTGATGGCAGTCGCCAGCATGGCGACGATTATGACGAGCGCAACATACGTGTTCAGGTGGAACCAGTGCGAGATAGTCATCTTGATGCCGACGAAGACGAGAATTCCTCCCAACGCATGCGATAGGAAGTGAAAGCGTTCCTTCGCATTAGCCAGGAGAAAGTACATGGCGCGTAGTCCAAGAATCGCGAAGGCGTTCGAGGCGAACACGATGTAGGGCTCCTTAGAAACTGCGAGGATTGCCGGCACCGAGTCCACCGCGAAAACCACGTCGGCTATTGACAGGGCAACACACGCCGCCAGCAACGGAGTGGCCGCGCGACGACCATTCAACCGAGTGAAGAACTTCTGCCCGTCGAGCTGCTCGCTTATCGGCATAACTTTGCTCAGGAGCCCCATTCCCGGAGCTGCACTGCGCTCATCCTCGTCGTTGCGGTGGCGAATTACTTTCGCGCCGGTGTAGATCAGGAATAGGCCGAAGACAACGAGCAGCCACCAGAACTGACCGAGCAGGGCGCTTCCCACCACGATGAAGACCGCGCGCATCACGATGGCTCCGACGATGCCCCAGAACAGGACTCGGTGTTGGTAGCGCAAAGGGATTGCCATTGCTGCGAACAGCATCGACCAGACAAAGACGTTGTCGACACTGAGCGACTCTTCAATCAGATAGCCACTGATGTATTCACCGAAGGCCTGTTGACCGTAGGCAATCGCGATGAAAATCGAAAAGCCCAAACCGCATGCCACCCAGGCCATCGACTCCATTGCTGCCTGTCGAGGCGACGGTTCATGTGCATGTCGGTGGCGATAGAGGTCGATTGCCAATAGCGTCACGATGACTGCGGCGAGCCACAGCCAAGCGGTAAGAGAGATGTCGAGGTCGACGAAATTTGAAGAAGTGGTACTTGCCAGCATGACGGTCACGCCTCTCGATCAGTACGAGCTGATGACAACAATGCCATCACCGTCTCGGAGTTGGAATGCCAACGAGAGTTGGCGTAGTGGGCGGGTACGTGACATGGTGACCTCCGTGAATCGGGTCCGGATTTCGGAACCCTGCTTGATTCTCGGAAGGTCTCTCCGCTGCAGTAAAACAGCTGGCCGCGCCGGGTGAAAAACACCGTGATGACGACGGGCCTCGTGGGATACTCCCCTTCTTAAGTAGAGACTATAAAAGGGCAGCTTTGGGTGTCAAGCATTTTGGAGCGCCCGGGAACGAAGGCTTCAGGGGACTCACTTGAGTCGAATCCATGCCCTTGGCATCGAGTCCGAATCGGGCGGTTCTCAATGGTGCGGCTGGAGGGATTCGAACCCCCGACCCTCGGTTCCGTAGTTC
>JBAXMO010000172.1:0-2148 GCA_037134255.1 Actinomycetes bacterium | reverse complement strand
GAGCACGCCGGCGACAACTATCCAGCCTCCTACGGTCGCTCGAACTCGTCGAGGGAATGTCTCATTGACGAGTGCGCTGGCCGCCGGAGCCCAAAGAGCGGTCGCGAAAACGCCGACGAGGTAGCCGAGCGTAAAGAGGTGGCGGCCACCAAAGTACGCCAAGCAGCTAGCCAGACCCGAGCTAATGGCACCGACCCCAACGGTGGTCCGGCGACCAAAGGTGTCCGAACTCCATCGACTCGCGATCAATCCCAAAAGGCCCGTGATGGAACTACCCGTAACCACGACGGCCACAAATTTCGGATCGATATGAAGGATCCGCTCGCCGTACACAAATGCGAATCCGTTCGCCGGTCCGGAAATTACGCCAACCACGAAGGCCACCCAGGCGAGGATGAAGAGGGGCCGTCGAAACTCTTGGGCCACCGATCCCAGCTTGCTTACTCGTTCCGATGTTCGATCCAACAGGTGCGTCTCTTCAATCTTGCGAACTAAAGGCTGAATGAGAATCGTCGGCACCAGAGCAAGAGCGAAGAGAATTCGGAAAGAGTTTGGTCCGCGGAACACACTGTGCAAGATGGCGGAAAGACCGGCCCCCATCCCCGCGCCAGCCGAAATCCAAGCGAGGTGGCGCACACGGTGTCGATCGGAACTCACCTCCACCGTGAGCACCTGAATCAATGTGTTGGCCGTCGACAGCAGAGGGCGAGCACAAGCGAACAGAAAGACAAACCACCAGTAGCCCGGACTCGCTGCAGCGGCGGCCGTAAAGAGAAGGCCGAGCGTCAATGAGCCACGCAGCACTCTTACCCGACCAAAGCGATCCCCCAGGGCACTGAGAGGTAGCGCCCCGAGTGAGGCCAGACGAAGCAGACCCATACCGAGACCTAGTACTCCAGCCGAAATGCCAACTACTCCAGTGAGCGAGGTTCCCTCCGTAAAGGAACCGAAGTGCTTGGCCACATCACCGAGAGAAGAGATGGCGCCAAACTGACCGAAGGACGCCGCCACGGCAATTAAGACCAGCGTGACCGTCGGCCCAGGCGTGCGCACATTTTTCGGCACTAGGTGAGCTGGACGGAATCGTCCACAACTACCAGCGTCTTGCCATGGTTTCCACCCGAGAAGAGGAGATTGAGCGCGTCAGGCGCATTTTCTAGACCATGCACGAGATGTTCCTGGTGTCGCAAGGTGCCGTTTAGAACCATGGTCGCCAACTCGAGCTGGGCCTCGGCGGACCGCGCCATGTAATCAAGAACGATGAATCCTTCCATGCGGGCTCGTCGCATAATCAACATGGTGTGATTCTTCAATCCAGAGAATTCACTCATGTTGTTGTACTGCGAAATCGCCCCGCAGAGTATGACGCGCCCGCGCATCGCAATATTCATTAACACCGCGTCAAGAACTTCGCCACCCACATTGTCAAAATAGACGTCAACACCTTTGGGGCACGCTTCACGAAGCCGTCGGGCGAGGTGGGGCTCTCGATAGTCCAAGCACTCGTCAAACCCGTAAAGCTCTACTACTTCGGCGCACTTTTCGGGGCCGCCCGCAATCCCGACCACCTTCTTGGCGCCCCGAGCCTTAGCGATTTGTCCGGCCACGGAACCAGTGGCACCAGCAGCGCCAGAAACGACAACCACGTCCCCGCTCTTGAAGGCACCGACGTCGGTGAGGCCGTAGAAGGCGGTGATGCCCGTCACGCCGAGCACATTCATCACAATGGGGAGGGTCAGCCCCGTCCCCTTGGGCACCACGGAGAACTTATTGCTCGCGTCTGCAATCGCCCACTCCTGCCAGCCCGTCATGCCAATCACAATGTCGCCGACCTGGTACGCGTCAGTGCAGGACTCGACAACAATGCCGCCACCGCCACCGCGAATGACGGCCCCAATCTCGATCGGAGGCAAGTAGCCCGGAGCATCGTTCATCCACGTGCGGATTGTGGGATCGATCGATAAGAGGCCCACGCGAATGAGCGCCTGACCATCGCCACACACCGGTCGGTCCGTAACCACGACACTGGTAGTTGAACTATCAACCAGCCCGTCTGGACGCTTCGTTAAGACCACTTGACGGTTTTGCACGGTTTACACCAATCTCTATTCGCCTATGAGGATTGATGCAATCCATCAATCAATCTGG
>JBAXMO010000171.1:0-2192 GCA_037134255.1 Actinomycetes bacterium | reverse complement strand
GAAAAGAATAGTTTTCGTGAACGTAAAAAACAAGGGGTAGTTGCGAAAACTTGCAACGGGGGAAACCCCCATTATTTCGGGACTATCGGCAAGGATGGAACCATGGCAACCGAAATCTTCGCTCACCGCGGACTACACATCAACGAACCGGAGAACTCCGTCGCATCTTTTTTAGAGGCCAAGGCGCTGGGAGTGCACGGTGTAGAGCTTGACGTGCGACGAACGAAAGATGGCGCTCTCGTGGTCCACCACGACGCCGGAATAGAGGGTTTGGGCGATATTTGCGAGCTCAGCCTGCAGGAACTCCCCAAAGGTGTCGCCACTTTGAGCGATGTCATGACGGCCTGTGAAGGGCTCCACGTGAATGTGGAGATCAAGAACTGGCACGAAGATCCTGGTTACGACCCATCCGGGGCAATGGCCTCTCAGACCATGGACCTGTTGGCCCAACTGAGTTGGCTGAATGACATCATCGTTTCATCGTTCGATCTGGATACCTGTGTGGCCGTAAAGGCCCTGCATCCAGCGGTCGCGGTGGGCTGGCTCCTCGACTGGCGTGCCCCGGTGTTAGAGAATGCTCGCAAGGCCAGCGAACTCGGCCTCCAGGCCATCCATCCCCATTTTTTGACGGTTGATCAAGCCGTGATGGACCAGGCTCACGCCTGGGGACTGGCCGTCAACGTGTGGACCGTTAACAAAGTGGAGGACATCAACACCATGTTGGACATGGGCGCTGACACCATCATCACCGATGACCCCGCCCTCGGCCTGCGGGAGTTAGTAAAGCGGTCCTAAGGATGTCATAGGCCACTCCTACATTCGTGGGTAAGGAGGAAAACATTATGGGTGTGTATTTCAGAAAGAGTTTGAGGCTAGGGCCACTGCGCCTCAACTTAAATAAGCGTGGCGTTGGTATGAGTGTCGGTGTCAAGGGTTTGCGCATTGGAACACGTGCTGGAGGCCGAGGTACGTATGTCTCTGGTGGTCGTAAGGGTGTCTACTTCCGTGAGCGAATTAAGTAATGGGTTTCTTTGCGGCGCGTCGTGCGCGCAAGTTGGCGGCGGAGTACGTGCTCTACGCCCAGTACGAAGATCAGATCCGTTGGCAGCCCGCTGATTCAGTTGGTCCGGTGGACCGCGAGCCGGTCTGGGAGTATCTCTACTTAGCGAGCGAAGTTGCGCGCGGAATTGTGGCCTTCGAAGCGGACTACCAAGAGCTGATTCACCAACGAACGATGTCGGGCAAGGGTCCATCGGAAGATGTGCAGGGCAGTATTCAGCACATCAAGGATGCGGCCGCCTCAATCGGTATCTCGGCCCAACTGCTCGAGAAGATTTTGAATCCCGCTCGCCTCGAAGTGGCGATGGGTCCGCAAGGAAACGCGGGGAATGAGCAAGAGATTGCCAAGTTGGCTCGAGGCATCGTGGGCGCGTACGCCAACATGATTCATATTGCCCACGACCTGCGCTCGTCACATCCCGATAAGCGGATTCAACCGTTAACCAAGGACACCTCGGACATGGTCTTGTTGCCCCTTGAACAGATTCGTGCGTGGTCGGCGGAACTGACTCGGAAGATTTCGGACCTGGCCGCGAAGTTCCGCTCGGGTAATCCCGTCACGGAACCAATGCGCATTGCATTGACGATCACGATGGATCCGTCGGTGACCGCGAAGTTCAATCGCGACATCGCCGCCGCCCAGCGGTTGGTCTAAGAGTTGGCGAGTTGCGTTAAGGCGTCACCGGAAACTCGGTAGACGGTCCACTCGTCCATCGCTACGGCCCCGAGCTGGAGATAGAAGTCGATGGCCGGTTGATTCCAGTCCAGCACTGACCACTGGAAGCGACCGTACCCATTCTCCACACACGTTTGTGCGAGATGTTTAAGAAGTGAGTGGCCGAAGCCTCGACCCCGATGCGATGGGCGCACGAAGAGATCTTCGAGGTAGATGCCGTACTTGGACTGCCAGGTGGAGTAGTTGAGAAACCAGATCGCCATCCCGACAACTTCGCTGTCTACTTCAACGAGGTCGCAGTAGGCAGTGGGCTGATTGCCAAAGAGGGTGGCGGCCAACGATTCAACCGTGGCTTCGACAGCCTCGAGCTCACGTTCGTACTCAGCCAAGTCTCGTATCAGGGCGAGGATTGCGTCGCCGTCAGCGATGGTGGCCCGTCGAATGTTCACTGCTCAAC
>JBAXMO010000170.1:0-2204 GCA_037134255.1 Actinomycetes bacterium | reverse complement strand
CGGCCGCCTCGCGGGCCGCCGGCTTGGCAATGACTAAGGCTCTTTCCGGTGAACTCGCTCCGCACGGGGTGCGTGTGAATGCCATCTTGATTGGTCTAATTAAGTCCGGCCAGTGGACCCGGCGCGCTGACGCGATGTCGATGGCTCACGATGATCTCTACGGGGCCATCGTCCAACATCAGGGCATTCCGCTGGGTCGAGTCGGGGAGGCCAGTGAATTCGCCGATCTCGCAACCTACCTATTGTCGGCCCGAGCGAGCTATCTCACGGGCGTGGGAATCAACCTCGATGGAGGCCTTTCCCCACTGCCTTAGCGGAGTGCGAGAGCGATAGCGGTGAAGTGCAAGCTGGCACCCACCAACGTGAAGGCGTGAAACAGCTCGTGGTAGCCAAAGACTTTGGGCCAGAGTTTGGGCCGTTTCGTTCCGTAGAAGATGGCGCCCACGGTGTAGGCCAGGCCGCCACCAAGAATGAAGAGTAGGCAGGCCAGTCCGCCTCCGCGGTACATCTGCGGGATGAAGGCCACTGCGGCCCATCCGACGACTAAATAGGGGAGTGTCGCGACCCACTTCGGGGTATCCAGGGCCAGTTGGCGAATTGTGATGCCGACCACGGTGCCAGTGGCGACAATGACGAGCAACACCGTTCGCGCGGTGCCGTGCATGGTGATGCCGGCGAGTCCGAAGTAACTGCCGGCGATGGCGGCAAAGATGGCCGAGTGATCGGCCCGGCGCCAGGCCCGACGGGCGCGAGGCTGCCAGTTAATGCGGTGAAAGAGTGCGCTGGTCAACATCATGGCGGCGACGCCCCCGACGAAACAGAGTGACCACGCGATATCGGCACCATTTTCTGCCAGAACCATCAAAATTGGCGAACAGGCCAGAAGGACGATTAACCCACCGAGGTGGAGCCAGCCGCGAAGGAGGGGCTTGGTGGGCGCTGTCTGTTCTTCCATATCCTCAGCCTAGGAAGGAAAGCAATCCACATTGCCAAACAATTAGGACGGCGAGCCCGCAGTACAGGATTGGCATTAACTGCGCACTCCAACGTTGACCAAATTGAATAACTGAAGGCCGCTTCGCTACGAAACGAGCAAGAAACACAGCCCCGATATCGAGCACGAGGATGGTCACGGCCACGGTGATACCTCGCAAGACTCCCTGGGCCCGCAGAATGGGAATCCATATTGCGATGTTGTCACCACCTAATCCCACGGTGACCAGGAATGTCGTTGTCGCCCCTCGTCGCTGTGGTGCCAGTGCATTACGGTGGCTCCAACCGTGCCAGGCGAGAGCGAGTGGTGCCACTGCGAGGAAGCCAATCCACTGGAGCGAGATGAAGTGCAAAGCGCTACCGACGGCGGCCGAACCGATAATCAGAACGAGGACGCCGATGATGTGGGCGTACGAAACACGGCGAAACCGCTTGGGCTCAGTAAGGACGAGCTGGGCAGCAAAGGCGAAGAAGTTGTCGATCATCGTGCCCAAGAAGGCACCGATACCAATGGCCACAGCCACCATCACGTCGTGCATGGGGTCACCATACCCCGCACCTCTAGAAAAGGACATCTTTCTCGGCGGTACAGTTGGAGCGGAGTAATGATGAATACAAACGTGCCACCACCAACCGAGCAGCAGTTGGAAGCGGCCCGTCGCGTCATTGGCGATCACCTCGTTCCTACGCCCACGGTGACTCTCTCGTTGCGTGGTCGACCAGTTCTCACCAAGATGGAACTCTTTCAACCAACTGGTGCCTTCAAGATTCGCGGTGCCTTGGCCGCTATCGATGCGGCACTCAAGAGTGACCCCACGGGTGCCGTTATTGCCTCTTCCGCGGGCAACCACGGACTCGGCATCGCCCACGCTGCCATGTTGCTCGGTGCCCGCGCAACGGTCGTGGTTCCCGCGACGGCTTCAGCCGCCAAGGTGAAGAAGTTGAGAAGTTACGACATTGAGCTCATCCAACACGGCAACTCCTACGACGACGCTCAAGCCTTCGCCTTCTCACTGGCGTCCGAACGGTCGATTCGTTTCCTCTCTCCCTTCAATGACCCCGATGTCGTGGCCGGTCAGTCCACCGTCTTTGAAGAGATGCTGCACCAAGCTCCTGAGTTGGAGCACCTGGTCGTCAGCGTCGGCGGCGGCGGGCTGATCTCCGGCTCTCTCGTGGCGCGCGAAGTCCACGGTCGCACCGATATCCAGGTA
>JBAXMO010000169.1:0-2242 GCA_037134255.1 Actinomycetes bacterium | reverse complement strand
GGCGCGCGGGTCGAACTCGTGACCACAGTCGGCACGGAGCTCGCGCTGGATGTGCGTTCGCGAATTGTCGTTCGTCGAGTCTCGACGGCCGCCGAGATGGCTGAAGTGGTCTTTGAGCTAGCGCCGAGCGTTGACGCCATCATTATGGCGGCGGCGGTAGCGGACTTTACGGTGGTCCCGGCCGAGCGGAAGCTCAAAAAGGAGACGGGGGTGCCCGAGGTGCACCTGGTCGCAACGACCGACATCCTCTTAGAGTTGACGAAAAGGCGCCTGCCCGGTCAGGTTCTCGTAGGTTTTGCGGCGGAGACGGACCGCGTGCTGGAGCGAGCCGTGGAGAAGATGCGCCGGAAGCGCTGCGATCTTCTGGTGGTGAATGACGTGTCCGCCACGGGGGTGGGATTTGAGCATGCGACGAACGAAGTTCACATGATTGACCGTGATGAGAACGTGACCACAGTAAGTTTGCGATCGAAAGAAGCAGTGTCGTACGAGATTTTGAGTAGCGTGGCAACGTTGTTCAGCCGAGGAGAACTATGAGTCAGCGAACCCTGTTTACGTCCGAGTCAGTAACTGAGGGCCACCCGGACAAAATTGCCGATCAAGTTTCTGACGCGGTACTCGACGCCATGCTGGCCCAAGATCCAGCGTCACGCGTGGCCTGCGAGACACTCTTAACTACGGGTTTGTGCGTCATTGCGGGTGAGATCACCTCCTCGGCCGTGGTCGATATCACGGCCATTGCCCGTAAGACCATCAACGACATTGGTTACGACGATGGCGCCAAGGGCTTCGATGGTTCTAACTGTGGTGTTCTGGTGGCGCTCGACAAGCAGAGCCCCGATATCGCCGGTGGCGTCGACCACGCCCTAGAAAAGCGCTCAGGCACGGGTGGCGAAGATGCCCTCAATGCTCAGGGTGCCGGCGATCAGGGAATGATGTTCGGCTACGCCTGCAACGACAATGAGGACTACATGCCTCTACCCATTTGGCTGGCACACCGTCTCTCGATGCGCTTGAGCCAAGTTCGTCGCTCGGGTCAACTGGCCTACCTTCGCCCCGACGGTAAGACCCAAGTGACCATCGTGTACGAAAACGGTCGTCCGGTAGCGGTGGATTCTGTTCTGATTTCCACTCAGCACGCTGATTCAATCAGTCAGTCCACCATTCGTGAAGACCTAATCCAACACGTGATTAATCCGATGTTGCCAGACTCCTTGGACCTTTCCGATATATCGATTTACACCAACCCCTCGGGCAAGTTCGTCCTGGGCGGACCGCACGCCGACACCGGCCTCACTGGTCGCAAAATTATTGTTGATACCTACGGCGGTATGGCTCGCCACGGCGGTGGTGCCTTTTCGGGTAAGGATCCTTCCAAAGTGGACCGCTCGGCGGCCTACGCTGCTCGCTGGGTTGCCAAGCACGTCGTGGCAGCCGGCGCCGCGGAACGCTGTGAAGTGCAGGTGGCCTACGCCATTGGTGTGGCTCGGCCCGTTTCAGTTATGGTGGAAACCTTCGGCACGGAAGCAGTATCGAATGAGCGCATTGCCGCGGCGGTCAGCGACATCTTTGACCTGCGACCCGCAGCCATTATCCGCGACCTCGATTTACGACGTCCGGTCTACCAAAAGACCGCAGCCTACGGCCACTTTGGCCGTAGTGACCAGGGCTTCACGTGGGAGCAAACGCCTCTTGTCGACGACCTGCGTAGCGCGCTTGCGCTGAGCTAGTGACCACGCCGAAGGCGGTCCGAGTCGTAACGGAAGTTTCGGCCGTCGACAAGAGCTTTGATTACGCCATTACCCCAGCTACTGAACACGTGGGGCTGGGTGACCGCGTGCGCGTTAATTTCAATGGACGTTCGGTTCGTGGGTGGGTCAGCGAGTTCGTTGAGCCGGAGCGCGAACTCAAGGAACTCGTAAAGTGGCTCGGCTACGGCCCGCCCCCAGAACTGACTCCACTCTTGGCCTGGGCCGCCCGTCGCTGGGTGGCCCCGGTGTCGCGTTTTTACCTAGCGACCTCACCACCACGGATCATCACCGATCTCCCGACGCCACCTAAAAAAATTGGGCTGACGGATGTCTTGAGGGAGTTAGAAGTTCCCCTAGTGCCGGGGGTCACGCGCGTAGCGCCCAGCGTCGACCCCCTCGGAATTGTTCTACACGCCTACGAGACCTCGCGACACCGTGAGGGATCTCTGTTGGTGCTGGTGCCCACCGAGGGCTGGGCACAACGTCTGCGT
>JBAXMO010000168.1:0-2257 GCA_037134255.1 Actinomycetes bacterium | reverse complement strand
GTGCTCGACGCGGCGTAGTGCGTCAAAGACGAGTGTTGCGAGTGCGGCTTCATTGCGACTGATCGAATCAATCGCCACGAGCCGCAGGACGTCGGGCAGTCGACTCACGTGGCGATGCCGTTGTCTCTCAGAATTGCGTTCAATGCCGCCTTGTTGTGTCGTTCTCCTTCGGGGATACGACTCACCACCAAGACACAGGGCAGGAAGAACTCACCACCCGGGTACTCCCGACGACGAGATGCTCCAACGGCGACGCAGTAGTCCGGCACGTAGCCCCGGGAGAGCTCCTCACCCGTCTGGGCATCAATGACGGGAATCGAAGGATTCAAGATAGTTCCCGAACCGAGAACGGCGCCCTTGCCGACGCGCGCGCCTTCGGTAATCATGCAGCGCGAACCAATAAAAGCGTCGTCTTCAATAACGACGGGCTTGGCGTTCGGCGGCTCCAAGACGCCCCCGATACCGACGCCACCGGCGAGGTGCACGTTGGCTCCAATCTGCGCACAACTGCCTACAGTGGCCCAGGTGTCGACCATGGTGCCGGGTCCAACCCAGGCGCCGATGTTGACGTAGCTCGGCATCAAGATGACACCGGGACTCAAAAAACTACCGCGACGGGCGGAGCCACCAGGGACGACCCGCACGCCGGCTTCGGCGTAGTTGGTCTTGAGATCCAACTTGTCGAGATAGTGGAAGGGACCCGCTTCGCTGGGCTCGAGGCCACGGAGGCGAAAGAGCATCAGAATCGCGAACTTAACCCACTCGTGAACGACGACTTCGCCATCAACTAGTTCGGCCACGCGGAGCGAACCCTCGTCAAGCTTGGCGATTACGAGCTCGACGTCGCGGCGCGCCTCAATGCTGTCGGGGGTCAACGTCCCAATCTGTTCATACCATTGGACTATTCGTTCTTGCAGTTCGCTCACGGCTTAAATCGTACCGGTGAGGGCATTTCATTTGTGGCCATGCACTGAGTCTGAAGTCGGGCGCTTGCCTCAGTGCGGAACGATTATTCGTGCCCGAATCCAGTCGGCTACGTAGTGATGATCGACCGCACCTGATGCCACGTCCAGCATCAGTTCAACTGCTTCATCCTCAGTAAATGCAAGGTCATAGTCATTGTGGGTTAGAAATACCCGCAATGACATCCACGCCAACCGCTTGTTACCGTCGGGCAGAGGGTGATTCCCGGCAATCCTCACCGCAAGGATCGCTGCTTTATCGATGAAATCGGGATACAGCTCCTCACCGCCAAATGATGTCTGTGGCGCATGCAGTGCAGAATCAAGCAGGTGAAGCCGATTGGAATCGCTGATAATTCGGGCGCTAATTCCCGTTACATGCTCCGCAATCAAGATCGCCTCGCTAAGCGAGACGTACCTCATCGTGCCAGACGGTCCAAGATGGCCTTGTCACGCTCAACGAGCGTCGCAAGTCGACTCATGAATTCGGTGTCTTTTCGAACCTTCTCTATGCGGTCCTGTAGCGCCTCGGCGACGAATGTATTCATGGAGACCCCTTCGGTACGTGCCACCATCTCAACGGTCGCAGACAGTTCTTCGTCCAAACGTACGGTCGTTGTTTTCTTCGTCATGACATCATGATAGCACACTGGCACTACTGAGTACTAGAAATTTGTCAGTTCCCGAGCAGTCGACCAGCAGCGAGGGCTAGCCGTTCATCGTTCTGGACGACGGCAACTCGAATATACGGCGCTCCCGCATCCCCATAGAGCTCACCGGGGCTAACGACAAGCCCTGAGCGCTCGGCGAGCATCTGCGCCGTGGCAAAGCCGTTTCCCTCGGGACCACGACCCCAGAGATAGAACGCTCCTTCGGGCATCGGAGTCTCAATGCCTACTGCTTCGAGACCCGCACGGACAAGTTCGAGTCGACGTCGATAGATAGTGCGCTGGAGCTCGACGTGCGTATCGTCGCGGTAGGCCGCAGCAACGGCCTCTTGCACCGGACCGGGAACCATCAGTCCGGCGTGCTGCCGGACCGAGCGCAGGAATCCGACGACCTCGGGATCGCCGGCATAAAAACCGGCCCTAACTCCGGCGAGGTTGCTCCGCTTGGAGATTGAGTGCACCGCGATCACGCCTTCGGTACCGTGCTGCAGAATGGAACGAGGGGCTGAGGCCCACGTAAATTCGGCGTAACACTCATCACTGGCTACCAGCACGCCGTGACCACGTCCCCACGCTGCCGCGGCGCCGAGATTGTCGAGATGACCCGTGGGATTCGATGGCGAATTG
>JBAXMO010000167.1:0-2263 GCA_037134255.1 Actinomycetes bacterium | reverse complement strand
CGAGGAGGTTGCGAGTCAGATCCATTCCGTGGAACCCGTTGATGTGATTGCGAATTACACCGCCTTTGCGGCCTGGCTGGAGTCGACGTCACCATGTTGAAGATTGCCGTTCTCTACCCAGAATTACTTGGAACGTACGGTGATGGGGGTAACGCTTTGGTGTTGGCATCTCGAGCTCGGCGTCGCGGCATCGATGTTGAGGTGATTCAGGTGGCGCTCGATGACGAACTCCCCGACGCCCAGATACTTCTTCTGGGCGGGGGAGAAGACGGACCTCAGCGTCAGGCCACCTACGGTCTCGCGAAGAATGACGCCCTTGCGAAGCGTGTGAACGCCGGCGCAGTATTGCTCGCGGTCTGTGCCGGCTTTCAATTGATTGGCACTTCGTATGAGGTCGAAGGCGGTGCCCAGGTTGACGGCCTTGGCCTTGTCGATGCTGTTACCACCCGAGGCTCCAAGCGTCGAGTCGGAGATCTTTTAACGAAAGTCGGTTCGCGTTGGATGGTCGGTTTTGAGAATCACGGGGGAGAGACCGAACTTGGCGCGAACGAAATTCCGCTGGGCGTGGTGGAGTCTGGGGCCGGGAACGGTCGATTCTCTGGTGACTCGCGCAACGTAGATGGCGTACGCCGTGGCACAATTTTCGGAACCTATGCCCACGGTCCCGTGTTGGCGCAGAACCCCTGGCTGGCTGATGAACTGCTAGTGCAAACCCTTGGGCGAGAGTTAGAACCACTCGCGACGGTGGCGGACGAATTGCATCGTTTTCGTGTCCGGGACGTCGGTAGTTTTAACCACGACGTAGTCGACTACTAGGCGCGCAGGTGGCTGCCCCAAGAGGAATCGCTAGTTGTTTCCCGTGCCAGATCAATGACTGCATCTTGGATCCGCTGACCGAATCGTCGAATGTTTTCGCCTTCTTCAATCGCCAAGGGGGGTCCGAAGGCCACCGTGACTGGTGAGCGCCACTTTTTAGCCATTTCTAGATAGATCGGAGCTTTGGCGTAGTGCGACAACCACTCACCAGCGCCGATCATGAACGTGGGCACTACTACGGCGTTACTGCGCTCGGCGAGATAGGCGGCGCCACCTTTGAACTCCAGCATTGGCCCGGTCGGGGTTCGACCACCTTCGGGGTAGATGAGTAGGTCCCAACCCTGATTCAAGATTTCGATGGCTTGCGCGGCACTCTGTCGGTTGACCTTGTGGCGTTCAATAGGAATGGCATTAACCAAAAGTACGGTGATGCGCGCAGTCGAGAGCTTCATAAAGAAGGTGTCAGAGGCGGCGGCTACCACGGTGCGACGTCGACGGGAGCGATTAAGGGCACTTAAAGCGATGATCGTGTCGAGGTGGCTGGTGTGATTCGCCGTATAGATCGTGGTAGTACCGAGCGGCGGGAGATTCTCGCCGCCTCGAATGTCCATGGTGGTTAGGCGACGAGTTAGGGGTGTCGCGATCAACGTCAAAATGAAGTCCCGAAGAGCCGTGGCAGGAAAACGACGCGACCACGCGGTGGGGAAATTGAGTCCCAGCTCGGTCACGTCAGCGACGCCGACCGGACTGCTTGGGGGTGTAGCGCTTAGATGGTGCGGGCTTCGGTCTGGCCGGTGTGGCTGAAGGGTCGCCGTCGCTCTTTTTGCCTCGGGAGTTACTGACACCCTTTTTCCGATTTGCGGACCGCTCCTGGGCGCGTAGCCGTGACTGTTGGTTCGAGCCAACGAAGGTGGGGTTGCCGTATTTCTGAAGTCGGAATGCACGGATGATCAGCCAGCCACCGAGAGCGAGGAAGGGGAGTCCGAAATTACCAAGCGAAAGTCCGATCATTAGAGCCGCAACAATAATTCCGACGCGCCTCTTGCGCCACGTGAAGAACATGATCACGAGCGCGCCAGCAAGCAGCAGATAAAAGCGCGGGTCGGAGGCAAAGTGCAAGAGCACGTTCTTCTGGCACATCTTCCCAACGAGGGCGTAGCCCGGAGCGCAGAGACCGTTCTTTGGTTTTTGTTCGACGTACGTCTTGATCGGTGCAAGGGAGAAAAGGACTGACAGGATCAGCCCCAGCCCTCCAATGCCGAATGACCAACGACGCTCGAGGAAATCAAGCCCGAATATCACCTCTCGTGAGGCCCCCTCGGTCATTGCTACGGGAGTCTTCCTGTTTTTGTTGTCCGCCACGATGTCAGGCTAGCCCTTTGGCCCCCAATCGAAATGATTCGTTAGCGAGAATTCGGTAGTCGGGAACAGGGGTAGACTTTCACTC
>JBAXMO010000166.1:0-2283 GCA_037134255.1 Actinomycetes bacterium | reverse complement strand
CGTTGAGCAGGTAGCGCAGGCCAATCGCGTTGTCGGTCATGACGATGATGTCGTAGCCGATGGAGTCGCCGGCCTGGAGACTGGGGCGGATCTGCTGGTAGAAGGTCGGGTTGTCCTCGATCACTTCGCTGTAGGTCGTGGTAATGCCCTTGGTCGTCTTGAGGTTGTCCAGGCTCGGGTGGCGACCGTTGTAGGAGTCGATGTAGTACGGCCAGTTGGCAAAGTTCAGCACGCCGGTCTTGCTCTTGCCGGCCCACCAGCCCGCGTCACCGGTCGCCGCTTCGGCCACCGAGGGCAACAGGACCGAGGCCGCACCCGCGACGGCGCCAGCTTGGAGCACGTGGCGACGACTAATGCGTGGTGACAAGAGGCCTCGCAAAATTGCGGGGTCGATGTTTTGTGGAAATTCGCTCATGATGATTCTCCTTCTGGAGACGGGTCTCCGCTTGCTTGTACTACGAACGTGTGCTCTACGGGCCAGGTCAGGAGAACTTCTTCGCCGCTGCGAGGAACGTAAGTCTGCCCTGAGTTCTGAGCGTAGACCACAAATTCCTCGCCGTGCGGGGCGGCCACCACATACTGATTACCGACCCCGGTAAAGGTGGAGACCAGGACTCGGCCAGTGAGGGAATTGTCGGCAGAATTCACGGTTGCGCCCTGCGGTTGGATCTGAATCTTCTCCGGACGGACCCCGACCTTGACCGCGCCGGTGAGACCCTGGGGAGTTCGTTCGGCCGGGCTACGGAACGTGCCGTAGGCGTGAGTCGTAATGGCAATGTCACCCGAACCGGGCTCCAGGGTGCCAGCCAGCAGATTGGAGGCCCCCAGGAAGGTCGCAACGAACTCGGTGCTGGGCTGTTCGTAGACGTCCCGGGGTGAGCCGATACCTTCAATACGGCCGCGGTTCATGACCACGATCCGATCGGACATCGTCATGGCCTCTTCCTGGTCGTGGGTGACGTAGAGGAAGGTGATGCCGACTTGGCTCTGGATTCGCTTGAGTTCGAGCTGCATCGTCTTGCGGAGTTTGGCGTCCAGGGCCGACATGGGCTCATCCAGCAACAAGAGCTTGGGCTGGTTCACTAGGGCTCGGGCGAGAGCCACCCGCTGCTGTTGACCACCCGAGAGCTGGTTGGGCTTGCGGTCGCCCCGACCTTCGAGGTCCACGAGGGAGAGCATCTCGTCCACGCGAAGTCTCGCGGCGGCCTTCGAAAGACCCTTCCGGCGTAGACCGAAGGCGATGTTGTCGGCCACGCTCAGATGGGGAAAGAGGGCGTAGGACTGAAAGACCGTGTTGACGTCACGGCGATAGGGCGGCAGATCGGTCACGTTGACGTCACCGAAGTAGATCGTGCCGCTGGTGGGCTCTTCGAAACCGCCCAGCATGCGCAGCGTGGTCGTTTTCCCACAGCCCGAGGGGCCCAACAGGCTCAGGAACTCACCATCGTGAATCTCGAGCGATAAGTCATCAACGGCGCGTACGTCACCAAAGGTCTTGACCATGTGTTCAAGCCGCACTGACGTCACCAACTGGGACACGCTCACGCTCAGACCCTAGACCAAAATTCCCGTCCCTGCAGTCCAAAGGGGCCAGCTCGCGCTGGCCCCTTTGACGTGCATTCGCAACTTAAATCGCGTCCGAGCCTCGCTCGCCGGTGCGTACGCGCACGGCTTGCTCGACGGGGACGACCCAGACTTTGCCGTCACCAATTTTTCCGGTGTTGGCGGCCGACACGATGGCCTCGACGACTTCGTCCACTTGGGCGTCGTCGATCAAGACCTCGAGCTTGAGCTTGGGGACAAAATCCACTTCATACTCGGCACCGCGGTAGACCTCGGTGTGTCCGCGCTGACGGCCAAAGCCCTGGGCTTCGGTGATTGTCATGCCCGAGACGTTGAGGGCCTTTAACCGCTCCTTCACGTCATCGAGCTTGAAGGGCTTAAGAATCGCTACAACTAGTTTCATACTCTTCGTTCCTCTTCTTCTTAGAGACGGGACAGAGCGCTAACGCGCTCGGCAAAGGTTTCGGTGGGGAAGGCTTCTTCGTCGTGCATGGCGAGGTCACCGACTTCGAGGACTTCATCAGTCTCTCGAAGGCCGCGAACGATCACCTTGGCGATGTAGAAGACAATGGTCGTGCCCACGGCGGTGTAGCCAATGACCCAGGCGGCAGCCAAGAACTGCTCCCAGAGCTGGTGGAACGAGTGGGTGTAGAACCAACCACCGACGCTGAAGGCGGCCGACTTGCCGTCATCGGCGAGGTAGACCGCCATCTTCGGGTC
>JBAXMO010000165.1:0-2291 GCA_037134255.1 Actinomycetes bacterium | reverse complement strand
AGGAGATTCGTGGTCTCCTTGTTCTTCGGAAGGTGAATAGTGATGAAGTCACTCTGCGCGAGCAAGTCGTCAAGGGGCATTAACTCCACGCCCATCATGCGAGCGCGCTCTTCGGAGATAAAGGGGTCGTAGGCCACGAGGCGCATGCCAAAGGCCAAAGCCCGCTGGGCTACGAGAGCACCAATCTTGCCAAGACCAACGACACCCAGGGTCTTGCTGTACAGCTCGACGCCTTCCCACTTGGAACGCTCCCACTTGCCATTCTTCAGGGCGGAGTGGGCCTGAGGCACGTTGCGAGCCTGCGACAACAGCAGTGCCATGGTCTGCTCGGCGGCCGAAAGAATGTTGGACTGGGGCGCATTGACCACCATGACACCGAGCTCGGTGGCGCGGTTCACGTCGACGTTGTCGAGACCGATGCCGGCACGTCCGACAACGACCAAGTCCTTGCCGGCCTCCAACGTTGGGGAGTCGACTTGGGTTGCGGAGCGAATGATTAGCGCGTGCGCACCAGGGATGGTGGCGATTAACGCTTCGGGGCTTAGACCGAGTTGGACGTCGACATCGTGGCCAGCGGCCCGCAATGCGTTCAGTCCTGATTCGGCAATTTCTTCTGTCACGAGCACACGGGCCACAGTGATCCTCTTTCTTCGATCTTTGGAACTACTAAGCGTTTGCCACGAAGTCGTGGAAACGGGTTAAGCCTTCGGCGAGGTCACTGTCACCGAGGGCGTAGGAGAGTCGGAAGAATCCCGGCGTTCCAAACGCTTCACCGGGGACCACGGCCACCTTGATTGTTTCAAGCAAAATTTCAGCCAACTCGGCAGAACTGTTGGCAACTCGACCACCAAGGGTCTTGCCAATCAGTCCTTCGACGTTGGGGTAGCAGTAGAAAGCGCCTTCAGGTTCGGCACAGTTCACGCCGGGAATGGCGTTCAACATCGAAGTCATCGTCTGACGGCGACGGTCAAAGGCGGTGCGCATCATCGCGACGTCTTCGAGACCACCAGTCAACGCGGCCGTAGCGGCAACCTGCGAGATGTTGGCAATATTAGATGTCGTTTGACTCTGGTAGTTCACTGCGGCGTCCATGACGTCCTTAGGGCCAGTCATCCAACCAATGCGCCAACCAGTCATCGCGTAGGTCTTCGCCACGCCGTTGACTACAACCCAGCGGTCACCGAGTTCGGGGGCGACGACGGGCATCGAAACATGCTGAGCCGATCCGTAGACGAGGTGCTCGTAGATCTCGTCGCACATGACCCAGATGTCGTGCTCGGCCGCCCAGCGACCGATGGCGGCCACTTCTTCGGGGGAGACAACGGCACCGGTCGGGTTCGAAGGCGAGACGAAGACCAACAATTTGGTCTTTGGCGTACGAGCCTTTTCAAGCTCATCGACTGTCACGCGGAAACCGTTGGTCTCACTCGTGGGAACTATGACGGGCTTGCCGCCAGCGAGGTAGACGGCCTCGGGATACGTCGTCCAGTACGGCGCCGGGATCAAGACTTCGTCGCCAGGGTTAACCAGCGTCATGAAGGTCGTGGCGACGGCGTGCTTGCCTCCGTTGGTTACGAGAATCTGAGAAGCCGGAATCTCGAGGCCGGAGTCTCGCTTCGTCTTAAAGGCAATGGCCTCACGCAAAGCGGGCAGACCGGCCGTGGGGGTGTACTTGTAGTTCGCCGGGTCGGAGCAGGCCTTGATCGCCGCTTCGACAATGTGAGCTGGTGTTGGGAAGTCGGGCTCACCGGCTCCGTAGCCAATGACGGGCTCGCCGGCAGCCTTCAGGGCCTTAGCTTTGGCATCGACGGCCAGGGTCGCCGAAGGCGCCAATCCGGCTAGCAGCTGACTTACACGCGAAGACATGTCGAAACCTCTCTCTAAGCGCCTAAGTTTAGTCATATGACTTCCCCATCAGACATCCGAATTCCCGCCGAACTATTGCCTCGCGATGGTCGCTTTGGCGCCGGCCCATCCAAGCTTCGGCGCGAGCAGTTGGAGGCGCTCCTGGCCGACGGATCGACCTACATGGGCACCTCTCACCGCCAAAACACGGTCAAGAGCAAGGTTGGTGAGGTTCGTGAAGGACTCACCTCCCTCTTCAACCTTCCCGAGGGCTACGAAGTGTTACTCGGTAACGGTGGAAGCACCTGCTTCTGGGACGCCGCTACATTCCACCTCGTTCGCCAACAGAGCCAGCATCTGAACTTCGGTGAGTTCTCCTCAAAGTTCACCACTGCCGTTAAGGATGCACCGCACCTCAATGATCCGCAGGTCATCAAGTCTGAGCC
>JBAXMO010000164.1:0-2301 GCA_037134255.1 Actinomycetes bacterium | reverse complement strand
CCGTCGGCTTGAACGGAGGGGCGCATCAGGTCAATCAGAGCAGTCAGCGCGGAGAGGCGGGAGCCCCGCTCTTCGTCGGTCAAAGTAGTTGTCACGTAGTTATTCTGCCAGCCGTAAGAGAAATCGTGACCTCAGGCCTGTTTCCCATAGATTTTATGGATGCAACCCAACCCGATTCTCAACGTGGACCAGATCGATCTCTCCGACATGGACTTTTGGCGTCGCCCCTGGAGCGAGCGCGAAGGGGCCTTTCAGACCCTCCGCGCCGAAAAGCCAATTAGTTACTACGACCAGCCCGTCATCGAAGGCTCGTCGTTGGAGTTCCCCACCGGCACCGGCTACTACGCCCTCACTCGCTACAAGGACGTCGCCACCGCGAGCCGCCACCCCGAAGTATTTCTCTCGGGTCCCGGCGCCGTTTCGCAGATGGACCTCCCACCAGAAATGGTCGAGTACTTCTCCGGCATGACCTCCACCGACAACCCCAAGCACGCCCGTCTTCGTCGCATCGTCTCTAACGCCTTCAACCCCCGTAACGTCAAGGCCGTCGAAGACTCCATCGACCGCGTGGCCATCGAGACACTCGACCGGGCCGCCGCCCAGGGCACCGGTGACTTCGTTACCGACATCGCCGCCCCGTTCCCGCTGCAGATCATCTGCGACATGATGGGCGTCCCCGCATCGGAGTACCAGACCGTTCTGAACTGCTCGAACGTCATCTTGTCCATGGGTGACCCCGACATCATTCCGGCCGGCACCGACCCCGTACTCGCCTTCCTCGAAGCCGGTGGCACCCTCACGGGCATTATGGAGGAGCTCGGCAAGTACCGGGTCGAGAACCCCATTGACGACATCACCAGCGCTCTCGTTAACGCTGAAATTGAAGACGAGAAGCTGACCCAACAAGAGTTGGCCTCCTTCTTTGTCCTCCTCGTTACGGCCGGCAACGAAACAACCCGCACGGCAATTGCCCACGGCCTTAACGCCCTGACGGAGCACCCCGATCAGAAGGCCATCTTGGTGAACGACTTCGAGTCGAACCAAAAGACGGCCGTCGACGAAATCGTTCGCTGGGCCTCACCCGTTACTTGGATGCGTCGCACGCTGGCTACCGACTACACGTTGTCCGACCAAGACCTCAAGGCCGGCGACAAGGTCCTGTTGTTCTACAACTCGGCCAACCGCGACGAAGAGGCCTTCGTTAACCCGTACACCTTCGACGTCACCCGTACACCGAACGACCACTACGGCTTTGGCGCACCCGGTCCACACTTCTGCCTCGGTGCCCACCTCGCCCGTCGTGAGATCAACGTGATGTTCCGTGAACTCTTGAAGCGCTACCCGAACGTCCAGGCCACCAGCGCCGCCGCCCAACTCGAGTCGAGCTTTGTGAATGGGATCAAGCGTTTGAGCTACTCGCTCTAACTCTCAGTTCGCTCCGCCACGGCCTCATCAAAGGCCTGGAGGGCTCGAGGACCCCACACGGTTCCCGGTCCGCCATTCATCAAGATCACGACGCCCATCGCTTCGGCCACTTGGCGCCTCGTGATTGCCGCGCGGGCAGCCCCACGGGCGTGAGCCGCGACGCAACCATCGCACTCACGGGTGGCGGCGATAGAGAGGGCGATGAGCTCCTTAAATCCTGTGCTGAGCTCACCTTCGGCCATCGCCGAGCGTGAGAGGTCAGCGAAGGCGCGCATGACTTCGGGGATCTCACCTCGTAGGTTCAGCGCCGGTTGGCGCAGTTCTTCGCGAATCTCATGAATGTGTTCCATTAGGACCTCCTAGGACGAGGCTAGCGAGGTAGTGGTTTCTTAAATCCTTGGTGGCTCTGGCTGTAACCCAAGCGGAGGTAGAAACGATGCGCATCAGTGCGCTTGTTATTGCTCGTTAGTTGAATTCGATAACACCCTTGAGACTCACCGTGGGCTTCAGCGGCCGCGATGAGCTGCGCGCCAAATTCCAGCGCCTGGAGGCCGACGGTGCCGTCGCCCACGAGCGTGTAAGTCGCGCCGTCCACGCCGAGCATCGCGGCGAGGTGGCTGGCCGGCGCGTTATACACGGTCTCGGGAAAAAGCAGCGGGCTCGCGGCATTCGCACCCTGCTTCACGATCTGCTCGTAGAAACGCCGCGTGTACTGCACGCCGCCGCTCGACACGCCAAAGACGATCGCAAGGCGGGGCTTCATGCCGGGGTTCACCGCCAGCGCGGGGGCAATCGCCTCGTTTCCCGCCGCCGCCGCGAGCAGGCTGATCGCGCTTGCGCGGCGCAGGCGCGGCTCGCGCCCGAGATGCGCGGTAA
>JBAXMO010000163.1:0-2302 GCA_037134255.1 Actinomycetes bacterium | reverse complement strand
CTTCGCTCGGCGCGACGTTTGACCTCACGGTGGCTGAAACGAACGAGCTCGGCACCGGTCGCTGCCACGTCTTTGTGACCGATGACGCCGAGCGCACGATGGCGACCTACCTCGGTGCGGCCAACCAGATGGAGCCCGAAGACATCACGTCGGATCTCATTCAGTACTCCGACATCGTCTACATCGAGGGCTACCTCTTTGACCTCCCACCAGCCAAGGATGCGCTGCGTCAGGCCATCGCCACGACGCACGACCATGACGGACTGGTCGCCCTCAGTCTTTCGGACCTCTTCTGCGTGGAGCGACACAAGGCCGACTTCTTAGAACTCATTACCAACGACGTCGACATTCTGCTGGCCAACGAGGGTGAAATCTTGACGATGTTTGGCGCCAAGACGGTCGAGCAGGCCTTTCAGGCCATCGACGAACTCGGTGTCTTGGGTGTGGTGACGATTGGTTCCAAGGGCGCCATGGTCTCCGGCCCCCGTGGACCACTGCTGATTCCAGCCCCCAAGGTGGACCGCGTCGTCGACCAAAACGGTGCCGGTGATCTCTTTGCCGCAGGTTTCCTCTACGGACTGGCCTCAGGAGCAGAACCAGCTGAAGCGGCCCAACTCGCCGCCCTCTGTGCCGGTGAAGTCATCACCCACTTGGGTGCTCGACCTGAAGCCGATCTCTTCGAACTGGCGTCGGCGGCCGGTTTGCTCTAGAGGCCGAGGCGGTCTAGTTCGGCGTCGACCTCTATGGTCTTCGCCGTTTCGTACTGAACCCACTTGACGACAATCGGAAAGAGCATCACCAGCATCAACCCGTCGCCACCGATCCACATGATGGATCCACCGAGGTGGAGATCTTGAAGGATGGGCATTGTGCTCATGCGCATCATGGTGTCGTAGGTCGGGAATGGATTGTGACTCGACATGGCGAGCGCCAGACCGGTAATCGTGTCGACGGGAACGGCGGCCATCACGTAGACGAGTCGTAGTCCCGGGTGGAGCGTCAAACCTTCCTCGATGCCTACGGCGTGCCTGAAGAAGAGATAGCCCACGATGAGGAAGCTGATCTGCTCGCCGTGGTGGAACCACGAGTAGCGCAGCATCCAGTCAAAAAGCACCGAGAGGTGCGTTGCCGGAATGAAGGCGGCGTAGAGGACGAAACCAAAGACGGGGTGGAGAACGATTTTGATTGGCCGCGAGTTCAAGAACCGTTCACTTCGGGGCGACGAGGCTCGCAGAAGGTCGAGTGGCGCGCTCAAGGCGTAGAGCGGCCCGGCCACCATCACTAATAAGAGGTGTTGAACCATGTGGGAGCTAAAGAGCTCCATGTCGTAGACGCCAATGACGGACTCGGTCGCAATAAATACGGTGATGGTGGCCAGGACGAACCAGACCTGACGCCAGGTCTTCCAACCCGGCACCGAACGTGCAGCGCTTAGGTACCAAAGGAGCGAGGCGGCCATCAAGGTGATGGGTAGGACGGCGATATTCCACTGGTTTAGGTGGTGCCAGGAAAACGGTTCGAGCATTTGGCTCATGTCGTGCATAAGCGAATCGTAGTCATGGCAGTGAGCGGGCCCTTCACTGTCTATCGGTAGGCTCACTCTCGTGAAGTCGAAGTGGTTCTCGCCACGTGCAATCCTGCTCCATATCACCCTCGTTGGCTGGGTCGCCGGGTGCGTGGCGGCCGCCTGGTGGCAAGTCACTCGCGCGGCTGACGGAAACGCGTTGAGCTATCTCTACGCCATCGAGTGGCCCGTCTTTGCTATTGCCGGGGTGCTCGGCTGGTACGCCCTGTTGAACATCGAAAAAGTGACCGAAGCTCAAGAGCAGGCTCGCCGGGAGTACGAAGAAAAGATGCGCCAAGAGGCCCAACAGGCCCGTTCGGTCGAAGCGGAATCTCTCGAACTCGCGGCCTATAACGATCATCTCGCCGAACTTGCCAAACAACCACGAAAGAAGCTCTGGGGTCACTAATGGAAAAAGCACTTCGTTTTTACAAAGTGATGGCCTACATCACCGGTTCCACACTGCTGCTGCTGGCCTTCTTCGTGGTGCTGCACTCGGTTAACGAGTCGCTTTGGAACTCCATCAAGGTCTTCCGCAGCATTATCGGCATCGGCCATGGCATTGTGCTCTACCCCATTTATATGGCGGCTTGTTTTAACCTCATAATGAAGGCTCGCATCAAGCTCGTGTACTTCTTTTTGATGTTGATCGCCGGATTTGTGCCACTGTTGGCCTTCATTATGGAGCGCTACACCGAGAAGAACCTCGTCCCTAGGAGATAGTTATGAAGAACAACC
>JBAXMO010000162.1:0-2347 GCA_037134255.1 Actinomycetes bacterium | reverse complement strand
TCTCGGGCCCGAGCATGTCGAGGGCTCGCTCGAGTAGCGCCACGAGGAGGGCGTCACGGCGTGGCGAGCCGTCGAGGAGCAGCTCTTCGTCGAGGGCGCGGTAGGTCTTGGCCGGCCGGCCGACGCCGTTGCGACGAACTTCGTCGGTGGCGACGTAGCCCATGGCGATCAATCGGTCGAGGTGGTGGCGCACCACGTTGGGGTGAACGTGGCACTGCGCAGCGAGGTCGTTGGCGGTTGCGCCCGGGTTCTGGCGAACGAAGAGGTAGATGGCCCGCCGCGTGGGATCACCGAAGGAATTGACCAGTCCGGCCACCTTGGCACTAAAAGCCTCGTCATCAAAGGCAAAGGAGGTGGTCTCGGTTGACATAATTAGAGAGTGTAGGTCGTGACGGGTCGTTGTCGGCGGTAGCCTCACCTACGACGCAACAACAAAGGACGACGACGTGCCCCTCACCGAAGAACTTCGCCAGCGATTGGCCGCAGTAGTTGAACCCCAGTTGGTTCGGCCCCTGAGCGATTTGGGATTTATCGGAGCCATCGGTGAGCACGACGGTGTGACGCGCATCACGCTGGCCCTGCCCATCATGCACTGGCCCAATTTAGAAATTATCGAAGCCCGACTCCGAGAGATCGAGCCGAATCTCGAAATTGTTCCGCGCGCGATGAACGATGAAGAGCGTCTCGCCTTGAGAAATTTTCTCCGCGGCGCGATGCAGGGCAGCGCTGGTCCTGGTCTGCACCAGCACGACCAGGACGCACCGCCGAAATTCCTCGACAAGTTGAGTACTACGCGCGTCCTCGGCATTTCCTCCGGTAAAGGTGGGGTCGGAAAGTCCTCGGTCACGATCAACCTGGCGATTGCGCTCGCGGCGGCCGGCCTGCAAGTGGGCGTCCTCGACGCGGACGTCTACGGTTTCTCTCTCCCAAAAATGCTCGGTGCCACCCACGACCCAATCATCCTCGGCGACACGGTCATTCCGACCCTGGCCTACGGCGTGCGCTGTTTGTCGATGGGCTACTTCGTGCCCGACGAGCAGCCCGTGATTTGGCGTGGTCCCATGCTGCACAAGGCCATCGAGCAATTAGTTACTGAGGCCTGGTGGGATCAGCCAGATTTCCTCTTGATTGACATGCCGCCCGGTACTGGTGACGTGGCCTTAACCCTGTCGGAAATTCTGCCACGAATTGAAATGTACGTCGTCACGACGCCACAAGCCGCGGCCCAGCGAGTGGCCCAACGTTCGGCCTACGCCGCGAGGAAATTGAAGCTTGCGGTGCGCGGAGTAATTGAAAATATGAGCTGGTTCACCGGTGATGACGGCCAGCGCTACGAAATTTTTGGTCAGGGCGGCGGCCAGCGGCTGGCCGACGATCTCGGCATCACGTTGCTCGGACAGATTCCCCTCGAGCCCTCGCTGCGCGAAGGTGGCGACGTGGGGCTACCCATTATGGTCAGTCACCCAGACTCGGAAACCGCGCTGGCCTTCCGCGCCATCGCCGAGCGCATCGTGGCTCAAGGCCCGGCCCGGGTGTACCGCCAAGAACTCACCTTGCGCTAACAATCTGTCAGGATATGTCAGAACACTAAGGAGTCGTATGGACCTGCAAAATAAGACAACCGTTATTACCGGCGGCGCCAGCGGCATTGGCCTCGCGACCGCGTATAAGTTCGCTTCCCTCGGAGCCAACTTGGTGCTCGGCGATATCGAAGAGGGACCGCTGCAGGAGGCCGTCAGCCGACTGCGCGACACCGGAGCCAAGGTGATTGGCGTGACGGGAGATGTCTCGAAAGAAGACGACGTGCTCGCTCTACGCGACGCGGCCCTCGACGAGTTCGGCGGCGCCCACGTAATTTTCAATAACGCCGGCGTCGGCGCCGGACCCACTATTGGAACACCTAAGAAGGTGTGGGACTGGGTGATGTCGGTCAACGTTGACGGCGTCGTAAACGGGATTAATGCCTTCATGCCAATTTTCTTAGAGCAGAACGAGGGTCACGTGGTGAATACGGGATCCCTGGCTGGCTTGGGGGGAGTCCCTGGAATGGGGGCCTACTGCGCGAGCAAATTCGCGGTGGTCGGTATTTCCGAGTCGCTCTACCACGAGCTGGCGATGCGCGAGTCGGCGGTCGGGGTGTCGGCACTCTGCCCGGGCTTCGTCAAGACGAGAATTCATGAGTCGACCCGCAACATGCCCTCGGGTCTTCGCAGCTACGCCGAATCGCCCGAAGCGCAGCTACTCGGCGATATGAGTGCCAGTGTGGTCAAGGCGGGTATTGAGCCGGAAGTGGTCGCCGACGCGATCGCCGACGCGATCATCAACAAAAAGTTCTGGATTTTGACGC
>JBAXMO010000161.1:0-2403 GCA_037134255.1 Actinomycetes bacterium | reverse complement strand
GACGCACTCGGTGCCCAGCGCTCACGCCATTGCGTTGCACACCCCGGTGGGCGTCATTGTGCACTCGGGAGACTTCAAACTCGACCTCACCCCCATTGACGGCCGGCGAACCAACGTCGCCCGCCTGGCCGCCCTCGGCGACGCCGGCGTGACCTTGCTGTTGGCTGACTCGACCAATGCCGAAGAGCCAGGCTTCACCGACTCGGAGTCGACGGTTGGCGTCACCCTAAGACGACTATTCCTCGAGCGTCCAGATCGACGACTCGTGGTCGCCTGTTTTGCTAGCCACCTGCACCGCATTCAGCAGATTTTGGATATTGCCCGGGACCAACAACGCAAGGTCGTGCTATTCGGGCGCAGCATGGAGGCCAACACCAAGTTGGGTCGCCGCCTCAAGATTTTGAACACCGAAGGCATCACCTTCATCGACACCACCAATCTCGATCGCTACCCACCCGGCGAGGTCCTCGTAATCTGCACTGGATCACAGGGTGAACCCATGGCCGCTCTGTCCAAATTGGCCCGTGCCGATGACCGCTTCTTCAAAGTGGGCGCTGATGACACAGTGATTCTGTCCTCGCACCCGATTCCCGGAAATGAGTGGAGTGTCGGTCGCGTGATTGATGACCTCCATCGCCTCGGGGCTGAAGTGATCCACTCGGGCCGTGAAGCGGTCCACGCCTCCGGACACGCCCGACAAGGTGAACTGCGGACGTTGCACCAGCTGGTGCGCCCCCGCTACTTCGTGCCGATTCACGGTGAGTACCGCCACATGGTGCACCACGCCGATCTCGCGGCTTCGATGGGACTTGATACCAAGTGCATCTGGATCTGCGAAGACGGTGACGTGATCGAAGTCAGAAACCGTGGCGTACGCCGCGCCGGCACAATCCCTGCGGGTTATCACTACATCGATGGTGATGGCGGCGACTTAGACGACACCCCGCTGGCCGATCGTCGTATGTTGGCCGAACACGGTGCCCTGCTGGTCTCAGCTGGCATTGAGCGCTCGACGGGCAAGATCAAGAGTCCCGTCACCGTGACGTCCCGTGGCTGGTTTGTGGGGGAGCGCGATAAGGACCTCGTGGCCAGTGCTGTTAAGGAAGTCACCCAGGTGCTCGAAGAAGCTCTGAAGAAAGATGTACGTGACAGCGAAGAACTCAATCGCCTAGCCCGACGTGCCCTGGGCCGCTTGGTCGGTCAAAGGTTCCGACGCCAGCCCGTGCTGATGTCGTCCATCGTCGTCTTTTAAGACTTATCGGGTTCGCCGTGGTCGGCGTTGGCCGAACCGGTTCGCCAGAATGCCTTCACCGAGATCTGCTCGTTACTAAGTCCTCGATCGAGCAGTGCGGTGCGCATGGTTTTCATGGCGTTGAACTCGCCGAAGAGATAGGCGTGACCCTCATCAGGGGGGAATGCGAAGGCCGCGAGTCCGTGCAGTAGTGCACTGGCGTCGCTCAACGAGGCGTCCTGATCTAAGAAGATACCCGTGGCGCCAATGCCCTCCGGCAAGTTCGGCGTTACGGCGTCGTCGGGGTGTGGCGTCTCGACAATGAAAACGGCGCGGCCTGGCTCCTCGATACTTTCGGCCATGCGATAGAAGGCGCCGAGGCTGCTGGCGTCACCGATGAAGAGGTGCCAATCGGCCATAGGGTCCAGCGGGATTTTGCCTCGGGGCCCAACAACATCGAGTTCATCACCAATCTGGACTTCGCGGGCCAAGGTGGCACCGGGCCCTTGGTGGCCAATGGCGATCCAGAGAACAATCTCATCGAGCTCCGTGTTTACTGAGCGCACTGAGTAGCGGCGGCGAATGGGTCGACCGTTGTGGCTTACCTCGAGCATGACGTCGTTACCCGGGACGCCGGCGAGTTCGCTGACGCCGCGCAAGGTGATGGCTCGCAAGGTGGGAGAAATCTGTTCCGCCGCAGCCACGACGGCGACCTTGGCAGTGATGCCGAGGCGGCTGGCCAGCTCGATGGAGGTTGGGTCTAGGGGGCGAGTCACCCGCAAATCCTACGGGTATACCCCCGTTTTGAACACCTGTTCGGTACATTAATGGGGAAGTGTCAGCCGCTAAGAAACCCGCCAAGAAGGCGCCGGCCCGCGCCAGCGGACGAGCAGCCACCAAGGCCGCTGCGAAGACGAGTATCTGGGACCGCCACCGCCGCGACCTCTGGATCTTGACTCTCGTAGTGGTGGGCTTTTTCGTGCTCTTCGCCGAAATCGGACTCCTAGGTCCCACTGGTCACGTCATAGAGACGGGGCTTCAGAGCGCTCTCGGTCTGGGTCGCTACGCGGCCACAGTGATCTTTCTCGGATTGGCCGTTCTCATGCTCTGGGGGAAGGTCGATATTGACCGCATCCGTTTAGGGGTCGGTCTAACTCTCGGTCTCGCCGGAT
>JBAXMO010000160.1:0-2419 GCA_037134255.1 Actinomycetes bacterium | reverse complement strand
TGATAGTGCCGTGTTCCCTGGTCAGCAGGGTGGACCGCTCGAACATTCCATCGCGGGCAAGGCGGTGGCCTTCAAGGAGGCGAGTAGTCCCGCCTTTGGCGACTATACCGACCGGGTTGTCGCGAACGCACGGGTCTTCGCGGCGGCCTTGGGCCAGCAGGGTTTCCGCATTGTCTCAGGCGGAACGGACAACCATCAGGTCATTGTTGATCTTCGGGAATTTGACGCTGAACTCACCGGAAAAGTTGCTCAGGAAGTTCTCGATGTTGCGGGTATTACGACGAACCGGAATCAGATCCCCGATGATCCTCGTAGCCCCTTCATCACCTCGGGACTTCGACTGGGAACGCCAGCGCAGACCACGGCCGGTATGGGAGCGAGCGAATTCCAGACAATCGCCGAGTTGATGAGCCGAGCCCTACGCGGGCGCGCGGACGAGTCGGCGCTGGCCAGCGTGCGCGATGAGGTGGCCGAAATCTGTGGAGCATTCAATCCCTACGCCACATTCACGACCCACTAAAACATGAGCATTGCTGCGCCCTACGTCGTCATATTGCTCGTAGCGATATTTACGACAATTCTGGCGAATCGAGCGGCGCGACTTATTGCACTGCGGGTCGGCTACACCGCACAACCCGACTTTCGAAAGGTCCACCAACGAGTAACTCCCTACGGTGGTGGGGCGGCGATGTTCGTCGGACTCTGCGTGGCCGCTACGGCGGCGACCCTCCTCAACCCCTTACGCACGGTCATCTCTTCTTCGAACGAAGTATTCGGAGTCGTGCTCGCGGCGGGGCTTATCTTCATGGTTGGTCTCGTCGACGACTTTCGTGAAATGTCACCGCCCGCCAAGGTTGCCGGACAGGTGCTCGCGGCGACCATTCTGTATTTTTCTGGCTGCACGATGTACCAGCTGAAATTACCCTTGGCCGGTTTTATTGTGCTCGGACCGTCGATGCTCCCACTGATCACGGCCATCTGGGTCTTTGCGCTCACGAACGCCATCAACCTCATTGACGGCCTCGACGGTCTGGCGGGCGGGATTGTGGCCATTGCTTCGGGCACACTTTGCATCTACGGGCTTCGACTGGAAGAGTTGGGCCTGCTACCGATGAGCAATGTGGGACCGCTTATTGCGGCCATCACCTGCGGTATTTGTCTGGGTTTTCTCCCCGACAACGTCCACCCGGCGAAACTCTTTATGGGCGACGCTGGAGCGCTGATGCTGGGGCTACTGATGAGCGCATCGACCATGGTGATCGGGGGGAGGACGCCGCCCACCAGCGGCGTGACCTTCTTCTTCTTTGCGCCACTGCTCATCCCAGTCTTCATCCTCGGTGTCCCCCTGACCGACGCCGTATTGGCCTTTATTCGACGAACCGCCTCGGGCCAAAGTTTTCAGACGGCGGACAAGAACCACATCCACCACCGACTGATGCGCCTCGGTCATGGTCACCGTCGCACGGTGGCGATTCTGTGGCTCTGGTCAGCTCTCCTGAGCGCATTTGTCCTCGTCCCACTATTTTTCCCAAAGATCAACGTCTTCATCCCGGTCGGCGTGGCGGGACTGGCGATGGCCCTCTACACCTGGTTTCACCCGGGTCTGCGCAGTGCCCCCGAACCGGAACTTGAGGATATTTCGCTCGTAGCCCACGACGCTCATGAGTGAAAAAGCCACTGGAAAAACCAAGGATTTGCCCGGCATCGCCGCCTTCGTTACTTTGGGGGCCACCATCGCGAGTACCGTTGCCCTCGGGGTTTTCCTCGGTGTGATGGCGGACCGAGCGTGGGGTATTTCACCCTGGGGCCTACTCGTGGGGCTACTCTTAGGGACGTCGTTGGCGGTGTTCAGTGTTGTTCAACTGGTCAAACGCTGGATCTAAGTACCCACCATGCTCGAAAACCTCACCCCCAATACCCTCCCTCGCCTCCTACGTCGTACGACCATCGCGACATTGATTGTGGCTGCGCTCGCCTTCTTCGGCTCCCTGTTACTCAACGTTCCGCCCATGGGTTCACTGGGTTTACTGGTGGGAGTAGGCCTCGCCATTGCGAACCTTCGTTTCCTGGATCGCCAGACGGCCACGGTTGAAATGAAGGGCGAGCAGACCCCCAAAGCCATCCGCCGCCAACTCGGTGGCAAGACAGTGTTACGACTGAGCATCATGACCGTTATTGTTGGTGTCGCAGTAATGTGTGACCACGTCCTAGGAATAGGTATTGTGTTTGGGCTGGTGCTGTTCCAAATCGTTTTTGTAGCTAACGTTCTGCGCGTCGTCGCACAACAAGGAGGAAGTGAGTGAGAATGCTGTTCGCGGCTAAGACCATTGAAGTGGGTCACCACCCCACTGCAACGATTCTTGGGCTCACTCTCGACCTCGACATCGTCTTTTCGACTGTGGTCGCCGCTGCCATTTTC
>JBAXMO010000159.1:0-2443 GCA_037134255.1 Actinomycetes bacterium | reverse complement strand
CTTTAAGAACTACGTACAAACGAAGGGCATCAAATGACAAAGCAAAATCCTTGGCTTGATCGTCGCGTTGTTGCATTCGCTCACCAGGGCGGCGCTTTCGAAGGGCCCTCCTCCACGCTCCACGCGATCGGCCAGGCCATTGCGCTGGGTGCGACCGGCGTTGAGCTCGACGTGCACGCCACGAAGGATCGCAAGATTGTGGTCTGCCACGACGAGACCGTGGACCGCACGACCAATCACGCCGGCGAAATCTGCAACTTCACTCTGGCCGAGATTCGTGAAATGGATAACGCCTACTGGTGGATCGAAGGCGACGCAACGACGCCCGGTCGTGACGATCACGAATACATTCACCGTGGCAAGGCCCCGACCAACCGGGCCTTCGGAATTGCCACGCTCGAAGAGGTCTCCGAAGCATTTCCTGGCGTGCCGCTCAACATGGACATCAAGCGCACCGCGCCTGAAGTCGAGCCCTACGAAGAACTGCTCGCTAACGAACTTCGACGCCTCGGTCGCACCGACTCGGTCATCGTCGCCTCATTTAACGATGAGGCCATTGCGGCCTTCAGAAAGTTCGCACCCGAAGTCCTCACGAGTGCGGCAACGCAGGAGACGGCCAAGTTCTTCTTTGCCGTGGCTGGGGGAGAGACGCCCCCTCCGATGGACGCAATCGCACTGCAGGTGCCGACGTCATTCGGAGAGATCGAAGTGGTTAATCAAGTCTTTATAGATGCGGCTCACAACCACGGTCTGGCCGTGCACGTGTGGACCATTAATGAAACTCCAGAGATGGAGCGACTGTTAGATCTTGGGGTCGATGGAATTATCACCGACACACCTTCACCGCTGGTCCAATTGCTCACGCAACGAGGCGTGGCGTGGGACGGGCGACTCTAAAAGGCTGAGTTAGGGCTTAGCCCCGACCGCAGTTCGGCTTCTTGCCGTGGTTGGCCTTCTTCTTGGCTCGCAGCTTGCGCTTGTTGGTTCGCTTTGACATAAGGGTTAGACCTTATCGCAATTCGATGAGGGCGAAATCCGGCATGGCGAAACTCCCGTCGTTGTCGGTAAAGATGGGGCTATGAGTGGAGCGCTAATAATCGTCGCCACCCCAATCGGCAACCTCGGTGATCTCACCCCACGGGCCCTCGAAACGTTGCAAAGCGCGGACGTTGTCTACTGCGAGGACACCCGGCGCACCCGCACCCTCTATTCGGCCCACGGGCTCAAAGTGGCCCATCTCGTTGCGCTGCACGAACATAACGAGATGAGCCAGATCGGTGAAATCATCGATCGCGTCACCCGTGGCGAAACAGTGGCCCTCGTGTCTGACGCCGGAACCCCGGGCATCAGCGATCCGGGTAGTCGGGTCGTGGCCGCCGTAGTCGAAGCGGGACTGACCGTGTCGACCACCCCGGGTGTCTCAGCGGTCATTGCTGCTCTCGGTATCAGCGGACTGCCAACGGATCGCTTCGTTATGGAGGGTTTCGTTCCGCGTAAAGGTTCAGACCGTGCGGCGTGGCTCAATGCCTGGGATAGTGAGCAACGCACCATCGTTTTTTACGAGTCACCCAAACGCATTGCGGCCACTATGAACGAGTTGGCCGGTCGTTGGCCTAATCGCTCGGTCGCCATTGTGCGTGAACTGACGAAGTTGCATGAAGAGGTTCTCCGCGGCACGGCGGCTGAGTTGAGCGCCTCGTTGGCCAATAGCGAACTCCAAGGGGAGATCACCGTGGTGATGGCCGGTTCGCCAGCCCCCGCCCCCGTGAGCGAGGCTGTGGTTCTTGACGCCATTGACGATGCCCTCGCCGACGGCGCCACGGTTCGTGATGTGGCGACCCAGGTCAGTGCGGCGTTAGGTGTTCCACATCGCTTCGTTTACGAACTCGCGCTCCAACGGCGCACCGCCAAGCCCTAATCAGTCAGTACCCTTACAGGGTGAGTCGTTTCTACATCACGACACCTATCTATTACGTCAACGATGCCCCGCACGTTGGCCACGCCTACTGCACGGTCAACGCCGACGCCATGGCCCGCTGGCACCGTCAGGTTGGTGACGAGACTCTTTTCCTTACCGGTACTGACGAACACGGGCAAAAAGTGGCCGAAGCGGCCGAGCGCAACGGGGTCTCACCTCAGACCTGGACCGATCAGACATCAGCCCGATTCCGCGCGTCGTGGGACGACCTCAACATCTCCTATGACGACTTCATCCGGACAACTGAACCCCGTCACTACGAAACGGTGCAGAAGTTTCTGACGGCGATCTACGACAACGGTTACATCTACAAGGACTACTACCGCGGTCTCTACTGCGTTTCTTGCGAGGACTACTTCACCGAAGAGGCCTTAACCGACCGCAACTGTCCGGTGCACGGCCGTCCCGTGGTGGAGATGGAAGAAGAGAACTGGTTCTTCCGCCTCTCAGCCTTCCAAGATCGCC
>JBAXMO010000158.1:0-2462 GCA_037134255.1 Actinomycetes bacterium | reverse complement strand
AGAGAAGATTCAGTACAGCACCAAGGTGACCTCGGCCAGTTGGCATTCGGGTGAGGCTAAGTGGACAGTCGGACTCGTAGACAGCGAGACGGGAGCGGAGCGCACTATCAAGTGCAACTTCCTCTGGGGTAACACGGGCTACTACCGCTACGACGAAGGGTTCCGTCCTCACTTTGAAAACGAAGAGTCCTTCGCCGGTCAAATTGTGCACCCCCAGTTCTGGCCCGCAGACTTGGCAATCGAAGGTAAGCGCGTCGTCGTTATTGGTAGTGGCGCCACCGCGATGACGCTGGTGCCGGCCCTGGCCCAGACGGCCGAACACGTAACGATGCTGCAGCGCTCACCAACTTACGTGGCGGCTCGGCCGGACGTCGACGCCTTCGCCAACTTCCTCCAATCGAAATTGCCGTCCAAAACGGCCTTCCGTCTTATTCGCTGGAAGAACGTGGCTCTCAGCACGCTGGCCTTCCAGCTCAGTCGTCGCCGTCCCGAAGTAATCAAGAAGGCTCTGCGCCAGGGAGCCATCGACGCGTTGCCCGAAGGCTTCGATGTTGACACCCACTTTTCGCCGGCCTACAACCCGTGGGACCAACGACTCTGCCTCGTGCCCAACGGAGATCTCTTCGCCGCCATCAGTGCCGGAACAGTGGAAGTAGTCACCGAACACATCGAGCGCTTCACGTCTAACGGGATTGTATTGAAGTCGGGTGCCGAGATTCCGGCCGACATCATCGTGACGGCCACCGGCCTTTCAGTCCAGATGCTCGGGGGGATGACTCTTGATCTCGACGGCACTCCGCTCGATATTTCGTCAACTGTGGCCTACAAGGGCATCATGCTGACGGGCGTGCCCAACTTGGCCATGACCTTTGGCTACACCAACGCCTCGTGGACACTCAAGGCCGACCTCACGGCCCGCTACATCTGCCGTTTGCTCAACGAGATGAAGCGGCAAAAGAAGCAGACCTGCACGCCGGAGTTTCCAAGCAGCGGTACCTCGGACGTTCCCTACATTGAACTGGCCTCGGGATACATTGCCCGCGCCGCGAATCAGTTGCCGAAGCAAGGTACGAAGATGCCGTGGCGTCTCTATCAGAACTACTTCTTAGATACCGCACTCTTTCGCCTGCGTCGTGTTAACGACCACATGAAGTTCTCCTAGGAGTAGCGAACCTCGTCCGACGTGCTGGCCTGGTGGTTGGCAACCGCACCGCGAATATCGGCAATGAGCTCATCAATCAGTGGGGCGTGTACCGGCGAGAGCATCAGGTGCAGACCCTTCGGGTCGGAGTTGCGATTCACGTGCCAACCGCGCGCCTCTAAGGCGTCACCAACCCCAAAGAGGTCCAGGGTCGAACTCGACAGGGCCAGTAGTGGTCCGATAGGTTCGCCAACTACGTCGATGCCGTCGATTGCATCAATCGCGGTACGAAGTCGGTTGGTGGCCTCCACCAAGGTGGCGGTGATTTCGGTGAAGCCGTCAACACCGAGATACTTCATGATGGCCCACGAGGCCACTACCGGAGCGGCTGCGCGAGCCCCGGCGATGGCCGGGGTGGCGTAAAGGCCAGAGCCCCACTCGGAGTAGAAGTAGGTCTGGAGCCAGGCCCAGTCGTCATCGCGATGCAAGATGACCGAGGATCCCTTAGGGGCGAATCCGTACTTGTGAATATCTACGGAGATTTCAGTGACGCCGGGAACCCGAAAGTCCCAGAGGGGTATCTCGATGCCGAGTTTCTCCATGAAGGGGAGTACGAAGCCGCCAATGCAGGCGTCGACGTGACAGGCAATGCCATTCTCGGCCGCCAGCGCGGCCAACTCTTCAATGGGGTCCATCGCGCCGTGCGGGTAGGAGTAGGCGTTGGCCACAATGACGGCCGTATTGGGATTGACCAGTTCCCGGGCGGCGGCCACGTCGGCCCGGAAGTTCTCATCGAGAGGAATCTGGACCAACTTCATGCCGAAGTAGTGACCGGCCTTGGCGTAGGCCGGGTGTGCGGAGGCGGGGGCCAAGATCTCGGGGGCCTTGATGCCGCGAGCTTGAGCTCGCGCCCGGTTAACGAGCATCGACATCAAAATCGACTCGGTGCCTCCAGAAGTCACAGAGCCGGCGTGGCGCTCGGTGGGCGTGCGGTGGAGGAGATCGGCCGTCATCTGAATGACTTCGCGCTCAATGGTATTGAGTTCGGGAAACCGCAATGGGTTGAGAGCGTTGTGGAAGAGGAACGACTCGTAGACATCACGGATGAGCTCTTCGACGTCTTCACGTCCCGAGGGGTAGACCAGTCCAAAGAGGCGACCGGCGTGGATGTCGGGATCGAGTGATCGACGACGTTCAAGTTCGGAGAGGACTGCTTCGCGGCTGAGGGGTGCTTGGTTCACAGTGTCACTCTACGAAACAGCCCTGGAAAATGTTTTGCAATTGATGTTGCCGTCACTTTTCCGTAACGCACTGGAAATAA
>JBAXMO010000157.1:0-2507 GCA_037134255.1 Actinomycetes bacterium | reverse complement strand
CGCCCAGGTCGACACCGCTCAGGTTCGCACCGCTCAAGTTGGCATGTCTCAGGTCGGTACCATTCAGGTTGGCTCCGCTCAGGTCGGCTCCGCTCAGGTCGGCTCCGCTCAGGTTGACGCTTCTCAGGTCGACACCGCTCAGGTCGACACCGCTCAGGTTCGCACCATTCAAGTCGGCACCCCACAGTTTGGCACGCCACAGGTCGGCACCGCTCAGGTTGGCACCAATCAAGTTGGCACCGTCCAGGCTGGCACTATAAAGACTCGCACCATTCAAGTCGGCACCGCTCAGGTTGGCACCAATCAAGTTGGCACCGCTCAGTCGGGCACCGGGCTCTATTTGGTAGCCGTTAACTTTCATGGATTAATTCTTACACCCTTTAACTGCCGGCCGCGCAACTGCGCTGCGCACGTGGATTAGAACGACCTAGTGGCTTCGCCCGAACCGTGCCTCTGTCCGTTGGGACAAGCGGCACCGCTCGGGTCGGCTTCGGTCGTGATCAGATAACCGTTACCCAGAAGACACCGCTAGGAAGGTTTACGCCCGTGTCACTCTTTGCGCCCTGCGTACCGGTCCAACTCCACAAAATTAGGCTTCCGGTCTTGGGTGTTACCAGTGGTATTGCGTGCGACGGGTAACAATTGCCAGCCCATAAGTTCGTGATGCACGCGGCGCTCTGCCGGAGAGTGAGGGACGTAACGAATCCGACGTCCACGAACTTCCCGACTTGCTCGCTCGTCACCGGCGAGGACTACTAGTGGCAGAAAGGTTCTAGGGCCAGACGGGGTTGTCGGCACCACGGTCGGCGAAGTCTTCGACCATGTTGTGTGCGACGTCGTCGTGGTACTGCACCGGAGGCGACTTCATGAAGTAAGCCGAGGGGCCCATGATGGGTCCACCGACGCCACGGTCCATGGCCACCTTGGCGCAGCGAACAGCGTCAATGATGACGCCCGCCGAGTTGGGTGAGTCCCACACTTCGAGCTTTAGCTCCAAGTTGAGAGGAACGTCACCAAAGTTGCGGCCCTCCATGCGGATATAGCACCACTTGCGGTCCTTCAACCACGGCACGTGGTCGCTCGGGCCGATGTGGATGTCGTCGGCCGACATGTTGGAGATCTCCAATTGGGAGGTCACGGCCTGGGTTTTGGAAATCTTCTTGGACTCGAGTCGGTCGCGGTCGAGCATGTTCTTAAAGTCCATGTTGCCACCCACGTTGAGCTGGTAGGTGTGGTCCAGGGCGAGGCCGCGGTCTTCGAAGAGACGGGCCAGGACGCGGTGGACAATAGTGGCGCCCACCTGACTCTTGATGTCGTCGCCGATAATTGGCACGCCGGCGTCACGGAACTTGGTGGCCCAGGTTGGGTCCGAAGCGATGAAGACGGGAATGGCGTTCACGAAGGCGACGCCCGCGTCAATGGCGCACTGGGCGTAGTAACGCTGCGCGTCCTCTGATCCGACGGGCAGGTAGGAGACGAGCACGTCGGCCCGAGCGTCACGCAGGGCCTGCGCCACATCGACGGCCTCGACCGGAGATTCTTCAATGGCGGCACGGTAGTACTTGTTGAGGCCGTCCATCGTGGGGCCTCGCTGAACCACGACACCGAGGGCACCGACGTCGGCGAACTTGATGGTGTTGTTCTGACCACCTTCGATGGCCTTGCCCAGGTCGTTGCCCACCTTGGAGGCGTCGACGTCAAAGGCGGCCACGAATTCGAGGTCACGAACGTGGTATCCACCCAGCTCCACGTGCATCAGTCCGGGGACGTGGTCGCCGGGCGTTGCGTTGTGGTAGTACGTAACACCTTGAATGAGTGAACTGGCACAGTTGCCCACACCCGCTATGGCTACACGGATTTTTTCCATGGAGCTCCTTTCCTAGTTCGCTTCTGGAGCGAGGTTGATTTGGTTACTACGTTCCGTGGCCAACAAAGTGTCGATCCACGCGATATCCAGTTCGACGCCCTGCACGGCGTGTTCCATCACACTCCGGGCGTAGGTGTCGAGCTCGTCGTTCGAGGCGTATTGGCGGGCTTCACCGAGTCGAGCGCACAGGCTGCTACGTCGCTGCTCGAGTAAACCAACGCGGGCGTTCGGGGCTAGGTACTTAGCCAGAGCCATACGCATCGAAAAATTCTTCCCGTCGTTCAAGGTGGCGGGGTCGGCGAGCAGATGGGCGAACTCCTCGCGGCCCCGCGGGGTGATTTGGTAGACCTTGCGACTCTTGCGATTGAGTCCCGGGGTGACGCGAAGCGACCGTAGCGATGCACGCTCGCCCGACAGCGATCCGGTGGACAGGGTGCTGACCTTCGTCGCGGAGGTGACGGCAACTTCGACCAAACCCTCGCGCTCGAGGCGGGCCAAGGCTGGGTAAATAGAGCCGAAGGAGATGTTAGCACCCAGACCCAAACGGTCGCGCAGGTGGGCGCGGACTTCGTAACCGTGGTGATCACGGTCCATGAGCAGTCCCAGGATGGCAAGTTCAAGCATACTCAACTATCATATC
>JBAXMO010000156.1:0-2525 GCA_037134255.1 Actinomycetes bacterium | reverse complement strand
CCGAAGCAAGACAGTCACTGTTGCGAGTCACGCCAGAACAGTTGTCCGGCGAACGAGAAAATGGAACCCTAATTGTTGATATACGTCCGGTTGAACAACGTCAGCGCGATGGAGATCTGCCTGGCGCAATCGTGATTGACCGCAATGTTCTCGAATGGCGACTCGACCCAAGTAGCGAACATCGAATACCGCAAGTTACCGGCTACGACATTCGCATCGTGGTTGTTTGCAACGAGGGATACAGCTCGAGCCTCGCTGCTGCCGTGCTTCAAAAACTCGGATTGCACCAAGCTGCAGACATGATCGGTGGCTACCAAGCATGGCTCGCCATTAACTAGGTTCAAGCAGATTCGTCAGCGAGGAACGTTTTCGGGTATCTCTGCATGGTCGAGTGCATTATGAATCAAAATAAATTAACAAAATGCAACACTCGTGTCGTAGACTTTGGTCGTTACGTAAGTTCAAAGGGGCTGACAGGTTTCGACGTCAGATTCGATGTTCGAGCGTGCGACTCGAGTTGCTCAGACTCGTAAAACGGGGCAAAAAAATAACTGCCAACAAGCAGTTCGCTCTCGCCGCTTAATTGCGGTCGGAGAGCAATCGTGAGCCGCAAGGTCGCACGGGGCCAATTCACCGCAGCCCGGCAACAGAAGCGGGGAATGACAGCGAGAAAGAATGCTGACGTCGAGAAAGACCGATGACCGAATGGAAAGTCATTCCGCGACTTGTGCACCTAGTGCATGAGTAGCCGACCCGCCGGTAACGCTGCGTAGCGTTGAAGTGGGAATAGTCGTATCACGGGCGCTCAACGGCTGATGGACGGGGGTTCGATTCCCCCCAGCTCCACTATTCCAGTATGTACTGGGCTCTCGACGCCCGGCTTACTCTTTGCCCAACGCCAGACACCCGTACAGCGGCTTCGTCTCGACGCAGTAACCCGGCCGAGACAACTCGAGCGACTCCGGCGCTACCGGCACGCAGCCGTAAGGCCCGGACGGACACTTCAGGAGTTGCGCGACCTTGACGTCGGGCGGCAGTGGGACCCAGTCGATGACGAGGACGAAGCCATTCCTCGCCCGATAGGCACCGTACACATTGGTGAGAGGACCACCCTGCGAGATGTCGGGAAAGGGGTTGACGCCGGGAAGGAAGATCTTGCCGTACTTGGCGGTGATCAACATTTTGGCCCCACCAAGCGTCGTGAGTTCCTGACCGTTCGTCCCCAGGAGGTCTACGTCGGTGTAGCGGTTGGTGCCGGTCACCACGAGGTACGAAATGATCTTGGTGAGGAGCTCGTTGTCGCCGAACACCTGCTCCTTCGTCACGCCCATGACGTCGAAAAATGCCTTGAAGGTGGCATCCGGTGGAATGAAGACGGTCACCGGACCGTCGCCCTGCAGCACACTCTCCAGCCCAGTGGCCTTGAGCGCCTCCAGGAATATGCCGAACTGCTGACCCGGCCAGTTCGCCTGATCCCAGGCACTCTCCATCACGGCAAGGTCGGGGAGTTCGGTCGTCACTGGGCTGACGGTCGTGGGTCGAACCGACGTGGCGGGAGCGTCGCTCAGCGAGATGCACGCCTTGTTGGTGTTCTTCGGAACGCAGTAACCGACGAATTGCGGGTCGAGTTCGTTCGGGTTCATACACCCGAACTTGCCGTCCGGGCAGTTCATGAGTGGGAGCAGTTCGTCAAACGGCAACGGCACCCAGTTGATGCTGTGGATGAAGCCGTTCCGGGCTGCAAGCCCGCCAGTCACTGCAGTCATGCCGGGTGGTTGGCGGGGGGTTGTGATCGCGTTGAGGCCCGGAAGGAAGGCCTGCCCGAACTGGGTGGTCACCCGCAGCGTTTGCCCACCCGACGTGGTGAGCTCCTGACCGTCCATCTTGAGGAGGTCTTCATCGGTGTACCGATTGGTCGTCACCACGAGATAGGAGAGGATCTTCTCCATGAGCACTGGATCCTCGAATGTTGTCCGCTCATCCAGACCGGTCACCGCCAAGAATGTCTTCCAAGCTTGGTCTGACGGGAGGAAAAGCGTGACTGGACCGGGGCCCGCCAGCTGTTGCAGCAGACTCGCAAAGGGCTGCGAGTAGGCAGTAAAGGCGTAGGCACCTGAGGGCAAGCCCTTGTCGATGAGGTCCTTGACGGTCTCCTGAATGGACTCATCGGGTGCGTACACCGTGGTCGGCGGAGCCATCGTTGTCGTCGGAACCATCGTGGCGCCCGACGTCGCTGCTTGCTCGTCGCTGCCACACGCGCCGGCAACAAGTGCCATGCAGGTTGCGAATGCTAAAACTGTGAGTCTGCGTCGACTGGTGGAACGGATCATGGTCTTCCTCTGTTCTTTGGCAAGGCGAACGACGTTACCACCGGCGGAACCTTCTCGGAGTGCAGCTGGCGTAACCCGTAGGCGTAACCGTCCTCCAAAGCACCTTCTGGCCTGTAAATACGGGGAACAGTTGGGAATGTCCCAGCTCCACTTGAATGCAATTTAATTTGTTACGAAAAATTTTCTAAATTGTTT
>JBAXMO010000155.1:0-2639 GCA_037134255.1 Actinomycetes bacterium | reverse complement strand
GTACGAAGCGAAGGCGTAGCCGGCCCAACCCACGCCGGCCAAGGCCGCAAAGACGAGGCCCGTGACAGATACATCACCACCAGGACGAGCCAGCGCCAAGACACCGAGTGCCGCCACGAGGACGAACGCAACATGGCGAAGCGATCGCTTGCCAAGTGCTGCGACGAGAAACGGACCGAGGTACTCAATCGCAACGGCCGTGCCGAGATTGATGCGGTCGATGGCCTGGAAGAAACAGAGGTTCATAAAGGCCGTGGAGATACCCAGCGCAAAAGCACCAACCCACTGCCGGCGCGTCCATCGCCACACCTTGGGTCGAGCTAAGGCGAGTAGGACGAGGGCACCAACACTGAACCGCCAGGCACTCGTCGCTGCCGCTCCCACTACGACGAATATCGGAGCGACGAGGGCTGCAGAATACTGAACAAAGAGGGCGCCCAGGAGCACCATGCCACCGGCTCCGGCCGCGCTCTTAGGAGGCCGAGCCAGTCTGGCGAGCGTCACAGAACTTGGAGTCCGCGGCGATCGGCTTCGACTATCTGGACCGTCCCTGGTTCCGAGTGTCGGTGGAGGACGCTGCGAGCCGCTTCCGCTACTGCAGTGGCCGTTGAGGCGGTTGACACGGCCAGCATGGTCGAGCCGGCACCCGACCAGCACGATGCCAATGCTCCGGCTTCGCGAGTCCCGCGCAGCACGTCGGCAGCAAACGGCAAGAGGCTCATGCGGAAGGGTTGGTGGAGTCGGTCGTCCATGGCCGTGGCCTGGAGCAACGTGTGATCGGCCAGGCCGGCCGTCAGGAGCGCCACACGAGAGAGGTTGAAGGCGGCGGCGTGATACGAGACAGCGCTCGGGAGGACGCGCCGGGCGTCAGCAGTAGCGAGTTCGCGCTCGGGAATCACCACGACAAAACGAAGAGCGGGGTCGAGCGGCAGGGAGGCCACGAAGATCTCGTCGCCCTCGACTGAGGCCGTCACGAAGCCACCGAACAGCGAAGCTGCAGCATTTTCAGCGTGCCCATCAATACGAGTACCAAGGGCCAGTGGGTCTAGGGACCCGGCCGCTTTGGCTACAGCGACCGCCAGGGCGGCCGAGGAGCCCAAACCACGCGCCAGAGGAATCGAGGACTTGATGCGGAGGGCGAAGTTCTGGTGGCCCAAGATTTCGCTGGCGATGGCCACCCCGAGGTGCTTGGTCGGATCGGTCAGCTCGGAGCCGAATCCTTCGGCACTCAAGGCGAGCTGATCAGCCAACTCGACGGAGACTTCGATTGGAATATCAAGAGCAATGGCGAGTGCATCAAATCCCGGGCCGAGGTTGGCCGAACTGGCTGGAACACGTACTCGCATGCTCTAAGCGTAGGCGTTAGCCGTTTTGCGCTTCGTGCTCTTCTTGGGTAATAAGGACCTTGCGAGACTTGGAGCCTTCGCCGGGTCCAACGGTCCCTTCGTTTTCGAGCATGTCCATGAGGCGCCCGGCGCGAGCGAAACCGACGCGCAATTTCCGCTGGAGCATTGAAACAGATCCCGATTGGGTTCGAATAACAAGGTCACGGGCCTGACGCAAGGCCTCGTCATCATCGTCCTCGTTACCCATGTAGCCACCACCTGATGAGGATGATCCCCCGCCAACGGCGACTGCTTCAAGTTCCAAACTGGCACCCGTTTCAGGCCGACCGCCCTGGTTCTTCCAGGTGTCGACGATATTGCGCACTTCGTCTTCTGAGACCCACGGCGACTGGAGGCGACGAGAGACGTTGGACGATGCGGTGAGCAGGAGCATGTCTCCCTTGCCGATGAGACGTTCGGCACCGGCCTGGTCCAAGATCACGCGACTGTCGGCCAGCGAGGAAACGGCGAAGGCCATACGGCTCGGCACGTTGGCTTTGATAACGCCAGTGATGACGTCCACGCTGGGACGCTGAGTTGCGAGCACCAAGTGGATACCGACCGCTCGGGCCATCTGAGCGATGCGGACCACGGACTCTTCCACGTCACGGGCCGCCACCATCATCAAGTCGTTCAGCTCATCGACCACGATGACGATGTAGGGGAACTCTTCGGGACCGCTCGGTGGCAAGTCAGTCTCGAGACCAGTCACGCGCTCGAGAATCTCAGCACCGATCTCTTCGTCGGTGGGTGCAACTTCAATCTGACCCTTGGCCAGCATCTCTTTGTAGCTCGTGATGTCACGCACGCCGTTTTCGGCCAAGATGTCGTAGCGACGCTCCATCTCTTTGACGGCCCAGTGCAGCGCACCAGCCGCCTTGCGAGGGTCGACGACGACTGGGGTCAGCAAGTGCGGCAGGTCGTTGTACTGTCCGAGCTCGACTCGCTTGGGGTCAATCAGAATCATGCGAACTTCATCAGGAGTGGCCCGCATAACGAGCGAGGTGATGAGCGAGTTGATGCATGAACTCTTTCCGGCACCCGTGGCACCAGAGATGAGCACGTGGGGCATCTCGGCCAAGTTGATAACGACAGTCTGACCCGAGATGTCACGACCGAGCGGCACGTCGAGAGGGTGAGTCGCCGAAACAGCTTCTTCGGAGGCGAGCAGGTCGCCGAGAGAGACGAGCGTGCGCTGACGGTTTGGAACTTCGACACCAATAGCCGAGCGACCAGGAATCGGGGCCAAGATAC
>JBAXMO010000154.1:0-2639 GCA_037134255.1 Actinomycetes bacterium | reverse complement strand
GACATTCTGTTGCTCGACGTCATGCTCCCCGACGGGAGCGGCATCGACTTTTGTCGCGAGTTGCGCGCCACGTCGGCCGTGCCAATCATCATGGTGACGGCCCGGTCCGAAGAAGTTGACGTGATCTTGGGTCTCGAGTTCGGGGCCAGCGACTACGTCACCAAGCCCTACCGACTTCGCGAACTGATCGCCCGGATCCGGGCCGTGCTTCGTCGCAGTGGCGCCGAGCCGGCCAGCGACGTGATCATGAGCATCGGTGAGTTTCGGATTGACACGATTCGCCGCTCCGTGGTGCGTGACGGCGTCGAACTCGAACTCTCCCGCAAGGAGTTTGATCTCTTGGCCCTCTTTGCCTCCCGCCTCGGCCAGGTCGTTACGCGAGACGAGTGTCTAGACGAGATTTGGTGGGGCCGCGACCTCGCCGACACCCGCACGCTCGACACCCACGTGAAGCGGTTACGCCAAAAGTTGGAAATTGATCCGGGCAACCCCGTTCATCTGCTCACCATTCGCGGCGTCGGGTTTCGACTCGATCCGTGACCTAACCTTGGGCCATGCGCCAAGGTGAACTCGCCCCCGATTTTTCATTAACCGACCAGTCCGGACAGACCCAACAACTGTCCTCACTTCTTACCAACGGTCCGGTAGTTCTTTTCTTTTACCCCGCCGCCATGACGTCGGGCTGCACGAAGGAAGCCTGTTCCTTCCGGGACAACGCCTCGGCCTTCGCTGACTTTCACGCCCAACGCGTCGGTATCTCCATGGACGACGTGGCCAAGCAGGCCGAGTTCTCCTCCCAGCACAACTTTGATTACCCCCTGCTCGCCGACACCGACGGTGCCGTGGCTAAGTCCTACGGCGTCAAGCGGGCTATTGGTCTACTTAAGGTCAAGCGGACCACGTTCGTTATTAACCAGGACCGCACGATTCGCGCCGTGATTAGTTCTGAGTTCAACATGAACGCCCACGTCGACCAGGCCCTGGCCGCACTCGCCAACTAGGCCCGAGGGTTGTAGTACCCGTTCATGGGATGGTGACGGAGTTCTAAGAGCTCGTCAGTCACCGCCAGAGTGAAACCCCGGCGGATTGATTCGGTAATCGCTAAACGATTGTTCTCGTAAATAGCGTCGTCGTCGTCGGCCTTGGGGTCGACCCACACCGCCGCAATGAGCAACAGCTTGGGTGCCTCCGCCGGATCAATCAGCCCTTCGGCCACGGCATCGAGCACCCCACTGGCCACGCCTAACTGGGCCGCACCCCACGTGAGGGAGGCGTGACGATCAGAAGCGATGGTGGCCTTATTAACAAAGAGCGTCATGGGCAGGACGGGCTGATTCGGCCGGGCAATTACAACGAACGAACTGTGACCTTCGCGCGGAGTTGCGAGCGCGGTGGCCCAGGCCGTTTCCACGGCACTGCCCTTGGGCCCCAACATCGTGTTGGGGTGAGCCCCGTTAACGCCCTGGCCGGCGTAGGCCTCGCCGTAGTAGGTCGTCATACGACGGGCCACGTGGTCGGTGGCTCGGCGAAGACTTCGGTGCGGCCGTAGCGATTCATTCGCAGATGTTCAGACGAGACCGTGTTGGGCTTGGTGTCGTAGGCCAAGAGGCCAACGTGACGCAACGTGTCACCCTTGATGGGTGAGACGCGGTGGAGCGAGTTGCGTCCTTCAAAGACCAGCAACGTGCCGGGCGTCATGGCGAGCGTGACTACTTCACGGTGATCGCCGCTAAAGACCTGGTTCACTCGGTCGTACTGCTCGTCGTCGGCCGAACGAAGCTTGGGGACCATCTCGAAGTCACCACCGGTTTCGGCGTCTTGAATAGCGAGCGAGACCACGAAGTCGGTCTGGTCGTAGTGCCACTGCAGCTCGTCGCCCTCGGCCATCACGGCCAGGTTGAGGGCGCCACAGGGATCGGCGTAGTGAAAGAGGGGGCCGCGATTCAAAATCGTTTCGATGAAGTTCGTCACCAGGGGGTGTTCGTAGAGTTGGCGCAGTGGTGAAGTGCGGGGAATGATGTCGTACCCGACCGCTCGCACGCCAAACTTCATGCGGTGACGTCGGGGGTGACCTTCGGGCCACTCGTCACTCGGGGTCTCGAGGTAGGCCGTGCCCATGCCACCCGAGGGGTGCGCTCGCTCGGCCAGTGCTTCGGCGTCACGCACGAGAGCGGCTACGCCGGCGTCCGTTACAAAGCCGGAGAGTTCAGCCGCACCGAGTGAGGCCACCTGCTGGCGAGCTTGCGCAATGACGACTTGGCCCCGTGGGGAGTCCAGATCCGTAATTGGGAAGCGCTCGAGGTCGACGAAGTCCAAAACGTCCATGGTGAGAGGGTAGTTGGAAACCGAGCCTCTTTCTCGAGCCGCCGTATGGTTTATCCGTGGCTCGACTCTTCGTAGATGTAACTCCCCTGCGGGAGAGCCGTAATTTTCGCCTGCTCTTCACCGGCCACTTGGCCTCGATGCTAGGTAACCAACTCACCGTTGTGGCCATTGCCTACCAGGTGTACCAACTGACCCACTCCAGTCTCTGGGTTGGTCTCGTCTCGCTCTTTCAACTCCCCTTTCTTATCTGGGGCTCACTCTGGGGCGGGGCCCTGGGTGATCGCACCGACAAGCGACGCATCCTGTCGATCGGG
>JBAXMO010000153.1:0-2663 GCA_037134255.1 Actinomycetes bacterium | reverse complement strand
CGAATCAATCCGCGCTCGCGGTATTGGTGGCTACGCCGCCCACTTCTTCCAGCCCTTCAAGGCCCTGGCCCCCATCAACCTGATTGAAGAAATCATCAAGCCCGTCACCATGACCTTCCGACTCTTCGGCAACATGTTCTCCGGTCTGTTGATGATCATGGTTATGACCACCCTGCTCCCGATCTACGCCCTGCCCTTCGGCGAACTGATCTGGAAGCCCTTCGATATGGGTATCGGCGTCATTCAGGCCTTTATTTTCATGCTGCTAACTATCCTCTACTTCGGAATGGCGATGAGCCATCACGACGACGAGCACGCAGATGAAGTCCACGAACTACAAAGCTCTCACTAAAACTCACTAAGGAGAAAAGAAAATGGCAAACACTGACTCAATGGCAAGCGCAGTACGCGTTGCTGGCGCCCTCGTCGGCGGCGGCCTCGCCCTCGGCCTTGGCGCTGTTGGCGCGGCGTTGGGTGACGGTATGGCCGGTAGCCAGACCATCGCTGCAATCGCTCGTCAGCCCGAAATCGAAAGCAAGGCTCGTACCTACTTCTTCCTGACCGTCGGTCTGGTTGAAGCTATGTACTTCATCAACCTCGTTTTCGTAGTTCTGTTCGTTTACGTCTTCCAGTCGATCTAGTTATCGCTCGTGTGGTGGGGGTGCGTCGCACCCCCACCCCGTGCGGTTTCATAAATCACTAGGACGAAGAGAAAGTTCGACATGCTCTCAGGCATCTTCTTAATACCCAATGGCACCTTCGTAGTGGAGCTATTGGTGTTTGTCGCCATCGTGGTACTTATTGCCAAGAAGGCGTTGCCCCCAATCATGAAGTCCCTCGAGGACCGTCAAGACAAGATTCGCACCTCCCTCGAAGCTGCTTCACGCGCCCAAGAGGCCGCGAACGAGGCCGCCCAAGAGCGTGAGCGCGTGTTGGCCGAAGCTCGTGAGCAGGGCCGCCAGATTGTGGCGAACGCCCAGTTGTTGTCGGACCAGATCAAGGACGACTCCGCTGGCCGAGGCAAGGCTGAATACGACCGCCTCATCGCCGCCGCTCAGGGTGAAGTCGCCGCCGCCAAGCAGCGTGCCGTGGAAGAAGCTGGTTCTCGCATGAGCGAAGTCACCTTCGACCTCGTCGCCAAGATTGTCGGTCGTGAAGTGGACCAAAATGCCCACCAGGACCTCATCCGCGAAGCAGTTTCAGCGCTGAACGCTGACGCTCGGTAGGACTCGAAATGCTGCCCACCATTGAAGGCTACGCCGCATCCGTGCTGAGCGAGATCGACACGGCGACCACCACGGTCGTCTCCAACGACCTCGCGGCACTGGACACGGCCTCTGACATCAACCCCCAACTACGGGGTGCGATGACGGACACTTCAGTGCCAGGCATCATCCGGGCCGCTGTGCTGGCCGATGTTCTCCAGGGCAAGGTCGACGCCGTGTCGCTGCAGTTGGCGACCTACGCCATCCGAGTTTCACCGGCCCAAGACGCCAACACTTCGTTGCACGATCTCGCAGTCTTTGTTGAGACGTTCCGCCGCGATGGACTCGTGGCCGCATCATCGCTCGGTCTCACCATGGCGCGCAGTCGCGTCGCTGGCTTTGCCGACGCTCGTCTCGCTCGCTTGACCCCCGTGGACATGGAGCAGATTGAAGACGATCTCTTCCGCTGGGCTCGCACCATCGAGAGCACCGATGAGCTCCGCCGTCTCTTGACCGACCGCGACGTCACCATCGCCGCGCGTCAGGCCGTCGTGCAGTCACTCATTGGTGGCCGAGCTCACGCCCAAGCCGTGGCGATTGCCCTCTACGTCATTGAGGGCGGTCGCGCCCGTGACGTTGTTGGCACGCTGGACTTCCTCGTCGACCACGTGGCTCGCGCCCGTGACTGGCGAGTCGCCAAGGTCCACGCCGCTAAGGACCTCTCGGACTCCGAGCGCGCTGAGCTGGCTTCCGCCCTCACCGCCATGGTTGGTCACAACGTTGACCTTCAAATCAAGATCGATCCGTCGTTGCTCGCTGGTGTGGTTGTCCACGTCGGCGACATGCGACTCGACGCCACTACCCGTGGTCGCTTGCAGAGCCTCAAAGATGCTCTGGCTGTATCCCGTCCCGCAGTCTTGACCGTCAGTAACTAAGAAAAGGAACAACGATGTCTGAGTTGACCATTAGCGCGAGCGAAATCACCGAAGCGCTCCGTCGCCATGTCTCTGAATACAACCCCACCGTGGGTGCCGAGCAGATCGGCCGCGTCGTCGAAGTGGGCGACGGTATCGCCCGCGTCTCCGGCCTCCCCTCGGCCAAGGTGAATGAGCTCCTCGAATTCGAGAACGGCACCGTCGGTCTGGCGATGAACCTCGACGAAGAGACCATCGGTGCGGTAGTCCTCGGAAACGTGGACGGCATCGACGAAGACCAGATCGTGCGTGCCACTGGCCGCATTCTCTCGGTTCCCGTTGGTGACGCCCTCCTCGGCCGCGTCGTAGACGCCCTCGGTAACCCCATCGACGGCAAGGGTGCGCTCAACGGCGCCATCCAGCGCCGTATGGAAATCCAGGCCCCCGGGATCACCGGTCGTCAGCCCGTTGGCGAACCACTCCAGACGGGAATCAAGGCCATCGACGCCATGACCCCAATCGGTCGTGGTCAGCGCGAGCTCAT
>JBAXMO010000152.1:0-2670 GCA_037134255.1 Actinomycetes bacterium | reverse complement strand
AACGTGAGTGAGGCGAACTGGTCAAAGAAGTCCTGCATTGTTGTTTCGGGTCTCTGCAGGCGGGCAATTGTCGCTTCCTGCGGCTGGCGGCTGCCTTCGCCATCGACAATGAGAACCGTCTTGGCCATTCCCGTTTCAATGGCCATAGCACCTACCGACATGGCATTCATGAATCCCAGGCAGGCATTACCAAGGTCAAAATTCAGGCAGTCGGCGCCTAGGCCGAGGCGGAAATGAACGGCGCAGGCCACGCTGGGCTCGAGGTGGTGCTTGCAGACGGAAGTGGAAATAAGGAGATCAACTTCGCTCGGGAGAACGCCAGCCCGATCCAGAGCCACGCGGCCCGCTTGAGCCGCGGCATCATCAAAACAGGTCTCGCGGGGCCACCAGCGGCGCTCGGAAATACCGGCTACTGCTTCAAGTAATCCCGCCCGCATGCCGATACGGCCGTACGTCTCGGCGAGTTGCTCGTCAATCCAGGAAGATTTGACAATCTCTGGTGCCTCGACTTGACCCAGACTCCAAAGGTAGGAACGCGAAAACTGGACTGGAGATGGCACTTTTGTAGTTTAGGGATTTTTATAACAGGTCCCGCAGAGGCTCACTCAGAGGTGACATGACGGTGGACTACGCAGCAATCGTCCATTTGGGCGCCTTGGGTTCGAAGAAATAGCGACATCCAGGCGACTGAGCAACCTACCGGTGAAAGGCTTGATCAATCTGGCCATTGCGCCGCTCACTAAAGAACTTTGAAAGGCTGTTGCTCTATGTTTGCCAATGTGAGATTTATTCCTGCACCGCCCGTTAAAGAAATTGCGAGTGCAACTCCGGCGTCACGAGACCGCGTGATCGATGGCTTGCGAGCGTTATCGCTCTCTGTCGTGGTTCTTGGACACTGCTTTATGGCTCTGGTTCTATGGAATAACGGAGTGCCTACATTAGGTAATTCCTTAGCGCTGCATAAACCAATGCAACTTTTGACTTGGGCGCTACAAATTATGCCACTCTTCTTTTTTGCCGGGGGTGCGTCGAATGCCATCACGTGGCGAGCGAAGCGTTCCTCTGGCTACGCAACTTGGCTTTGGGGCCGCGCTGCACGGCTACTTAGGCCTCTCTGGGTTTATTTCGCGATCATGGCGCCAACAGCACTCGTTGTCGCACATTTTGGCCCCATCAACGTGACGGCACCGCTGCTCCTTCTTACAACACAGCTGCTCTGGTTTCTAGGGGCTTACCTCATTGTGACTGCGTTGGGGCCCATTTTCTTCAATCTTCATCAGAATCGGCCGTACAGCACGATGATCATGCTCGTAGTCATAGCCGTAATTGTTGATATTGCTCGGTTTGGATTGCATGGCCCCAGCGCTTTGGGGTTAATAAATTTTGTCGTAGTTTGGTGCTTCGCCGCTCAACTTGGGATTTGGTACGTCGAACGTCCGCCGAAGAGTTGGATTGCTGCCCTGATGGCGATGGGCGGGCTAGTGACCAATTTGCTGATTGTGAAGCTTGCTCACTACCCCCTTTCAATGGTTGGAATGCCTGGCGAGCAAGTTTCCAATATGGCACCACCGACAGTTCCGCTGATGGTTCATTCGCTCGTCATATGCATGATTGCGATGAGTTGTGTGGTTCCGCTTCGCAAGTTTTTTGCTCGAGACCGAGCGTGGCGCTATGCCGTGCTCATTAACACCGTGGCGATGACTCTCTATCTGTGGCACCTCCCCATGCTGATCTTGCTTGTGGTGCTGGAGCGGCTGACCGGATTCGGTGGTCACGTCAAGCTTTCTCATGGGATTATTTCAGCTGGGGCGAACTACTGGTACTGGTGGCCGGCTCACTTGCTTGCATTCATTGCAATGGTGCTGTTGATTGTCAGAGTTCTCTGGGTGCTGGAAAATACACCCCTCCCGCTCTGGGACGCCACGTCGCGCATGCCCCGATTGACAACTCGTTGGTCAGGAATGGCCATCGGCCTAGGGGTGACCCTGTGCGGTGCTTCTCTCCTAATGTTCTCCGCTACGGGGCTCGGTGGATTTCCCACTCGAGTCATTCACTATGCAGGGTTGCCGCTCTCATCAGGACTAGCTCTCGCAGTGTTAGTAGTCGGAGCTGCCGCTATTCGCATTGCGGGAGCGCCTAGGCGTTAACCAGTTAACTTTCTTCGCCTTCGGAAATTAGTAGACGTTGCCGCTTAAAATTGACGCTAGGGAAATCCAAGATTGCCAAGAGATGAGTCTTTGATGCCTGGAACTACTAAGTTTCGATGGTTGCGAAAGGCAAGAATGACGGAAATTCGACGCAGAGGTATCTACGCCATCAGCGATCGTGCGGCCGTCGCCACCGTGTTTGTCATTGCGATGTTTATGGACATCATGGACGGCACCATTGTCAACACTGCCCTTCCTGCAATAGGCAAGGACTTTCACCACGGTTCGCCAACCGATTTAGCTTGGGTCGTTTTGGGCTACCTCATGTCGCTGGCCATTTGGATTCCAGCTTCCGGCTGGCTCGGTGACAAGTTCGGGACCAAAAGAGTCTTTCTCTTTGCGCTGTTTGTGTTCACCGCCGCCTCCATGCTCTGTGGCGCCGCCAACTCCATTGACCAACTGACGGCTTTCCGTTTCCTACAGGGAATCGGTGGGGGCATGATGGCGCCGGTCGGTACGGCCA
>JBAXMO010000151.1:0-2687 GCA_037134255.1 Actinomycetes bacterium | reverse complement strand
TGACTACATGGACATGGTGGAACAGCGCTAATTAGTGATGTCGCACCGTCGTACTCGTGGTAGTTGTGCGGCGGGTTGTAGTGGTCGTAGTTGGTGGAGGAGCGGGAAGTTGCACCCACGCACTGGCGAGATGCTCGGCCAGTCCGTTGCCGCGTGGCACGTAGTAGGTAAGTAGAAGCCCACGCGCCGTGGAGAGTTCAGCGTGTGGTGCCAGGGCGTAGCAAAAGAGTCCGGGGTCTAGTTGCGAACAGCCCGGCAACTTGGTCGCTCCCACGGGAACGTAGGGACCAGTTGCCTGCGATGACTTAAAAATCGTAATAGCACCGCCAAGGTCATCTTGACGGATGTAGTAGTAGGTATTCGTGTCAGCAACGGTGTATCGACTCACCGCAAAGAGCGCGGCGTCCATGCCATTGGGGTTGACGAAGATTGGAATCGCGGCGTAACGATTGTGGTCACCGAGATTATTGAGAGTCGCGGGAAATGATGCCGAGTACAAGGTGGTGTTCGTGCAAAGGTATGCCACGCTGCTACCGCGCGCGCAGGCGTGCGAAAAGAACGTCACGGTCCCGTCGCTATTGAAGAGTGGCCAGCCGTATCGAAGTCGCTCGGGCAGCTCCATCCCACTGCGTGCCGGAAGCATGACGTCGGTGATTTGGCTCCAGAGGTTCAAGGTCGTGTCGAACAGGGCAAAGCCCCAGCCTTCAACGGTTGCCGTCGTGGTCTGCACGCAGACACTCTCGTACGTTACGAAGAGTGCGTTGAGAGCCAGTGATGCGGGCGCTGCGGTGGCTCCAGTAATCCATCGAATTGAACGGCGATCAGGTCCGCCAGAGCAGGGCACTCCGTATTGACCTGGAAGATACGCCGAGCGAGGTTGCGGAAGGAACCGCGTGGGCAGAGGCCACGGGGCCTGCTGTCCCACCCGAATCTCTTGAAGATCCGAGGGAGACTTCCCGAGGGTGATGGTTGAACTTGCGGCTGCGGTCGAACCACCAATGAAGAATGAGGGTGTCCCCGATACGGTCGAGGCGGGCACGTACGTGTCGCCGAAGAGCCAGTAGTTCTTTCCGTTGATGGCCGCCGAGATACCCACGTCTCGCGCAAAACTTATTTGACGAGCAACCTCGGTCGGCCCGGAGGGTCCGGCGACGGCCGTGATTGTCAAAGTAGTGGCTGAGTGGGCCACGGTGGTGAGCGAGAAAATTAGAAGGGCGGGTGCGATGACCCCGATGAACCTTCTCGAACGTTTCATCACAAGGTTAATCTACTCACCGCTACTGGATGTGTTTAGAAGATCGCTATTCGCCGTACAGTCATAGTCCTATGAATATTCTCGTTATTGGTGGCTCATCCTTTGTTGGTCGCGGTATTGCCCTGGCGGCTCAGGAGCGTGGCCACGACGTCACGGTCTTTAATCGCGGTGAGACACCCACCGATCTACCCGCATCGATTCACCGGCTAGTGGGCAATCGACAGAGCGACCCTTCCGCCCTGTCGAATCTCACTTTTGACGCCACCATCGATGCCATTGCCTATCAACGGCGAGACGTGGAACTCCTGCACGCCGCCATGGGTGAGCGGGCTGGCTACTACTTGCAGATCTCCTCCATCTCGGCCTATCAAGATCCCCAGTTCGATCAAGCCGACGAGAGTACGCCCCGACTTGAACTGGGCGACGTCGACCCCAACGCGAACGTCACCGGGGCCACCTATGGAGTACTGAAGGCCGAGTGTGAACGAGCCGCCGAAGAGCTGTTTGGTTCGAAGATTGGTATCTTGCGTCCAACGTTTGTCGTGGGCGGCCACGACAAGACATTCCGCTTTCCCTACTGGGTCGCCCGTATGCAAAAGGGTGGCCGCGTGGCATTCCCCGGACCCCGCACGAACTCCCTGCAGTGGATTGACGCCCGAGACCTCGGAACATTCGCGGTGCTCCTCACCGAGCAGCGCTTCGCCGGCGCGGTACACGCCTTGGGTAGTTCGCCGGCCTTGAGCTTCGGCGACACCCTCGAGCGCATTGCGGCCCACGTGGCCCCCGAGGGCACGACGCTGGTCGAGGTCGACCCGGATCACTTGAAGGACTCGTCGTGGTATTCGAAGTTTCCGTTGTGGTCGGGCACCTCAAGTCAGACGGCCCTCAATATGAGCAACGCCAAAGCGCTCTCATTGGGCCTAACCCTTCGAACATTGGAAGAGAGTGTCGACGACACCGCCGCCTGGTTTGGCGATCGTGAGTGGCCCGGACATTGGCTCGGTGAGGCCGATGAAGCGACTTTGCTGGACGAGGCCTAAAGGACCGCTTAATTTGAGTGTATCACGCGTGATACACTCAATTCATGAGCGAGGTAACGATTAGAGAGTTGCGTAATCATGGCGGCGATGTCGTTAATCGTGTGTCACGAGGCGAATCCCTTGTTGTAACGCGAGATGGAACGCCGGTAGCTGAGTTACGGCCGCTAATGCGCCAAGGGGTTACCGCCGAAACCCTTCTAGAACGATGGCGGCACCTTCCTCGCCTTGATGGCGAAAAGCTGCGCGATGACATCGATCAGATCTTGGACCCAGCATTATGAATGAGAACCGAGCCACTCACGGGATTCTCGACACTTCTACGGTAATCCTCCTACCCAGGATTACGACGCCCGAAAAGCTGCCCGAGATTCCCTTAATTTCCTCAATTACAT
>JBAXMO010000150.1:0-2698 GCA_037134255.1 Actinomycetes bacterium | reverse complement strand
AGCAAAGTCCTACCGGGTCGAGCCCCGGGTCTCCACCTCTCCGAAAAGGGTCACGAGCAGGCCGCTTCCGTTGCGGAGCGCATCGGCGGACTCCCGAAACAGCCAGCCGCTATTTACGCATCACCCCTCGAGCGCACTCGTGAAACGGCCGCACCTATCGGACGAGCGCTCCACCAGAAGGTTCTCATTGAAAAGGGCCTCCTCGAGTGCGACTTTGGCGACTGGACGGGCAAGACCCTGGCCACACTTTCGAAGAAGCCCGAATGGAAGACGGTGCAGAACGCGCCGAGCACCTTTCGCTTCCCCAACGGCGAGTCCTTCATTGAGATGCAGTCGCGCATGTGGACCACCATTCAACGACTCGTCGTCAAGCACGCCGGAGAGACCATCGTCTTGGTATCGCACGCCGACCCCATCAAGGCGGCCGTCACTCAGGCTCAGGGTGTTGCGCTTGACCTCTTTCAACGGACCGTCATCTCGCCCTGCAGCGTCTCAATTCTGGCCTTCGGACACGCATCACCGATCGTCCTCGGTGTAAACAACACCCACCTCAGCGAGCTGACCCCTTCATGAACTACGAATTTTCTAATCCCGACAAACTCATGGTCGGCACGCGCGGTGCCGTCGGAGCCCGACTCTTTTTGCTCCAGGTCCGTGAAGGACGCCGACTCATCATCATCAAGACCGAAAAGCAGCAGCTCTCCGCCGTGGCGGAATGGATGGCCGCGGCCATTCGCGAACTCGGACGACCGGGCCATCTGCACGAGGACCTCGCGCTGGAGCCGGAGTACGAGCCCGACTTCGTCGCCGGGGACATCACCGTCGCGCTCGATCACGACGCCCAAACGATTGTCCTCACCATTAGCTCAGTCGATGACGAAAATGTTTTGAACGTCACACTGACCAAGGAGTGGGCCGGAGCATTGGCAATTGCCATCACCCAACTCGTGGAGGCTGGTCGGCCACCGTGTCCCCTCTGCCACCTGCCACTGGACTCCCGGGGCCACGACTGTCCACGAACTAATGGGAATTCGGCTCCGATTCGATGACCTCGGAGGAAACCGCCCACCATCTACTCTCCGGAGAGATCGAAGTCGTCGGTCGGATCAATGCCTCATCGAACCAAGCCCTTCTAGTGCAAGTGCACCATGAGGGTCGCTCCATTGAGGCCTGCTTCAAGACTGAACTCGGCGAACGCCCGCTTTGGGACTTTCCCGACGGCCTCTGGCGCCGCGAGGTGGCGGCCTTCGAACTGAGCCACATGATGAATCTTGATCTCGTCCCCGAGACCGTCGGCCGAGCCGAGAGCGAGTTTGGCCCCGGTTCCCTGCAGCGCTGGATTACAGCCACCGAAGACCACTACTTCACGCTGCGAGAAGACAGTCGTCTCGAGACGTGGTTCACCGAACTGGCCTGCTGGGACTTCATAGCAAACAACACAGACCGCAAGAGTGGTCACGTGCTCTTCGACGGAACCCGCTGCTGGGCCATCGACCAGGGTCTCTGCTTTGGCGAAGAGGACAAACTCCGCACGGTGATCTGGGACTTTGCGGGAAGCCCAATTCCGGCATCGGTCTCGAGTGGAATTTCCAAACTTCTCGAAACTCAGGGTGGGACTCTCAACGATTGGCTCTCACTCGATGAAGTGACGGCCACCTTGGAGCGGGCTACCTGGCTGGAAGCTCAAGGCGAATTGCCATTCCCCGATGAGGAGAACGAGTGGCCGCCCTATCCCTGGCCTCTTATTTAGCGCCGCTCTACCACCAGAATCGTGCCGACGGCCAACATGGCCACCGGAATCATGGCGAGACCACAGAGCCAGTGGTAATTCAACAGTCCAATGATGACTCCGGCCACGGCACCGCCGGCCGCACCCATCAGATTCATAATCAGGTCACTCGTACCTTGCGTTGATGACCGCACTTCGTCATTCACCGACTCCGACAACAACGTGGAGCCCGAAATTAAGGTGAACGACCAGCCCAGGCCCAGCATGAACAGTCCGGCGCCTAGTTGCCACGTATTCATCCCTTGGGCCGTGCCGGCAGTGACTACTGCGGCGATCAGGAGGATCACACCAATCTGAATAGAGCGGACTCGGCCCCACCTGTCGCTCAACCACCCCACGAGTGGCGAGAAGGCAAACATACCCAGGATGTGAATACTGATGACGAGCCCAATGATGGTCAAGGTCACGTCGACCTGTTTCATATGGACAGGTGTCATCACCATCACACCGACCATGACGAGATGGCCAATCGCCACGGCGCTGACACCGAGCAGCGCGCGGCGGTTGCGTCGAATAATGCCGAGAACTTGTCTCATGGGTAGTTGGGCCCGCATGACGCCCGTTTCAGCGTTCTGGTTGGCCACGATGTAGGGATCAGGGCGGAGAAAGAGTCGAATCACCGCGAGGGAAATCATCAAGGTGGATGCGGCCAAGATATACGGGCCGACAAGGCGAGGCAGTCCAAAGAGATGCGCTAGAGAACCTGACGGCGTGATGAGGTTGGGACCGGCCACCGCCCCCACTGTCGATCCCCACACCACCACGGAAAGATTGCGAGCGCGACTCTCTGGGGTGGCGAGATCGATTGCGGCAAACCGTGCTTGGTAGCTAGATGCGGAGGCCGCCCCTAGGAGTAGTGCGCCCACGAAGACAACTGGGAGAGAGCGCAGAGCGCCACCCAAAATGGCC
>JBAXMO010000149.1:0-2711 GCA_037134255.1 Actinomycetes bacterium | reverse complement strand
CTTCCACTTGATGGCCACTGCTACAAAGTCTGCACGGGACTACTCCCGCGCTACTAATTATTTAGGCAGTTTGCCCGAGGCGAGGTCTTCGGCCATAGCCCAGCCAAAGACGACAACACGCTGACCCTTCAACGGCTTGACACCCTTGAAGAACGCCTCGCTACCTTCTGGCAACACACCCTTCGAGGAGACGTAGTCGAGACCACCCACTGGGAGTTCGGTCAAGGAATGTACGAACGTCTTGTCGTCAAACTCACGCTCGCCACCGAATCGCTTAGCGAGTCGACGTCCCCAGGCGCGGTCTTCACCGGTGGGCTTGTAGCCCTGGCGAGGCACGATGTCCTGCAAACCCGTGAAGGCTCGGAATCCGTCGGCCGAGGTCAAGCGGGTACCCAGCAAGACGTCTTCGTCTGGAAAGGCGAGCAGCGCGCGGCGGAATTGATCATGCACGAGAGCTTTAAGGGTCTGATCACTTTTGGTGTTGCGATCGACAAGGGCCACTCCTACGAGGAGGGCCGGTGTGCCGCCGATCCGCTCGAGGGTGCAGAAGGAGTAACCCCGCAACTTGTTACCCTCGCGGGCGTGTGAGACGAGTACCCAGTCTTCACGAATCTTGGACAGAAAGCCGATGTCAAAGCCCGGGTCACGGTCAGCACAGAGGTCTGCCATTTCCACGAGGTCGCTATCGGTCAGTGCCGTGGTGTCTTTGGTGGTCACTGTCATCGCCATAGGGTTACCATTCTACGACTGTTCGGAAACCCCTCCTGAAGGGATGGTCGAACGGAAGACATTTCCCCCAAAAGTCGTAAGAAGTTCCCCCGCGGCATCAGCGACATTGATCTTGAATTCCGCACCAATTCGGTAGGTTTGGGACGAGTGGGGCATGTGTAAGAAGACCTCCGTGGAGCCGGGGTACTTCTTGAGAATCTCCTTCAGCTGGGCAATTCCCTCCGGGCGGGCCAGCGGGCCATCGAGATTGAGCTGCACAATGTCATTCGCGATTGTCTTGATCTTGGGGGCCACCACATCGAGGGCCGTCATGCGAGGGCTGTCGTCTCGGTTCTCGGCGCGGACCTTCAACGACACGATGTTGTCCTTAAACAAGATCGACGACTTCTCGGTATAGAGCTTGCCAAAGACCATCACGTCAGCTGAGCTCGTCAAGTCCTCAATGGTGACCTGAGCAAAAACCGATCCCGAACGAGACGTCTTGACAACGACGTTGGTCAAAACACCGGCAATACGGGTGACGACCTGACTGCCGTCGAGTTCGAGACTGGCCCGCAGATCGTTGATCGAAAAGTCCGAGTAGAGATCCAACGTCTTTTCCACGCCGAGCAACGGATGGTCAGAAACGTAGAGACCGAGCATCTCGCGCTCGAAATTAAGACGATCTTCCTTATTGAACTCTTTGGTTGGAATCGGGATATCCGTGCCACTCCAGTCGCCCGCGTCATCCAGCGTGGCAAAAAGCGTTGAGATGCCGTGCGTGATGTCCTTACGACGCTCCAACGTGCGGTCAACCAGTTCATCAACGACCAACGTCAGACCTTGGCGTGAGATACCCAGAGAGTCGAAGGCGCCGCCCTTGGCCAATGACTCCATGGTGCGCTTATTGAGCACCAGCGGATCGACACGACGTACGAAGTCATAGATGTCAGCGAAATTGCCATTGTCTCGACGCTCGGCCACGATGCGGTCAACAAGCGCAGATCCAACGTTGCGAACGGCACTCAGGCCGAAGTTGATTGTTCGTTCACGAGTGATACTCGGTGCAAAGTCCGCGAGTGATTCGTTAACGTCGGGCACTCGAACTGAAATGCCCATGCTGCGACATTCCGAGAGATAGGAGGCCAACTTATCCTTGTCGTCTTTCGACGAAGTCAGGACGGCCGACATGTACTCCAACGGGTAGTGAAATTTTAAGTAACCGTTCTGGTACGCCAGGAGGGCGTAGCCGTACGCGTGTGACTTATTGAAGGCGTAGTCAGCGAATGGCTCAATCTTGTCAAACAGCAGCGTGCCCAGATCGCGGCCGTAACCCATATTGTCGGCACCGCTGACGAAGCGCTCGCGTTCGGCTTGGATCATCTCGCGAATCTTCTTGCCGGTGGCCTTGCGAAGGTTGTCGGCCTCAGTCATGGAGTACCCAGCGATTTTGGTCGCTACGCGCATCATGTCTTCCTGGTACACCATCAAGCCGTAGGTCTCACCGAGGACTTCTTCAAGATCGACATGGTCAAAGACGACCTTCTTGCGGCCGTTCTTGCGGTCGGCGTATTCGTGGTGCGTCTTCTCCCCCATGGGACCAGGGCGGTAGAGAGCTACCAGGGCGGCAATGTCTTCGAAGGAAGTCGGTGCCAAGCGACGCATAAGGTCTCGCATATTGGGACTCTCGAGCTGGAAGAGACCCATTGATGCACCACGCTGGAGCATGGAGTAGACCCCGGGGTCATCGAGCTCCACGTGGTCGATATCGGGTCTCGTACCACTGTTCATCTCAACGAGGTCGAGGCACCTTTCAATAATGGCCAGGTTCTTGAGGCCCAGGAAGTCCATCTTGAGTAGACCCAAGTCCTCGACGCCGTGCATTTCAAATTGCGTAACGACGGGAGCGTCATCGATAGCGCCGTTGGGCCCTGGCTTGCGCTGGATGGGGACGTATTCGGTAACGGCCTCCTTGGTAATTACCACCGCGGCGGCGTGAATAC
>JBAXMO010000148.1:0-2727 GCA_037134255.1 Actinomycetes bacterium | reverse complement strand
GTCTGTGACGCCCACCCCGAATTGCTCCGCGCGGCCCGGAATCTGGGCCGCAAGACCGGCGAACTCTGCCCGGTCTGTCACGATGCGGAACTAAAAATTGTCACCTACGTCTTCGGGGCGAAGTTGCCCCCCGGGGGTACGTGTCCCTCGACCCGAGCCGAACTACTGAAACTGGAGCGCCGTGAAGCGCCGGTTCAGTGCTACGCCGTTGAGGTGTGTATCGTCTGTGCTTTCCACCACCTCGCCCGCAAGTGGGTGGCTGGTGGTCGTAAGCCTCGTGTGCAAAGGCAGGTAACGCAGTGAGCTCAGTCCCGCAGATTCGCCGGCGCAAGCGTCGAACGGGCTCCGAGCCCTTGGTCATGGTGACCGCCTACGACGAGCCGGGAGCTCGCTACGTTGACGCCGGCGGTGTGGACATGCTGTTGGTGGGTGACTCGGTGGGCAATGTGGTTCTCGGTCACAGCGATACTTTGCACGTCACGGTTGCCGACATCGCGCATCACGTGGCGGCGGTGGCGGCAGCTCGCCCGAAGGCGCTGATTGTGGCCGACTTGCCCTGGCTGAGTTATCACGTGTCGCGTGAGGACACCATCAAAAACGCCGCCACGTTGATTCGAGCGGGTGCTCAGTGCGTGAAGCTCGAGGGTGGAAGTAATCGAGTGGACATGATCACGGCCCTGCTCGACGCCGAGATTCCAGTAATGGGCCACATTGGCCTGACCCCACAGAGCGTGCTGGCTATGGGCGGTTTTAAAGTCCAGGGTAAGACCCGTGAAGCGGCCGAGCAGTTGCTACTCGACGCCCTGGCCCTCGAAGCAGCGGGCGTTTTTGCCATTGTGATTGAGGGGGTGCCCTCGGTCGTGGGCACCCGCATCACCGAAGCTCTGGCAATTCCCACTATTGGCATCGGCGCCGGGCCCGATACCGATGGCCAAGTCCTGGTCTTTCACGATCTTCTGGGCCTGTCGGGCCGTCCGGTGGCGAAGTTCGTTCGCCAGTACGCCGACGTGGGCGGGCTTATTACTGAGGCCGTGGGTCACTTCGTGGCCGACGTGCGCTCCGGAGCCTTTCCTAGCGAGGTCGAAACCTACGCGAATCCCACCGAACTCCTCGATTAGACCACGGGCCGTCGCTGGAGTAGGATTGTTCTCCCACAACCGTGGGAACTCAACATAACCCTGCTCTGATCCGCAGAGCCCGACTTTTAGTCGGCCCATAGGGAAAGGAATACGGCCATGAGGCCTTATGAAACCATGATTGTCTTCGACGCCACAGTCGATGCACAGTCCATCCAGATCAGCCTTGATAAGGCACTCGACACGATTCGATCCCACGGTGGAAACCCCGGAGCTATCGACCGTTGGGGCAAGCGACCCTTGGCCTACGAGATCAAGAAGCGCAAAGAGGGCTACTACGTGGTCGTCGAGTTTGGCGGAACGCCGGCCACTGTGGCCGAGCTTGACCGTATCCTCGGCCTCGCGGACGAAGTTCTGCGCTTCAAGATCCAACGCCTCTCGGCTAAGCACGCTCCCAAGCGTGTTGCAGCCAAGGCGTAGGTTGTCGGCGCTACCAACCCGAGGAGAATAAAATGGCAGACAACACCATTACCGTTATTGGCAACGTCACCCGCGAGCCGGAGTTGAAGTTTTTGAACTCGGGTCAGGCGAGCGTGCGCCTCTCCTTGGCGGTCAACCGCCGTTGGCAGAACCGCGCAACCCAGGAGTGGGAAGAGCGAGTCTCCTACTTTGAGGTCTCGGCCTACGCGCAACTTGCGGAAAACATCGCCAACTCCATTACCAAGGGAACCCGCGTCATCGTCACCGGTCGCCTCGAGCAGCGCTCGTGGGAGACTCCCGAGGGCGACAAGCGTTCCATCGTCGAAATTAACGCCGACGAAGTAGCCCCGTCGTTGCGTTACGCAACGACCACTGTCACCAAGAACCCGAAGGCCGAGGGTGCCAGTTATCCATCTAACAATTCCGGCCGTGCTGCGGCACCGGTCGCCAACCAACCATCCAGTTATGCCTTTGATGAGGAGCCCTTCTAATGCCACGTAGGAATATGCCAACCCCGCCCAAGCGGGCACCCAAGATTGATAGTCGTCGCGACAAGAAGCGCAAGCCCTGCGTGTTCTGTGCCCAGCACGTCGTCCACGTGGACTACAAGGACCTCGCGTCCTTGCGCAAGTACATTTCGGACCGTGGAAAGATACGTGGCCGTCGCGTCTCGGGTAACTGCCAGCAGCACCAGCGGGACATCACCGACGCCATCAAGACCGCTCGTGAATTGGCCTTGCTGCCCTACACGCAACGCACCGTGACCGAGAAGCGTGGTGGCCGTGGTGGTCGCGACGACCGTGGTCCCCGCGGTCCCCGTCAGGACCGTGACGAGGAAGCCACCTTGGCCGACGTTACTGACGCGCCCGATGTGGTCTCGGATTACGAGATTCTCGAGCAGGTCGTGATTGAAAGCGAAGAGGCGGAATAATGAAGATCCTTCTCCGTAAGGACGTTAAGGGCGTTGGTCGTCGTGGCGATATCGCTGAAGTCAAGAGTGGGTTCTTTCGTAACTACCTCCTGCCGAACGGTGTGGCCCTGGCCGCGACGGACTCCATGGCCGACCAGTCAGCTTCGATGCGCAAGGGTCGGGATTTACGCGATGCCGCAACGCGTCAGGCCGCCGAAGTGCAGCGTGACGAGATTGCGAAAGCAACTTTGAGTATCGCCG
>JBAXMO010000147.1:0-2729 GCA_037134255.1 Actinomycetes bacterium | reverse complement strand
GTACAGGAGGGCCAGGGCGTAGTGGACGTGAAAACGATCGGCAACGAAGGGCATCATGGCGACCGGAAAAGCAAAGATCATGGCGGCTAAATCAACGAGGTAGGTGCCAATCAAGTCGGGTCGGGAGGCCGCGTACCTCACGCCGAGGACCAAGGTGCCAAAGTCTGGTTTTCCCGAGACCGGAAGCACGGTGCTCACCGTGATGCGCGAGAGTAGAACGAGCGAGACCAAGAAGGTCGCCACGTCGAGGCCGTAGACGGCCCACGGGCCCGCCGAAACGGCAAGGAGGCCGCCCACGACCGGTCCAATAATCGACGCTGTCGTCCAACGCAACGTGCCCAGAGTGGCGGCCTCGCGTTGCAATTCGTGGCTCACCAGACTTTGGTTCACGGCGTCGAGGCTGGGCCGCTGTACGCCGTCCAGAGCGGCCACGAGCATCGCCACGATATAAATTACCCACGCCTTCGGGTGTGGGAGTGAGGCGTTCACCAGCAAGATGAGCGAGGTCAACATTAAAAGGGCCTCGCTGCCAATGACGAGGCGACGACGATCGAGCGAGTCAGCCAGAACTCCGCCGTAGAGGCCGAAGAGAACGAGTGGGGCCACTTCAACAAGTCCCAGCAGCCCGGCGGCCAGAGTCGAGTGCGTGAGTACCTTTAATTGAAAGGGCAAGGTGACGTAGGTGGCTTGATTACCAATGGCCGTGACCCCACCGGCCACGTAGAGCCGGCGATAGGACTGAGAGTTGCGTAAGGGGTCGAGGTTGAGACCGAATACTGAGCGCGTCATGCGCTGGGTGGACCGCTCACCCAACCAGTGATTGGGGTGTAGTGACGCAGCACGCGAGCGGGGACACCACCCAGCACCACGTGATCAGGAAAAGTTCCGCGAACGACAGCCCCAGCGGCCACGACGGTGTTGCGACCCAGGGTGGTGCCTGGGAGTATGACCACGTTGGCCCCCAACCACGAACCAGAGCCAATGGCAACGGCTCCCTCCGAAGGTGTTTGCCAGCCCACGGGAGCGTCGGGGTCTTCGTAGCCGTGGTTCTGATCCGTAATGTACACGTAAGGACCCGTTTGGATTTCGTCGCCGAGAACGATAGACCAGTGCCCAATGATGTGTGAACCGCGTCCGATGATGCACTTGCGTCCAATGGTTACCACGGGCGCGTTCAACATCTCCTGATCCGCCGAAATTCCCGCCGTGACACAGACGTTGGGCCCCACCAATGTCTCATTGCCAATCGAGAGATACTCCTCGTTATAAATCACTCCCTGGGGGTACATGACCGCGGCACCCTCGCCAAAATAGAAGAACTTCTTGGCGTAGGGATCTCGAGGACCGACGGTTCCGACGAGTTGGGCGTAGGCACGTCCGCGACGCAACTGAGCACCCAACCACCAATGGAAACGTGAACGCAGAGGCACCGAAGAACCCTAGTGGCTACAGAGAATCAGGGGCTATGTGGCGCCTTCTCCGTCAGTGACTCACGGCAAACTGGCGGAGAATTGGAGGACTAGTCCAGCGACAAAGGCTCGTCAATGTTGAGGGGTTGCTCCGCCGTCGTATCGAGACCGGCAGCCTTGATGTGTTCGCGAACTCGCTGATCAATCTCCGCCATGAGCTGGGGATTCTCCCGCAAGAAGTTCTTCACGTTCTCGCGCCCCTGGCCGAGCTGCTCACCCTCGTAAGTGAACCAAGCTCCCGCCTTTTTCACGAAGCCCAATTCAACGGCGACGTCGAGCACGGAACCTTCACGGCTAATTCCCTGGCCGTACATGATGTCGAATTCTGCCTGGCGGAAGGGTGCGGCCACTTTGTTCTTCACCACCTTGACCCTGGTGCGGTTGCCCACCACGTCGGTGCCGTCTTTAATTGATTCCACACGACGAATATCCAGACGAACACTCGAGTAGAACTTCAGCGCGTTGCCACCAGGCGTGGTTTCGGGTGATCCGTAGATCACACCAATCTTGAATCGAATCTGGTTAATGAAGAGAGCAATTGTGTCTGATTTCGAAAGGTTGCCCGTAATTTTGCGGAGCGCCTGGCTCATCAGTCGGGCTTGAAGGCCCATGTGGCTGTCACCCATCTCGCCTTCGATTTCCGCACGCGGGGTCAAAGCAGCGACCGAGTCAATGACAATCACGTCCAGGGCTCCCGAGCGAATCAGCATGTCCGCGATTTCGAGGGCTTGCTCTCCCGTGTCGGGTTGCGAAATAAGGAGATCATCGACATTCACACCAATGGCCCGGGCGTACACCGGGTCCATGGCGTGCTCGGCGTCGATATAGGCACAAACGCCGCCATTGCGCTGCGCCTCGGCAACTACGTGCATGGCGAGAGTTGACTTACCGGATGATTCAGGTCCGTACACCTCGATGATGCGACCACGGGGCAGACCACCAACGCCTAGTGCGAGGTCGAGCGAGAGCGCACCCGTCGGGATGGAGGCAATGTTCATATGGGTGTTTTCACCCAGTCGCATGATCGAACCCTTACCAAACTGCTTTTCAATCTGCCCGAGGGCTGATTCCAGGGCTTTGGCCTTGTCGTCTTCTTTGGCTGCCATGCTGTGCTCCTTGTTCTTTTTATTCATGATGGGAAACCTAAGTGGCCCCTGTAACAACGGTCGTTCGTCACGTTCAAAGATTACTACGAACAAGTGTTCGTATGACGGATATTTCTTGAGTTTTCCTAAAAAACTTTTCTAGGCTGTCACAGCC
>JBAXMO010000146.1:0-2813 GCA_037134255.1 Actinomycetes bacterium | reverse complement strand
TATCGGCCCCGCCCCGGTGGAATTGGTAATGAACTTGATCGTCACCGAGGTGCCCTTTTCGACCCAAAACATCCAGGCCAATCTCGATACCCGAGTCGGCACGTTGGTCCTCGACGAAGGGCACGCCTCCGACCCTCAACTCACGGTCACTATTACCTGGGCCACCGCCAAGGCGCTCCTCATCGACGGTCAACCGCAAGCCGCGATGTCGGCCTTTATGGCAGGCAAAATCCGGGTTGAGGGTGACATGTCCAAACTCGTTGCGCTCCAGAATCAAAAACCAGATCCCCGCGCCGAACAGGTGCTCAGTCAGCTGAAGCTAATTACTTCTTAAGGCGAGTCTTATCGCGTTCGAACTGTTTTAAGAACAGTGCGGCCATGATGCCCAGGGAGCCGACAATCGCCCCAATGGCGAAGGGCCAATGGAAGGTGCCGAGGAGTTCTACCGATCCAGGCAGGGCGTTGGAAAGACCACGCCGGTGCTCGAGTGACGACTGCACGGTTTCGAGCACCTGAATACCGGCGACTTCCCCTACCTGCATAGCCAACATCTGCGCGGCCGACATAACGCCAAACTCATTGTCTTTCACTGCGTGCGCCATGATGGCACTCGAGCTCGGCATCGCTACGCCCATACCAAGCCCCGAGAGCGCCAACGCCACCACCACAACCCACGTACCCGTTGATGGTTGCAAGAGGGAGAACATGAAGAGTGACATGGTGAGGAATGTCATCCCCGCGATAGCGCTGATGCGTTCGCCAATCCGCACGGCGATGTAGCCGGCAATCGGCGAACAGATTGCGAACGTCAGCGGACGGGCAATCGAAATGGCGCCCACCTTGCCAATGGAGTAGCCGTATCCCTGCTCCATCAAAATGGGGAACAAAAAGAAGGCACCGAAGTACGAGAAGTTGGCCGAAGCCCGCACCACCATGGGCATCACGAAGTTGCGCTTAGCGAAGTAGTGCGGCGGGATGAGGGGTCGCTCGGCCGTGCGGATGCGATAGATGAAGGCAGCGATGCATACCGCCGAAATGGTCCAGCTCGCCATGCATAATGGGCTCGTCCATCCCACTCGACCGCCGAAGCTCAGTCCCAGCATGAGGGCGGTCACCGAGAAGGACAGTGTCCAACTCCCGATCCAGTCCATCTGTTTGAACTCTTTTCGAGCTTTCGCTTTCGAGACGGCCTCTTCTTCAGGGGTGCCGCGGCCGCTAGGCAGAATGGTCGACACCACGACCATGGCTATCAAGATCAGAACAAGCTGGGTCCAAAAGAGGGCTCGCCATCCCCACGCCGCAATAATCGGCGCACCGAGGGTAACGCCGAAGACCGGACCGCCAGCGCCAATCAGCGACCACCACCCCATCGCCTTTACTCGCTCGTCGGGGTGGAACATCAGGTTGATCAAGGCGGCCGAGGCCGTGCCCGTTGCGGCCGCCTGGATGCCGTCTAGAGCCCGGGCACCGAGCAACGTAATCACTGTGGGGGCGAGTGCAGTCAAAACGGCTGAGACGGCTGCACCCGCCAGACCGAAGAGATAGAGACGGCGATGTCCGAGGATGTCGCCGGCTTTACCGAAGATTGGCGCGGCCAATCCATTGGCCAGCAGCGGTCCCACCATCGTCCACGTCAAAATCCCCTTGGTGGTATGGAACTCCTTAGCCACCTGCGGGAGGTCAACAATGAAAACAGTGAAGGTGAAGTTAAGTGCGAGTAGACCCGCTAGCAAACTCCACAGCACCCACCACTGATACTTCGACGAAACGGCCACCCGCGTTTGTACCCGGTGACGAATCATCTTCAGCCAATTGAGGTCACTGCCCGCTTCGGCACCCAGGGCGCCGAAAGCTCCGCCGCCTGGATCGCTCCGTGGGTTTAAGAGAGCCTCGGGATCTTCGCGGAGACCAGGATTGGTCTCGTCACTGCTCACTTGAGCAGTTTGGGCAACTCTGCGGACAGGTCCGCGACGGTCCAACGCTCATTCTTCTCAAGCGTCTCTTTCATCGTCCAGTTCTGGAAACGACGGACCGTGCCACCCTGGACAAAGAAGACTTCCCCGGTTGCGGGGCAGTCTTCTACGGCCAAAGCGGCAACGAGTGGCGAAATGTTGGCGGGATCCCAAGCGTCAAACGTGGCGCCATCGGTGGGCGCCTTAACGACGTCCGACAGACCAGGGGTCGACTCAGTCATACGAGTACGAGCGGCGGGGGCAATGGCGTTGACACGCACGCCGTAACGACCAAGCTCCTCGGCGATGATGACGCTGAACGAAGCGATGCCGGACTTGGCGGCGCCGTAGTTCGACTGACCGACGTTGCCGATGAGTCCCGAGGTCGAGCTGGTGTTGATGATGCAAGCCTTGACCTGCTTGCCCTGCTTGGCCTGCTCGCGCCAGTAGGTCGCGGCGTGACGGGTCGGCACGAAGTGGCCCTTGAGGTGCACCTTGATGACCGAGTCCCAGTCGTCTTCAGAGAGGTTGACCAAGACGCGGTCGCGGAGGATGCCGGCGTTGTTCACGAGGACGTGGAGGTCACCAAAAGTTTCGATGGCGGTGTTGATCAGACGCTGACCACCCGCCCAGTCGGTGATGTCGTCGTGGTTGGCAACGGCTTCGCCACCCATGGCCTTGATTTCGGCCACAACCTGCTCGGCGGGCGTACCTTCGCTGCTCGAACCATCGAGGTTTCCACCGAGGTCATTGACGACTACCTTGGCGCCTTCAGCGGCGAAGAGAAGAGCGTGCTCGCGGCCAATGCCACGTCCAGCGCCAGTAATAATTGCTACACGACCATCAAGAAGTCCCATGATG
>JBAXMO010000145.1:0-2826 GCA_037134255.1 Actinomycetes bacterium | reverse complement strand
CGAGATCTTCATGCAGTAGCTGCCAATATGGCCCCAGGGCCCAACGCCAAATGGTTTTTCGGCCAGGGCGATGACGGCGCCTGGACCAAAAATGCCGGAAATAATGAATGCCAGGAAGAAAATTGGTACCCCGACCATCCCAGCGAGTCCGGACAGCATTTCGATAATTCGCTTCATAGAGGCCTCTCGTTGAGCCCTTGGGGCCACACGGCGAAACTAGGTCGACCCTATGACTTTGCTGTTTCTCCGTACTTACTAAGGTGAAGCGGTTAGCAGGAGAGTGCAATGGAACTTCAGAATCGGACCGCAGTAATTACCGGTGGCGCGAGTGGAATCGGTCTCGCCACCGCCTACAAGTTCGCCGAACTCGGCGCCAACTTGGTGCTCGGTGACATCGAGCAGTCAGCGCTCGACTCGGCCGTCAGCCGACTACGAGACAACGGCGCCAAGGTCATTGGCGTGCTGGGCGACGTCTCTATCGAAGCCGATGTTCAGGCACTTAAGGATGCCGCCCTCGATGAGTTCGACGGCGTACACCTGATCTTCAACAACGCCGGCGTGGCCGCCGGTCCGACCATTGGCACCCCTAAGTCCGTTTGGGACTGGGTAATGAAGGTCAACGTTGACGGTGTCATCAACGGCATCAACGTTTTCGTCCCCCACTTTTTGGAGCAGAACGAAGGCCACGTGATCAATACGGGTTCCCTTGCCGGTCTCGGTGGGGTGCCCGGCATGGGCGCCTACTGCGCCAGCAAGTTTGCCGTCGTGGGTATCTCCGAGTCGCTCTTCCACGAACTCGGTATGCGAAACACCAATGTCGGCGTCTCCGCTCTCTGCCCGGGCTTCGTGAAGACCCGTATTTTTGAGTCACAGCGCAATATGCCGAACGAACTCAAGAGCTACAACGAGTCGCCCGACGCGAAGTTGTTGAACGACCTTGGGTCTTCTGCAGTGAACGCCGGAATCGACGCAGAAATCGTCGCCGACGCTGTCGCCGACGCCGTGTTGAACAAGAAGTTCTGGATCTTGACGCACGAGCGGGCCGCGCTGCGGACCACGGAACAGCGTCTCGAGTGGATGCGTGGCTCGGGAGCTGCGACCATCAACCTCGAAGGTGCTACTCAGCCTTAACGGTCAATGCTCTGGGGCAGTTGGTCAACCGGCCAGTCCAAGAGCGTTACTGCTTGTCGACAGGCGTACCGATCGGTCATGCCCGCCACGTAGGCCACGGCCTCGTGAAGAATCTCCGCATCCGTCGATGGCGTAGCCAGCCCTTCCCGCACGTCAGGAATTTCTTGGGGGCTCTTGGCGAAGTGCTCGACGAGACCACGCAACATCGAAACGACGGCCCCGGCTTGGTGTAGTGAAGCATCGCGCAGGTAGATCGATTCGTAGTTGAAGGTTCGAAAGGCGGCCAACGCTTCGGCGTGCGCCGCGTCCATACCAATCACGCCAGTGTCTCGAATGGTCCGCACCATGGCGGTAATGAAGGAGCCCAGCTGTTGGCCCCGTCGCGAACCACATCGATCGCGCACAATGGCGGGGAGGTTGTCGGCCGAAACGATACCGGCCGACACGGCGTCTTCAAAGTCGTGACAGACGTAGGCAATACGGTCGGCCCAACTGACTACTTCACCCTCGGGCGTAGTGGGGGCCGGGCGAGACCAGGAGTGATTGCGAATACCGTCGAGCGTCTCGATGCAGAGATTGAGTGACGTGAGTGAAACGTTGGCACCCCAGGGAGCGTGGTCAAACCCACCGGGGACAAAGACATCGAACGCATCTTCACTGGCGTGCCCACCGGGACCGTGGCCACAGTCGTGTCCAATGGCGATGGCTTCGGCGAGCGCCACGTTGAGACCGGTCGCTCGAGCGATACCGCCCGCCACTTGGGCTACTTCGAGGGCGTGAGTCAGTCGAGTGCGCTGATGGTCTTCGGGAAAAATAAAAACTTGGGTCTTACCGGCGAGACGGCGAAATGAACTGGAGTGCAAGATGCGGTCGCGGTCTCGTTCAAAACAGGTCCGGAACTCATCGGGCTCTTCTTCGCGGACTCGATTACCCGCACCGCTGGATCGAGTGGCCCCCGGGGCCAGCAGCGCGTCGAGCCGATCTTCCCGCGCCGCCCGTGAAACGTCCACAGATATGCCCTCGGTCTCGGTGCCAATTCGGGCCGTGGAGTCCTTGTGGGCCACGGTGACGGCGTTGCCGTCACCGTCGTAACCCTCCATGGTGGCGGCCCAGCGGCGATTGCGTTCGGTGATGTATTCGTTGCCCACGCTGTAAGTCTGCCTCACCGCCATAACATGACTGCGTTAGATGTCTAAAGGAGCAGTCGTGGACGTACGAATCGGCATTATTCAGTCAATGAAAGAACTCGAAATTGAGCTCGACGACTCCGCAGACCGCGCCTCGCTGGAGGCCGAGTTCGGTGCTGCTTTGGCGGCCGACCAGATCGTCTGGCTGACCGACCGCAAGGGTCGCCGTGTTGGCGTCCCCGCCGGACGCGTCGCCTACATCGAAATCGGCCCCAACTCCACTGAGCGCCGGGTGGGCTTCGGCGCTTAGCTCGTGCCCTTTACCCCTCTCGGCAGTCGCAAGCTCCTCTTTGTCACCGGTAAGGGTGGCGTCGGTAAGACCACCATCGCGGCCGGTCTCGCCCGGGCGTTGGCCGACGAGGGTAAGTCAGTCCTCCTAGTAGCCCTGGACATGCGGAGCGAAGTTGGCGAAGCCTTCGGTCTCACCGAGCTCTCCTTTGAACCGACAAAAGTTGACGAACATCTTTCGGTGATGGTGCTCGACACTGAAGCGGCCCTGCAGGAGTAC
>JBAXMO010000144.1:0-2847 GCA_037134255.1 Actinomycetes bacterium | reverse complement strand
CCCTCAACTGCCTGCCGACATCGGCGCAACCGGGCGCGAAGGCCGCACTGGCGGAGATCTGGCAGGCCGAGGACAAGGACCACGCGCTGACAGCCGTGAAACGGTTCGAGGAGGCCTACGGGGCCAAGTGGCCCAAAGCGACCGCGACGATCACCGACGACGTTGACGTGCTCCTCGCGTTCTACGACTACCCCGCCGAGCATTGGATCCACCTGCGGACCACGAACCCAATCGAGTCGACCTTCGCGACCGTTCGCCTACGCCAACGCGTCACCAAAGGCCCAGGATCCCGGGCTGCGGGAATCGCCATGGCCTTCAAACTCATCGATTCAGCACAGAGTCGTTGGCGGGCCATCAACGCCCCCCACCTCGTCCCACTCGTCCGAGCCGGAGCCACGTTCGAGAAAGGCAAACTCGTTGAACGAGACACCGAAACAGCCCGAAAGGAGGAAGCCGCCTAAAAGAACCTCATCCACAGGTCTTGACTATTACTCCGCCATGTCGTCGTAGGCATTGAATGGCGGTCGGAACGTCACCGTGGTGGGCTCGCCTAGGGAAGGATCGCTGACGAACGTGACGGAGACCTCCCTAAAGGACCAAGAGTTCCATCCCGGATACTGCTCGACGGTCGAGAGTTTCACCTCTGCCGGGTAGGGCGTTGTGATGTATTTGCGGTCATTCTCTGACCAGTATTGGGAGACGAAAATCCCATTGCCGGTCGCACTGTCTCGCGTCCATGTTGTCCAAGTGAGATCGCGGAGGAATTGCTTGGTCGGATGGAGTCGTCCGCCCATATAGGCATCGTCGCTCGGGCACTCAAGGGCGATTGCCTCGGGGCGTACCTTCACCTCGAAAGTTGGTTCATCATAGCCTGTATTAACCCCATCGCACATCCAGACCACTGTCGTGGTGCGACGGAATGGCTTGATCGGTTTGGAGACCACGCGAACCTTCGGGCCGCGCCATTCCCATATGAGGGGTTCTTCGTAATAGTTAAAGGAGCCGGACACGAAGTAGGCCATGACTGTGAAGGAGTAGACCTTGCCCGGCTTCAAACCCTGCACCCGGCATGACAATGTCGTGAGGGGAGCGCATGGGAGGGAACGAAGTTCTGCCCCCTGGAACACGGTATACTGGAGTGTCCGGTCGGTTCCGACTGTGGTGACGGGTGGTTTCCAGCGCACGATCGCCTCACCGGGCCCCACGGTGACGGTCACCTGCCGAGGGGCAGGTGGGTACGGGGACGAGAGCAATGACGCTGGTGACACGGTCGCCGCGGAAACACCAGCGACTGCCGCGTCAGCACCCATAACAACTAGGCCGATCACCACGAGTAGTGCGCTGGACCTTGTAATCATCTTGTTCGGCATCTTCATGTAGTGTTCCTCGGTTCAATTAAGCCGTCCCTTTGGCGGCCAGTGATAATCATGAACGGCACCGGTCACGACGCGCAATACCTGCGGGACAAGTGGGGTACTAGTACCACGCGCCGCGGGCCGGCATGGGTCGTTGCCCTGCGTTGGGTCCGGCCGCCGCGGGAAGCATTGTGCTCCCAGCAGCGGCCGGTTCGCGTCAGGCGCGAGTGAACGGCAGCACGGTCGTGAGCCAGCCAATCAGCCCATTCGGGTTACGGGACTGCGTCCACATCCGACCCGGGCCCGTCAATTCAACGACCATGCCCTCACCGGACTTCATCGCCGTCGAAATCCCACCGGCCGTTCGATCCTTCATCTCAAGGGTGTCGTCGTATGCCACGAGGTGACCGGAATCGACGGTGACCGACTCCCCCGCCTGAAGCTGATGCAGGTCAATGGCTCCATAGGACGCTACGACGATCTGACCGTCGCCAGTCATATGGGCGATGAAGCCACCCTCTCCACCAAAGAGGTTCTTTTTTTCCACCCCACTTGGTATCCATCGTCACGCTCGACTCATTCGCGAGCCACGAGCCCCGCGTCACCGCGATCCCCTGAGCCGACGTCACCTCGATCACCGCAATGTCACCCGGGAGATTCGCAGCGACGTCAACCCATGAGCCCTCGGAGGCAGAGGAGTACGAGGTGACGAAGAAGGACTCGCCACCCATGGCGCTGCGCTTAAGGGCCTTGAACAGGCCGCCCTCCATCTTTGCCTCGATGGTGACCCCAGCACTCATAGCAGCCATCGCGCCGGTTTCCGCCTTCACGGTCTCACCGGCACCCATCGTGATCCTCGCAACAGCTGGTGCATGACGCACGTCGATCTTCATTGATTCCACGCTTTCATTTCTCAACAATGTCCCAAACCAAGCCACCCATCACGAGCAGTGATTCGACACTAGTCGCCTGCCACCGACACCAGCGATAATCCCCCAGCAGTCACGAGAAATGGGGATCCAGTACCCCACTTACACGCCATTCCGGAGCAATGCAGTCCATCTTCTGGACGCACCTTTCACGCTCGTCTAGCATTCCCCGCATCGTCGTAACCGAACAGGTGGCATCAGAGATTGCGATCACCGTACGCCTGAACAAGGAGACCAACACATGGGCAGCAGGCCTGATCGCGTGAAAACAATGCGGAGGGTTGCGCTTTTCGGCCTGATCGTCGCACTGGCCGTTGCAGGTTTGCCGCTGCTCATTGGCCTCGCCACATTGGGCAAGGATGAGTCGTGGGGTCTCAACTTCCGCTCTACCGTCCCAATCGACGCCCTGAACGGGCTGCCCTCGTTGGTCTTGTTGATCATCGTGTCGATCATCGGCAGGCACGCGCCTAGCGCACGTCCACCGTCCTTCGTGTCACGGCGATCACTGCCGTACGCGGCCAGCGACTCCATGAGCACAGTTCATTAAGGGGACCTCGGGCCGG
>JBAXMO010000143.1:0-2856 GCA_037134255.1 Actinomycetes bacterium | reverse complement strand
CTTCCAAGAGTTGGTAGAGGGCGCGGATTCGATCGTCCGTCGAGGACGTCAGGGTCAATTCCTTCTCGGTGAACTCAATAGTGGAGTCGGTGTTCTTAAAGTCAAAGCGCGTTCCGGCTTCCCGGTTGGCCTGATCGACGGCATTGCGCACTTCCTGCAGGTCGACTTCCGAAACGATGTCAAAGGTAGGCATGAGAAAAAGCGTAGCGAGCGGCGCCCCATTTTGATGAGTTCGTTTTGGGGCACTATGATTTGTAACGGGTCAGTGCCCGAGCGGCCAATGGGATCTGGCTGTAAACCAGACGCGTAAGCTACGGGGGTTCAAATCCCTCCTGGCCCACCAAAGCGGTGCTTGCACCGCAGGAGTGACGCCCCCGGTGCGATGTCTTACGATTTCGTAACCGGGGGTTTCTACTGCCCAGAGGAGTGAGTATGGCTGCGAAACGTCGAATGCGCCGCATCATCCGCACGCTCCGCTCGTTGCCGACGGCGCTGGAACGATTCATAGTCGTCTTGGAGCACCGCTACACCCCCATCGCCCGGTTTCGACCTGCGGCCTTTGAGGGCTGGGGATTTCTGTGGCAGCCGGCCGTTCTCGGGTTTATCGCTCTCTCCCTCATCTTTGCCGGTAGTTGTTTTGTAGAGAGTCCCTTCAAACTGGAACTCCCCAGGACGTGGTTCTTTGGGGTCCCCGCCTCGTTGGCGGCGACCAACTTGCCCACCAACGAAACCAAACTCATGATTTCAATCGTCTTGACGTACGGCGGTCTCGTCCTACTGCTCCGCGTTTGGATGCGCTTGGCCGAAGTCGTGAAACTGCACGCAGGGGCACCAGACCGGGCGCTCTACGGCATTGTGGCGCTCTGGAGTATTCCGATGCTGGTGGCGCCACCTCTTTTTTCTCGTGATGTCTACAGCTACGCGGCCCAGGGCGAGATGACGGCACACGGCATTTCCCCATACATAATGGGGCCATTCTCCCTAGGCTCCTCGCCGTTCGTCGATCCGGTGGACCCGCTATGGGGGAATACTCCCGCACCCTACGGACCACTCTTTTTGCACCTCGATGGGCTCATTGTTCGCTCGACCCACCATCAACAATTGATGTCTACGGTTGGTCTGCGACTCCTCGAACTCGCGGCCGTAGCCCTACTCGCGTTCGCCCTGCCTCGACTCGCTCGCGCCCTCGGACGTGACGGTGGTGAGGCCATCGTCCTGGGAGCGTTGAACCCTCTTGTGATATTGACGCTCATCGGGGGAGCGCACAACGACGCGTTAATGGTCGCCCTACTCGTGGCCGGACTGATGTTTGCGACGCGCCGGCAACTCTGGCTGGGTCTCTTGTTCTGCTCGCTCGCCGCGGCCATTAAGGCCCCGGCCGCGCTCGGCCTCGTCTACGTGGCCTGGACCTGGGTGGCTCCGGGAGCCAACGAGCACGTCAAGCGAGTACGCGAGTTCCCCGTCGTGGTCGTCCGGATGATTCGAACCCGCCTACGGCCCCTGGTGGCGGGAGCCGTGGTGTCGACCGTGACACTCCTGATTTGCACGCACTTGGCCGGTTTCGGATTTGGCTGGGTCAAGAATTTGGCGACACCGGGCACCGTACGCAGCTGGGCCGCCCCCGCCACGGCCCTCGGTATGGCCATCACTGGACTCTGCCACTCGGTGGGCCTCGACGTTTCCATGGCCCCGATCTTGTCGGTCACCCGACTTCTCGGTCTGCTGACGGCCGTCGGGATGTCGATATTTCTCCTCTGGTGGGCCCAAACGCGAGGTTGGGTTCGCTCACTCGGGATGTCCCTCCTGCTTTTTGTGGTGCTGGGGCCGGTGGTCCAGCCCTGGTATCTGGTGTGGGGTCTGATAGTTCTGGCCGCCTCCTATCAGGGGCGCGAGCACTTCTGGCTCCTGGCCCTCTCAATCACCAGTCCCTTCCTCGGTCTGCCCGGCGCACGCGACCTCCTGGCCAGCCTGGTGCACACCAACCTCTTGCTGATGGCGGCTGCTCTGATTATCCTGATGGGGGCGTTATTAGTTCCCCTGGGCCGGTGGACTCAGTGGTCTTGGCCCGAAGTTGACAACCGCTTGGAACGACTCGGTCTCACGGCTGAATGACGGTAGTTTCCCCAGTTTCATCAGGGGAAACACGTAGTTAGGGACGAAAAATCCCGAGTTAGTGTTGGTCCGGGATGACGAACTGGTACTCGACCACGTCGAGCCACTTTCCGTGCTTACGCCCGACTTCGAATTCGGTCCCCACTAGGCGAAATCCAACCTTTTCGTGAAGTCGGATGGATCCCCCATTTTCACCGACAATTCGGGCAATTAGGGAGTGAAAACCCAGGTCGGAGGCCATGTCGACCATTTCTCGGAGGAGTACTTCCCCGACTCCTCGCCCGCGGGCCCCGCGGTGGGCGTAGACAGAACTCTCGACCGTGGTGGCGTAGGCCGCCCGAGTCCGGAAGGGGGTAACGACGGCGTAGCCGAGAATCCGCTCACCCCGAGCCCCGATTTCGCCGAGATCGTCCTCATCGTTGATGGCCACAATGCAGGGGTGGGTCCCGAGGTGTTCGTCGATCCACTCCTCCTGCTCCTCGAGAGTCCGGGGCATGATGTCGAAGGTGACCGTGGTCTCGATCACTTCGGGGTTATAGATCGCGGCAAGGGCCGAAGCATCGGCGCGTTCAACGGGTCGGGTGTGCACGCCAGCCACGCTAGTGGCGCTCAATTGGAAGAATGGGCTTTCGCAGGGTAGGATTTACGTTCGTGCCGGAAACGGTTCGTGCCCTCTTAGCTCAGTGGTAGAGCACTTCCATGGTAAGGAAGGGGTCGTCGGTTCAATCCCGACAGAGGGCTCGC
>JBAXMO010000142.1:0-2869 GCA_037134255.1 Actinomycetes bacterium | reverse complement strand
ACCATGCTGACGGCCGGTACCTTGCCGGCCGTCAGCATGGTCGACCCCAACTTCGAAGTCTCCAGTGGTGAGAACTCACAAGATCTCCAGCACGCCGATGCCTTTATGCACGACGTCGTGAACGCCCTCATGAGTGGACCGGGCTGGAAGGACACCATGCTGGTTTGGACTTTTGACGAGCACGGCGGATACTACGACCACGTGCCACCCGTCAAGCTCGGACGCCCAGACAACTCGGTGCCCGACACTGTTGTCTGGAGCGGCAACCCGGCTATCACCAACTTCGACTGGTCCGGACTTCGCGTCCCCAGTGGTGTAGTCAGCCCCTACGCCAAGCCTGATTATGTCTCGAGCAAGATCTACGACCACACCAGCATCTTGAAGTTGATCTGTCAGAAGTTCAACTTGCCACCTTTTACGGTGCGTGACAAGAAGGCCAACAGTCCACTCGACATGATTGACCTGCGCAAGCCACCGCACTTCTTGATTCCACCCACCTTGGCGCCCAAGGTGAAGGATGGCGCCGGCAACGACGTCTCTACCGGCATCGGTACCGATACCGCACCTACGTACGACGAGTCCATTCGCTTCCCGAATGACAGTCACGCCGTGGTCGGCAAGGGCAAGTTGGCGCGGAACCAGTTCTTCAACGACGCCAATGGCAATGCCACCACCACTGTCACTCCTTTTTGGCAGGCGATGCTCGACGCCATGAATGGACGCTAGGAACTACTGCGTTTCTGGCGTTTTAAGCCGCAGCGTTACTACGATTTACCCATGGCTGATACCACCGGGAATCGTTCAGCGTTTTTTCCTGCCATTGAAAAAAAGTACGACCAGCCCATCCAGTTCTGGTTCGACGCCCTCGCCGAACTGGGTGATGCCAAGTATCCACAACAGATAGCGCTACTCCGCGAGGACCACGGTTTTAGCCAGGCTCACGCCAACGCCGTGGTGATGTTCGTGAGGGGATCCGCGTCATCACGGCGGTTTGCCACGCCCGAGGAGTATCTAGTCACCCTCCCCGAACCCCATGGGGTAACCACAAGGGCAATCTTGAACGCAACAATGAAACTGAACTCGGAGTTCGAATTGGTAATCGCGTGGAACAAGCCCATTGTGCGACTCGGTGCGGACTACATCATTGGCTTTTCATCCGCCAAGAATCATCTGCTCATCTTGCCCTTCGGTGACGAGGTTCTCAATCAGACGGGCAAGGCGCTCCTAGCTCCCTACAAGGTGAACAAGAAGACGATTCAGGTACCGGTCGACTGGAAGGTCGATCGCGCCCTATTACGAGCGCTCGTCCAATTGCGGCTCGATCAGCTCTGAGGAGTCTCGGCAGCTACGCCCCCTAAAGGCGCTACTCCGTCCGATCGGGTCGGAGGAACTCCTTAAGACTGGTGGCTCCTTCGACCTCGACAACCGTTGATTCACGGGCTACCGCCACGAGCTCACCCACAAATGCTTCGTGTGCTCCCTCACGTGGATCTTCGTCGGTCCCCTCGACAAAGAGGATGACGAACCGAGCATCACGCCCATCAGTCTTTCGTCGCATAATCCGACCCATCCGCTGAATCATCTGACGCCGTTGCTTCGAACTCGCCACGATGATTGCCAAGTCGGCCTCGGGGACATCGACGCCCTCTTCGAGGGTCTGAACTGTAGCTAAGACCGAGATGGCACCACTCTCGAAGTCACCCATGATCGAATCACGCTCCGACGAGGAGACCTGGCTGTGGTGGACCGCAATCTCCACGCCAGACTTTCGAAGCTCTTCCGCGATCGTGTTGGCCGAAAGGATTGACTGTGTAAAGATCAGAGTGCGCTCAGCATCACGAATAGCCGGCACCAGCGAGTTGACGGCATGCAACTTGGCTGGCGTTTCAGCCAAGAGATCCTTCTTGTCGCCCCAAGCCTTCATCCACCTTTGGGCCGCTATTCCGTCATTGCGCTTGCCTTTACTCATAAGACGAATGACGTCCTCGAGGAAGGCCGCAAACGGTCGCTCACGACATCCGTGCTCAACAATTAGCTTGCGACGCATCTTGCTGAGCGTCCGAGCCAAGACCACATACTTCCCTTGTTCTTCTTCGCTGAAACGAACTCCGAGAAATGCGACACGCACTGACGAGATGACGCCATCGTCAATAGCCCGTTGGTATCCGAGAGTAAAGACAACCCGTTCGAAGTAGGGCAGGAGAATCGTCTCATGAGCCTCGTCCATGCGCTCGTGTGTAGCCGAGAGGCCTAGTCGCCGAGGAAAGTGCTTCGCGAGTGTGACTTGACTCTTCTCGGCGGCGGCGCGGTGACACTCGTCGGCGACCAGAAGTCCTTGAGTATCGCTTAATGGGTAGTGGCGATTGCGGGCTGAAGCCAAAACGGCAATCACGATGGTTGAGTTCAAAAAGTTGTCGTCGTGCCCATCACCGACACGACCAATACGACTCTTCGGGAAGTAGCCATTCAAGATTTCATACCACTGGTGCAGCAGGACAATGGTCGGGACGAGGACGAGAACCTCTCCCCCACGTTCCAGCTCGGTCGCTATGGCGGCGACAGCAAGGCGCGTCTTACCGGCACCAGTTACCGCGTCGATGATCCCGCGGCCGAGGTTCTTGTCCCAAGCGGCAAGTGCCTCTTTTTGCCATTCGTAGAGGCCGAAGGGATTCTCATCATCAGTCGTCGGTGTAGCGGGTACAGGTCGAGGAGTTTCGAGCTTTTTTATGAACTTGGCGAGGGTTTCGGGGTCGTACTCCTTTGCATCAAAGATGTGAGTGAACTCGTCGATTATCTCTCGAGGAGCCACGCTCAGTGCCTCTTCGGAAGCCTCTGTCGATTCACGCTTCATCTTTCTGGTCGACTCCTT
>JBAXMO010000141.1:0-2903 GCA_037134255.1 Actinomycetes bacterium | reverse complement strand
CTGGAGCGGGGATACGACGATCTGCCGGGACGCATGACGGCCCTCGGCGCCAAGGTAGAACGAGTCTCGTGATATCCCGGGACCCCAACGAGCTCTTGACACAGGCGCGCTCCGGTAGCCGGGTGGCCCTCGCTCGACTATTGACGTACGTCGAAAGCGGTGGTCCGCTCCATCGTCAAACGGTGGCTGAGGCCTACCGGTCCACTAGTCCCTACGTGATTGGTATTACCGGCCCACCTGGGGCTGGCAAGTCGACACTGACTGACCGCCTTATTAGTGAGGCCCTTTCGGCGGGCAGCTTTGATGGGCAACATCCATTTGAAACCATCGCGATTCTCGCCGTCGACCCGACCAGCCCCTTCACCGGCGGGGCCATCTTGGGTGACCGCGTCCGGATGCAGGAGCACGCCACTGACGACCGAGTCTTCATCCGTTCAATGGCCACGCGAGGTCACCTCGGTGGTTTGAGCCTCGCCGTGCCTGATGCCATTCGCGTCTTAGGGGCCGTGGGGTTCTCTGTTGTACTGGTCGAGACTGTGGGCGTTGGCCAGATGGAAGTAGAGATTGCCTCCGCGGCCGATACGACCATCGTGGTCACCATTCCTGGAGCCGGTGACTCCATGCAGGCCAATAAGGCCGGACTCTTGGAAGTCGCCGATCTCTTCGTGGTCAACAAGGCCGACCGACCAGACATCTCCTCCGTACGTCGCGACCTGGAGCAGATGCTGGACCTCGGTGGTGAGCGGGCCTGGCGTCCCACAATCACTGAGACTGTGGCGACGGATGGACGCGGACTGCCAGAACTCTGGGCGGCTATCACGGAGCACCGTTTATTTATCGAACGTGACGACACCTTCATGGAGCGTCGTCGCATGCGGACCCGAGTGGAACTCCAGCGTGTACTCAGCGCCGTTGTGTCGAACCGTGTTCGGGAGCTCGCCAACGGCGACGCCTACGAAGCCCAAGTGGCTCGCCTGGTCTCGGGGCAGTGCGACCCCTATACCGCGGCCGACGTACTCCTGCAGTCGTAATTCGGATGTTGTACGACGTTCTCTTTTTGACTCACATAGTCTCAGCGGTCGTCATCATTGTCGTGTTGGTCTCCATGAAGTTGACCGCAACGGCCCTTGTACGCCATCAGGGAGAGAAGGCCCGCCTGCCGAGTGGACGTAACTGGGCCGCCCGGATACTTCATCTCCTGCCGCTCACCGGCTTTGCCATCGCGTGGGCCAGCCACTCGCAGCGGGAGCCGATTTCTTTGGATCAACTCTGGGTCACCGTGGGAATCGTTACCTATCTGCTCGCGGCAGCTCTGCTGGAAATGATTGTTCTGCCCGCCGAGCGCACGTTGATGGTTGACAGCACGACGTCTGCGACCGCTAAAAAAATGAGTGGTGCCCTCGATGGCGTGATGACGTTGATCGTGCTCGCCACTATCGCAATGTTGCTGCAGTTCGGTTAGAACTAAAGAAAGTTGGCGTGCCCGATCATGCCGGCGGCCACGGTGGCATTGGTGACTTCATCAATAAGAATGAAGCTTCCGGTCACGCGGTTATCTCGATAGTCGTCAACGACAATCGGTTCAGCGGTCGCGAGGTTCACGAGGCCAATTTCATTGAGAACAAGCTCGCTAGCTGGCCCCACTTCGAGCGTGCCTACATCAAGCGTTCCCGCGATCCCCGTAACGCGCACCGGCGTGGATCGAGTGGTGTGCTTGAGGCGGAGTCGGGCGCCATTGGCGAGTGGTTTGTCAGAGAACCAGCAGATGGTGGCCTCAAACTCGTTGGTCGATGTGGGCAGCGGAGCCGTGGCCAACATGTCGCTACGACCGGCGTCGGTTTCATCCGAGAGATCAAAGTCTACGGATAGTCCGGGCAGCGCTACTTCAAGCCCGCCGCGTGGTCCGTTGATGGCCTTAAGCACTGTCTTGATGCCCTGGGGCATCAAGGTGACTTCTTGACCGACGGTGAACTCGCCACCATTGACCATGCCGGCGTACGTACGACCGCCGCCGTGTTGGCGAAGAACCCATTGGATGGGGAGTCGTGCGCCCGATGAAGATGAGGCCCATGATCCGGCTGGAGCAGCTTCGAGGGCCTGGAGGACCGTGGGGCCCTGGTACCAGTTCGCCATGAAGCCGGGTTCGACGACATTGTCACCGGCGAGGGCCGAGACAGGGATTACAACCGAACTGGTGAAACCAAGTCGAGCCGAGACTTCGTTGACCTGGTCAACGACCTTGAGGTATACGGCTTCGTCCCACTTCGCCACATCCATCTTGTTGGCCGCCACGATCACGTTGCGAACACCCAGAAGGGCGGCGATACAGAGGTGGCGACGAGTCTGTTCCTTGAGGCCCTTGCTGGCGTCGAGAACGACCAAGGCCACGTCGGCCGTGCTGGCCCCCGTGGCCATATTGCGGGTGTACTGGACGTGACCGGGGCAGTCGGCAATAACAAACTTGCGCGTAGGGGTGGCGGCGTAGCGGTAGGCCACGTCAATGGTGATGCCCTGGTCGCGCTCGGCACGAAGACCATCAGTCACGAAGCTGAGGTCGAGGTCACCGACGCCACGCTTGGCCGACGCAGTCGCCACGGCCTCGAGCTGGTCGTCGAAGAGCTGACGAGTGTCGACGAGGAGTCGACCAATGAGCGTCGACTTTCCGTCATCCACACTGCCGACGGTGGCAAAACGCAAAAGGTCGGAGGTTGGTTCGGTCATTAGAAGTAGCCTTCGCGCTTGCGGTCTTCCATGGCGGTCTCGCTGAAGCGGTCGTCCGCTCGCGTGGCACCACGTTCTGAAACGTTGGTCACCGAGATCTCGGCGATGATGGCGTCGAGGTTGTCAGCGCCGGAGCGAACGGCACCCGTGCAGGAGGCGTCACCGACGGTGCGGAAACGTAC
>JBAXMO010000140.1:0-2915 GCA_037134255.1 Actinomycetes bacterium | reverse complement strand
TCCTTGTCTTCCTTTTGGAGGACAAGTGCTTCAATTTCTTCACCAATCGACACAATCTCTGAGGGATTGACATCATTACGGATGGAGAGCTCACGGGAAGGGATAACACCTTCGGACTTAAAGCCAATATCAAGCAGAACTTCGTCACGGTCGATTTTGACCACGATGCCCTTAACAAGGTCACCATCTTCGAATTCCAAGATGGTGTCACCTACAACAGTGGCTAGATCGGTTCCGACCATGTTGTCTTCAGTGACAACGCGGGGAACGTAGTTGCCTTCGGAGTCGAAGGTTCCCATTGGGACCTTCGAAAGAAGGCCAGAAATTTCAGTCATTTCAATCCTTACAGCTTGGCCACACCGGGGCCGTCTCGGCTACAGAGCTGAACTACCGGCGCTAGTTCAGAATTTTCATCCTACCAGCGCTAACGGGCCTATTTAGCCGATGACCAGTTGGGGCCCCAGTTCAGTGATATCTCCAGAGGTACCGAGAGGCTGGCTGCACCAGTCAGCGCTGAGCGGACAATCTCGGACACTTCAGCATGCTCCATTGAAGGTGACTCAACCACAACTTCGTCGTGAACTTGAAGGACAAGCCTCGAGGTTAAGCCTGCGGCTGAAAGCCCCTGATCAAGGCGAACGAGGGCGTATTTAAAGATGTCGGCCGCCAGCCCCTGTATCCCGGCGTTCATCGCCTGCCGCTCAGCCGCAGCCCTCTGGGGGCCGACGGCCGTGGCCAGATCGGGAAAGGGCCGAATTCGTCCAAATTCCGTTCGCGAGTAGCCTTGCGCTCGGACTTCGCGAACCGCACTTTCCGTATAGGCCTTCAAACTTGGGAACCCTTCGAAGTACTGATTCATAATCGCCTTCGCCTCACCCACTGAAATGCCGAGTCGTTGCGATAGGCCAAAGGCCTCCATGCCATAGGCCAATCCGTAGGAGACAGCCTTGGCCTGCTCTCGCTGGTCCTTGGTGACTGCCTGTAGGTCAGTGGCAAAAACAACCGAGGCGATGGCGGTGTGGACGTCCTGCGCGCTCTCGAATGCCTCTAGGAGCCCCGGATCCTGTGACAAGTGGGCCAGGATGCGAAGTTCAATCTGGTTGTAGTCGGCCACGAGGAATTGCCAATCCTCGCGCGGAACGAATGCAGTCCGCAGACGGCGACCCTCTTCACTGCGAACGGGAATGTTGTGAAGATTGGGAGCCTCAGATGAAAGACGACCGGTACGAGCCACCGTTTGGTGAAATGTCGCGTGGATGCGGTCGTCTTCCGCCACCGTGGCAATGAGCGGGGCCCCGTATGTACCTCGAAGTTTGTCGAGTTCTCGGAAACGGAGGATCTCGGGAACAATTGCGTGCTCGTCGACAATGGCCTCGAGACTTGTGGCGTCGGTTGAGAAGCCAGATTTAATCTTTTTGGTCGGAGTCAATCCCAACTCCTCGAAGAGCACAGTTTGTAACTGTGCTGGCGAATTGACCTTGAACTCGTGGCCTGCCATTTCTTGAATCTTGGCATCCAGCCGAACAACTTCTTTCCCGAAGCCCTCGGCAATTGCCACGAGTAGATCACGGTCAACCCGTATGCCGAGAACCTCCATGCGAGCAAGTACAGCTACAAGAGGCAACTCAATGTCGAAATACACCCGCCCGAGATGATTCTCCTCAATGGCTGCTCGCATCACTTCATTTAGTTGGATGCTGTGGCTCAACCGAGCGAGGAGTATTTCATCTGAACTTTCGGCATCAAAGAGCGAGACCGGCGCCGTCGACAGAACCACGCCGAGGTGTTGCGCGAGTAGGGCTTCGAGCGTGTACGTCCCCGAGGCCGAATCAATCAGATAACCAGCAATTGTCGTATCCCACAGGGGCGGGCCAGGAACGATACCCATCTGACCAAGCGTGCGGTACAGACCCTTGAGGTCGTGACCCGCGAGACTCACCCCAGCTAAAGCAGTGGCGACCTCCGCTAGGTCACCAACGAATGCAGTAGTCCTAGCGTCGTCAGTGAGAGCAATTCGAGTCCCGACCCAAGCAATAGTTGCGCCAGTCGCGAACTTAAGCTCCTTGATTTTGTTGACCACTTCGAATGGCTTAATCTCTACAAGTGTGATTTCCATTTTGGGCTCGTCTGGACCTTGAGGCTGCCCGAGTAGTCCCTCATTGATAATCCGGTCATATCGTGACTTCATTGCGTTCATTTCGAATCGCTCGAAGAATGCGTTGATTGCCGAACGGTCCCAGGCGCCTAGGTGAAACCTCTCGGGCTGAACATCAATTGGAACGGTCCGCACCAAGCGCATAACTTCGAGGTTCGAGCGGGCGAGACCCTCATGCGCCTCCATGTTCTCTCGAAGCTTGGGGGTCATGGTGCCAGTAGCAGCAAAAATAGCGTCAAAGTCGGGGTGTTCAGCCAGAAGCTTTGCGGCGGTCTTCTCGCCAACCCCCGGAACTCCTGGCAAATTGTCAGAAGGATCTCCTCTCAATGCCGCCAGCATCGGGTATCTAGCTGGTTCTACACCACAACGTTCGAAAATCCCGGCCTCGTCGTAAAGGTCATAGTCCGACACGCCACGCTTGTTGTACAGCACACGAACATATGGATCTTCAACCAGCTGGAACGAATCACGGTCACCGGTAACGACGATGGTAGGGATACCGTTATCTCTTCCCCATGTTGCCAGAGTCGCGAGAACGTCGTCGGCCTCGAAGCCCGGTACTCCAATTACAGGAATGCCTAGGACCTCGCAGAAATTACGAATTAGATCGAATTGGTGATTGAGCTCCTCGGGGGTTTCCGCACGGCCGCCTTTGTAATCAATCGCCATTTCATCGCGGAATGTTCCGCCTGGCAGGTCGAATGCAACGACCAGTGCACGGGGTGTCTGAGATTTAATCAGCGTGTTGAGCATCGAGGCA
>JBAXMO010000139.1:0-2931 GCA_037134255.1 Actinomycetes bacterium | reverse complement strand
TTCCGTTTCCTACAGGGAATCGGTGGGGGCATGATGGCGCCGGTCGGTACGGCCATGCTCTATCGGGAGTACCCACCGATGGAACGTGCCAAGGTCGGAGCGCTGCTATCCATTCCGACACTCTTGGCCCCCGCGACCGGTCCCGTGCTCGGCGGATTCATCACTGACGGGTTGGGTTGGCGTTGGATATTTTTCGTGAATCTGCCCTTTGGAATCCTGGCATTCGTGATTGGCGTCTTGCGCTTGAAGGAGTATCAACATGAGGCTGCTGGGAAGTTCGACCCGGCCGGTTTCATCCTCTCCGCACTGTCGCTGGGGGCAATTCTCTACGGCTTGAATCAAGTCGCGGTGGAAGGGTGGAGTTCGACGCCAGTGTTGCTCTCGCTCGCGCTTGGGGTTTCGCTCGGGGCATTGCTGATTGTGGTTGAGCGACGAATCGCAGAGCCGATTCTGGCCCTCCGTCTCTTTCGCGATCGCGTCTTTACTATGACGAACATCACATCGGTATTTGCGACCGCCAGTTTCTTCGGACTGGTGTTGATTATGCCGCTGATGCTTCAGGGCGTGCGAGGACTCTCGCCAACGGATTCTGGCCTCACCACATTTCCTCAGGCCATCGGCGTGATTCTGATGAGCCAAGTGGCTCGCAAGCTCTACCCCAAAGTGGGTCCACGCCGACTCATATCAATTGGCCTCATTGTCGCCGGTTTCGTCATGTTGTTGCTGATGTGGACAACCCCCGAGACGAATCTCTGGGTCTACCGCGCCATTCTCTTTGGTCGGGGTCTCTGTTGGGCCTTCGTCTTCATCCCGCTCCAGGCCGCCGCCTTCTCACAGATCCAACCCCTCGATACGGGCCGGGCTAGCGCCCTGTTCTCGACTCAGCGTCAGGTGGCGAGTTCGCTGGGTATTGCTGTGTTGATCTCAGTGCTGATGGCGCAGCTCGACAAGATTCCGGCACACGTGCACGATTTGGCGTTCGCCTACAACGCCTACAAGGTCCCGTTTATGTGGACCTGTATCTTCGCCTTTCTCGGGGCCGTGACAGCCTTCTTTATCGATGACGACAAGGTGCTGTCGGTCTTCCGCAAGCCTTCGGTGCCCGCGACTAACTCGTAGGATTCCTCCATGGATTACGACTTTGACGGCGAGTACGAGGCCATCCTGCAGTTGCTGCCCACCTCGGCAACCTTTAGCAATATCGATGCCGCCCGTTCATTTCAAGCGGCCAATGGTGAGCGCGTGGCAGCCTCCCTCAACACGGCCGGCCTAACAATCACCTCGCACGAGATTCCGGGCCTGCTGGGCGAGCCACCGGTGACCGTCCACGTCTATCGGTCCTCCAACGTGGCTGCCAACGCCCCGTGCGTACTGCGTATTCATGGTGGGGGATTTGCGGTGGGCAGCGTGATGACCGACCTGCCGATCACGGTCGGCTTTGCCCACTTTCTTCCGGCCGTCTTCGTTTCGGTGGAGTACCGCCTGGCCCCCGAGCAACCCTATCCCGCGGCGCTGATGGACTGCGCCGCTGCGCTGCAGTGGATTCACGCCGAGTCGGCCACGCTCGGCATTGACGTGGATCGGGTCGCCCTCTTTGGAACTTCGGCCGGTGCCGGTCTGGCCGCCGGTTTGACGCTCTTCAATCGTGATGGCGCGCAACTACCAATCGCCTTCCAGCTCTTGGATATTCCCGAACTCGACGATCGACTCGAATCGGCCAGCATGGTGGCCTTTGTCGACACGCCGGTATGGAATCGTCCGAACGCCGAACTGAGTTGGCAGTACTACCTCCACGGTCTCAGTGGTGATGTGCCCATCTACGCGGCGCCCGCTCGTGCGGAGACTCTGGAGAATCTTCCCCCGGCCTATATCTCCGTCATGGAGTTTGATCCGCTCCGTGACGAAGGTATTGCCTACGCCACGACCCTGATGCGCTCAGGAGTACACGTTGAGCTTCATGCCTATCCCGGAACATTCCACGGCAGCATCCTCGAGCCCAAGGCCGATGTTTCGAAGCGCATTCTTATGGAACACATCGCAGCGCTCTCTCGAGCCCTGCGCATTACTTAACTACTAAAGCGACCCGAGCCACCGCCCGAGTAGGCACTCTCGGCGTGCTGGGTGAGGTCGAGGCCCTTCAGCTCATCTTCTTCGCTGACGCGTAGTCCGATGGTCTTGGAAATGGCCTGGGCAATGAGCCACGTGACACCAAAGGCGAAGGATGCCGTTACAACAATGGCGAGTAGCTCATTACCGAGCAGCGCGAACCCTCCGCCCTGCAGGAGGCCGTCGGCTCCGGCCGGATTGATGGACTTAGTGGCGAAGAGTCCCAGGAGGACCATGCCGATCACGCCACCGACACCATGAACACCGAGCACATCGAGTGAGTCATCGATACCGAGTTTGAATTTCATGCGAACGGCCTTTGCGCAGGCGAGTCCAGCAATCAGTCCGATGATCAACGCGGCGTAGGGCTGGACGAATCCGGCACACGGCGTGATGGCGACCATCCCGGCCACGCCACCCGATGCCGCCCCCAACGTGGTGGCGTAGTGCTCGGTTGTTCGTTCATAGATGAGCCAGCCGATGAGTCCCGCCGCGGCGGCCAGCTGCGTGTTGAGCACCGCCGAAACGGCAACCCCGTTCATTGCCAGCGAGGATCCTCCGTTGAAACCGAGCCAGCCAAACCACAAAATGCCGAGACCCAAAAGACTGAGTGGCACGGAGTGGGGAGTCATGGAGTCACGGGGCCACCCCTTGCGAGGGCCGAGGACCAAGACGACGGCGAGCGTGGAAAAACCCGAGTTGATCTCGACGACCGTGCCACCGGCAAAGTCCAAGACGCCACGATGGGCCAGCCAACCAGTCGGACTGAATACCCAGTGGGCCAGTGGGGCGTAGACGGCCACAGTCCAAACGGCAATCAGTACG
>JBAXMO010000138.1:0-2960 GCA_037134255.1 Actinomycetes bacterium | reverse complement strand
AAGGGTGCTACGTAGTTGGTCAAAGGCGTAAAACTTTCGCAGCGAAACCCGGCGCCCGCTCTCCCCTACTGAGCCGCGCATAGCCGCAAGCTTTAAATCATCACTCAACATTCGCACGGCACTCGGATGTGGTGAATCGATACGAATGGTCACCGGGAATCGATCGCGGAGTGCTTCGGGCAGCATCGCCATCTCTTCCAGGTTGGTCGTCATAATGACGTTGAAGCCCGTTGCGGGCCTAACTACCTCGCCAGTGGTGGGGTGATGCCACTGTGACGAGCCGTCACTGTCGGCCATCGCCAGGAGCAGACTAAGAACGTCACCCGACGCGCGATCAACCTCGTCGACCACGATTCGCCCCCCACTACGCCACGCTCGCAACGCGGGTCCGTCCTGCCACTGCCAGCCACCGGCCCCGTTCGGCAGCCACGCTCCCGTGACATCAGCGGAGGTGAGATCTTCAGTACAAATCAGTCGCTCCACGGGTCGTTCGCCGGCCTGCCACCTAAGAGCGGCGTAGGTCTTCCCTGTCCCCGGGGGGCCAAACAAGATGATGCGGTCGATGCCGGCCCTCATCGTGGCGGCCAAGTCGTCCCAGCACTTCGGTATGAGTTCTTCCATGGTTCCCTTTCAATCGAGCGCCTAACGGTCGACCGAAAGCCACCCGAACGAATGTTTGCTTTTGGACGAGATTTGCCCTACGATACGAACAACTGTTCGTAAGGAGTCCCCGTGGCTGAAGCATTAACCCCCATTCGTCGAGCCATCCTCGAGTACATCGCTGCTCACCAGAAGGAGCGCAACTTCCCGCCCACCATCCGAGAGATTGGTGTCGCTGTGGGTCTGAAGTCGCCCGCCACGATAAAGAATCACATCGACGTCCTCAAGGAGACGGGTCACATCACGGCCGACCCGCAAAAGCCCCGGACCCTGATGGTGAAGCTGGACCAGAACGCCATTGTTGAACTTGACAGCGTGCGCGGTGTTCGAAACATTCCCCTCATTGGTGATGTCGCCGCCGGTACTGGTGTTCTCGCCGCCGAAACCCAGGGTGAGTTCATGGCTCTACCCGAAGAGTTTGCCGGTCGCGGTGAGTCCTTCGTCCTGAAGGTTCGAGGCGAGTCGATGATTGACGCGGCGATTTTGCCCGGAGACTTTGTGGTCGTCTCACGACAGGTCACCGCCAACAAGGGCGAGATTGTGGTGGCCGGTATTCCCGGTGAAGAGGCCACCGTCAAGCGCTACTTCCCTCAGGGCAGTCGCGTGATCTTGCAACCCGAGAACTCCACGATGGAGCCCATGGAGTTCGACGCCAACGATGTCGTTATCTACGGCAAAGTCATCTCGGTACTCCGCAACTACTAGGCGCTTCTTTAGAGATTTGCGGTTCGCGCGTCGGAGTTTCCGGTGCACGATTTGTTGTGCGAATTGGTAAACCGATAGTCATGAGAACAGCCCTGCTGATCACGGACGCTTATTTAGTGGGCCTCGCCTTCGTAGTGGGGATTGTTATCTATCCCGCATTCCGGTCCGTTGGTCTCCATGAGTGGTCTGAGTATCACGGGCAACACAGCAGCGCCATCACTGTCGCTGTCGGGCCCGCCTGGCTCGCTCAAGGAGTTCTATGCGCGGCGTGGATTTTGAACGGTCCTCAACGGGCAATCGCACTAGCCCATGGGCTATTCGCCCTACTCGGCGTGGTGGTCACTATTTTCGGTGCCGTCCCTCAGCACAACGCCATTGCCACCCAACGAACTCTCACCCACCTACGCAAACTTGAGTTATGGCACTGGATTCGCACTCTCGTGTGGATCGCCGCACTGCTGTGCGTCGTTGCGCTTTAAGAAAAGAGCAGCCCTCGCAGAGTGGTGGCGAATGCCTCCAGCTCAGCTTCGGTTACAAACTCATCAGAACGGTGGGCCAACAGCGGGTCACCGGCACCGAAGTTGGTGGCGGGAATACCCATTTCGTGCAAGGTGGCGACATCGGTCCAACCGACCTTGGCGCGAGCAGGCTGGCCGGAGGCAGCGACGAGCGACTGAATAACGGGGTGCGTCAGCGATGGCGGGGCTGCCGGAGCCCAGTCCAATACCTCGAGGACATCTTCGTCCTCTAGGAGATCACCGAGATACTCACGGACGGCTGAGACTGCTTGATCGCGTGAGCGGTCAGGAGCCACGCGGTGATTGAGAATCAGAGTGGCACTGTCGGGCACGACGTTAGGGGCAATACCGCCACCCACCGAGACAACCTGGAGCTGTTCAGTGAAAGTAATCCCATCGACCACCGCCACGCGAGGTTCATACTGCGCCACCTGGTTGATGGCGGCGCCGAGGCGGTGGATGGCATTGCGACCAGTAAAGGGGCGTGCCGTGTGAGCACGAAGACCCTGGACGGTGAGACCGAGACGGAGCGTTCCCTGACAACCCGCTTCAACTGCTCCACCGGTTGGTTCGGCCACAATCGCGGCGTCAGCCTGGATCAGATCGGGGCGAAGTTGGGCAATCTCCAAAAGACCAGACTCACTGCGGGCAATCTCTTCACGGGCGTAGAAGACCCAGGTGATGTCAAATGTTCGCTTGGCGGTGTCCTTAGCCAGCTCCAACATGACGGCCAGTGAGCCCTTCATGTCACAAGCGCCCAGTCCCGTGAGGCGATCTCCCTCAATAACGGCTAGCGAGGGGTCACCAGGCACAGTGTCGAGGTGCCCGGCCACGAGAATCCGGTGAGCGTGAAAGCCTTCCGTGCGAGCAATGACGTTGTCACCAACTCGCTCTACGACTAAGTGCTCGACGCTGCACAGTTCGTCAAAGATGAGTGAGGTCAACGCCCCCTCATTGCGACTGATTGAATCAGTCGCCACCAGGCGAAGAACGTCGGGCAATCGACTCACGTGGCGATGCCGTTGTCTCTCAGAATTGCGTTCAAAGCGGCCTTGTTGTGGCGCTCCCCTTCAGGAA
>JBAXMO010000137.1:0-2972 GCA_037134255.1 Actinomycetes bacterium | reverse complement strand
AAGGTCTATTACAACATCACCATCACGGGACTCTCCGTGGCCGTGGCCTTCTACATCGGCACCCTGGAGCTACTGCAGGTGCTCGCAAATCAGTTGAAGCTCACGGGTGGCCTATGGGACTACGCCGGCAAGTTCGACATCAACAAAGCCGGCTTCATCGTGGTCATGATGTTCATCGTCATTTGGGCCGGGGCGCTCGCGCTCTGGCGCTACGGCAAGGTCGAGAGTCGCTGGGAGGCTGCCGCTATCCGGGCACAGATTGCTCGCGGTGAATCGCCTGATCGCCACTCGGCCGGCATCACGCTCGGCGCAGTGCACGAACCCTTCACTATTGACGAATAGGTCGTAGACAACAAAAAAGGCCAGACGCGAGTCTGGCCTTTTTTGTTTGGAGGGTTATTAGCCTCGCTGGTCCAGTAGTCGACGAGCAATCACCTTGAGGCAGAGCGTCTCGTCAGCACCTTCAAAGATCGAGAGCACGCGAGCGTCCACGTAGTAGCGGCTCACGGCGTACTCCTCGGCGTAGCCCATACCACCGTGAATCTGGAGTGCTTCGCGGGTGACCCACTCAGCAGCGCGGCAGACGTAGGCCTTAGCCATCGAAGCTTCCAGGGTGCCTTCACCCTTGGCCATCAAACGTGCCACGGCCAGTGAGTACTGACGGGTGGCCTGGATGATCGAGGCCATGGTACCGAGCTTCACCTTGGTGAGCTCGTAGTTGGCAATGGGCTCACCGAAGACGACGCGGTTCTGGGCGTAGTCGTAAGCCGCTTCGTAGGCGGCCTGCATGAGGCCAACGGCGCGAGCGGCCGTTTGGATACGGCCGTTCTCGAATCCGGCCATCTGGTAATAGAAGCCCTTGCCGAGGCCGGCTTCACCACCGACGAGGTTGGCATCTGGCACGAACCAGTTGTCGAAGTTGATCTCGTAGGAGTGCATGCCGCGGTAGCCGAGCGTGTCGATGGGGCGGCCTTCGAGACGGCCATTGGCGTCACTTCGACCTTCGGACGTTGCGTCCTGGGTGAAGAGGAAGCCGTGTGAGTCGGCGATGGGCTTCTCCACCAGAAAGATCGAAAGACCACGGTGGGTCTTACTGCGGTCTGGGTCGGTGCGAGCCAGAAGCATGAGGACGTTGGCGCGGGCGCCAAAAGTGCACCACGTCTTGGTGCCGTTAATCAACCAGCCACCCTCGGTCTTGGTGGCCATCGTGGTGATTCCAGCGACGTCACTGCCGTAGTCGGGCTCAGTAACGGCCACAGCGGCCATAACTTCGGCCGTAGCGAGCTTCGGTAGCCACTTTTCCTTCTGCTCTTCGGTGCCACCATTGACGAGGGCGCGAGTCAGGATTTCGGGACGGGTGATGAGCGATCCACCAATACCGAGGCCACCCCAGGTCAGCTCTTCGGTTGCCACGACCATGCCGAGGTAGTCGCTCTCGGAACCGTCGGCGAAGCCGCCGTACTCCTCTGGAACTGAAAGGCCGAAGCCACCAACTTCGGCGAGTCCGCTGATGATTGATTCAGGAATGTCGCCGTTGGTGCGGTGAATGTGCTCGGCGTGGGGTCGGACTTCTTGTTCGGCGAAGCGGTGGAAGGTGTCGCCCACCATCTGGAAGGCTTCGTCGAGGTGACGTGCACCCGGCTTGTCGGCGAGGCTGCCCAAGAACTTGGGGTCACGGTAGGTCTCAACGAACGATGCGAACGGGGCGTACCAGTCGGCGGCGAAGCCCCACGTTGATTCACGTCCGATGACTCGACCGGCTAGGTCGGTGAGTGCTCCGGCCAAGAAGGCGGCCGTGAGATTGGATTCCGTGGAACCCTTGGCGGCGTAGTCGAGGTTGAACCGAGCGGTGGCAATGGCACTCGACGCGTGCGCAATGTCGTAGGCCAACGTTTGGTTCTCATCGATTCCACCGCGTGCGGCGAGTTGATCGACTGCTCCATCGAGCAGGCGTTGGGCGGCCGCGATTAGTTCGGCAGCGTTGGAGAGGTCAAGGGCGGGAGCAGTCATGGACTCGAATTTACCGGTGAAGCCGCCCTCATCGGACAGTCCTAGGCTCTGGGGTATGCGCGTAACGATGATGCTGGCCGATGCGGCCCATGTGGCCGACGGGAAGCTCTACATCTTGGGCGGTGGTTGGTCTTTGACTGGCCCCGAACCGACCCCTTCGGCCGTTGTCGTCAAGCTGGAAATTGACCGCCACGAGACTGGCGTGAGCCACCATTGGGAGTTATTTCTCGAGGATGCTGACGGTCAGCTGATCGTCCTGGAGACTCCCGAGGGGCCCCAGACGGTGGAGGTCCGTGGTGAATTTGAGGCCGGAGAGCCCGTCGGTATTCCCGAAGGAGCCCCCGTTGATCTGCCGATTGCTATTAACTTCGGACCACTGCCTTTGATGCCCGGCGCCCGCTACACCTGGCGCTTAGTCATTGACGGCACTACGCCGAGTGGCGGCGCCCTCAGTTTTTCCACCCGGAGCGCCGCTCCCGATTCGCTGTAAAAAAAGAAAGGTACCCGACATGACCACCCACGACCGCCCCTTTGGCCGCTACTTCGAAGACTTTGAGCCCGGTGACACCTTTAAGCACTGGCCCGGCAAGACCATCACCGAATTCGATGATCACCTGTTCTGCATGATGACCATGAACCACCACCCACTGCACACCAACGTCTACTTCGCCGAGCACGAGAGTGTTCAGAAGCGCAACGTCGTAGTCGGCAACTTGGTGTACTCCCTCGTTCTAGGTATGTCGGTCCCCGACATCTCCGGCGCCGCTATTGCCAACCTCGAAATTGAGTCGTTGCTCCACAAGAACCCCACGTTCCACGGAGACACGATCTACGCCGAGACTCGTGTTTTGGACAAGACCGAGTCGAGCTCGAAGAATGACCGCGGCATCGTGAAGGTCGAGACCAAGGGTTTCAATCAGGACGGCCTTGAGGTCTGCTACTTCCGCCGCAAGGTAATGGTC
>JBAXMO010000136.1:0-2979 GCA_037134255.1 Actinomycetes bacterium | reverse complement strand
CAACAACGAACTCGGCAACGTGGAGCTCATGGTCTGCCTGGACTCTGGCGCGCACTCCTACGACCGGCTTTGGGTGACGACCTCGCTGCGTGGTGTCCTCAATGTCGATGTAACCGTGGAAGTTCTCGAGCGTGGCCAACACTCCGGAAGCGCCAGTGGTGTCGTGCCGAGCTCGATGCGCATCATGCGGCAACTGCTCGACCGCATCGAGGATTCCAGCACCGGTGAAATTCTCATCGATGAGCTCCAGCCACAGATTCCAATGTCACACGTCACCGCCGCGGCCCAAGTAGCCGAATCATTTGGCGACGTTGCCGGTCAAGAGCAGCCCGTCGTCGCGGGCCTTGAACTCATGGGTGGCGATGCCGCCGAGCGTATTCTGCGACGTAGCTGGTACCCAACCCTCTCGATTGTGGGCGCTCAAGGCCTTCCCGATTCAAGCATCGCCGGCAACGTGCTTCGACCTTCGACGACGCTGACGCTCTCACTACGCCTCCCGCCCTCCTGTGACCCTGTGGCAGCCGAAGCGGCCGTAGTGCGGGCACTCACCTCCAACGTGCCGAGCAACGCTCGGGTCAGTGTCAGCTCCGTGACCGCCTCGGGCTGGGTAACTCCCGAGTTGGCCCCTTGGCTCCGCACCGCCCTCGAAGAAGGCTCCACTTTGGCCTTTGGTAATGAGGTGGCATACGCCGGAGAAGGTGGGTCGATTCCCTTTCTCGCCGCACTAGGCCAACGCTTCCCGGCCGTGCAGTTCGTCGCCACCGGGGTGCTCGGACCGGACTCCAACGCCCACGGAATCGATGAAATGTTGGACCTCGACTGTGCCGTCGCTGTAACCAATGCCGTCGCCCACGTTCTTTCGGCTCACGCCGTGCAAGGAAAGTAGAAACATGACCACTCAAATCGATCTCTGGGTTGACCCCGCCTGCCCCTGGGCATGGATTACCAGCCGTTGGCTCCTTGAAGCCAAGCAAGTTCGCGACATCGACGTGCGCTTCCACGTAATGAGCCTCGCCGTGCTCAACGAACATAACGAAGTACCCGAGCAGTACAAGGAACTCATGGCACAAGCTTGGAAGCCCGTACGGCTCCTCATCGCAGCCGAACAAGCTCACGGCAATGACGTCATCGAGCCCCTCTATTCAGCCATTGGTCGTCGCTATCACATCGATGGCAATAAGGATCTCTCGGTCATCTTGGGCGAAGCGCTCGCCGAAGCTGGTCTGCCGGCCGAACTCGTGAACGCGGCCAATGACGCCTCTCTCGATACTGCCCTGCGCGCTAGCCACCACCAAGGAATGGACCCGGTCGGTATGGACGTCGGGACACCCGTTATTCACATCAACGGTGAGGCCATCTTTGGCCCGGTCATTACTCCGGCCCCTAAAGGCGAGGCGGCCGGAACCTTGCTCGACGGCGTCATTGCCGTGATGAGCGTTCCTGGCTTCTACGAACTGAAGCGCACGAGGACCAGCGGGCCCGTATTTTCATGACGACTCGCCACTCACTGCCTTCGGGTCTGCCCGTCAATGTCGCTGGCGACACCAAGGCCCCGCAGGCCATCATCGTGTTGCAGGAAGCATTCGGTGTTAACGAACACATTCGGGAAGTCACCGACCGATTCGCCGCGGCCGGATACTTCGCCGTTGCGCCAGAGCTCTTCCACCGTGACGGTTCACCCGAAATCGCGTACGACGACTTCGCCGCCGCGCTGACGCACATGGGCAACTTCACACGAGCCGGACTCGAAGGAGACGTCCGCGACACCGTGGAATATCTCGGCACGCTTGGTATTCAGATTCCCTCCATTGGAATCGTCGGCTACTGCATGGGCGGCACCGTCGCAACATTCGTGGACACGCTCGGCATTGTCGGAGCGGCCGTGTCTTTCTACGGCGGCGGCGTCACCAACGGACGCTTCGGCCTACCGTCGCTCGTCGAACTCGCCCCCCATATCAAATCTCCGTGGTTGGGCCTGTTTGGAGGGCTCGACAAGGGCATCCCTATGGATCAAGTCGACGAGCTCGAAGAGGCCATGGCCGATAACGAAGCAGTCACTGAAGTAGTCATTTACGAAGAGGCCGATCACGGCTTTCACTGTGACGACCGAACGAATGTCTATAACGCCGAGGCCGCCTCCGATGCCGCCAACCGGACGCTGGAATTCTTCAGCGAGCACCTCGCCTAACTCACCGCTGCATCATCCAGTTGCTGACTGAGCACCGCTCTTGGGACCCCGCCCAGTATTGACTTAATTTCATTCCCATATTGTCACTGCGACATCACTCATTACGACGGTCGAACTGATACCTTGACTTTGTCTACACATTTCAAGGGGTGTTCAATGAATCGTCGTGATCTTTTCAAGCTTTCCGCAATTGGCGTTGCCGGCGCCGCCGTTGCGACACCCAGCATTGCTGAAGCAGCTACCAGTGCGATAGGTCCTCGACCGAACACGAAACTCCCCGAAGGCACCGACCTCATTCCGCAGATTAAGCACATTGTGATTGTCATGATGGAGAACCAGTCCTACGACTCGGTGCTCGGCATGCTGACCAAAAAGAACACCAATATTCCTCGCGGTGATGGTCTCGCCTGGAAGGGCTCGCCGAGTTCACGTCCTACGAACTCGAACCCCACGACACTCGCGAAGAACGCACCACGGTTGCGATCCTTCCCCATGCCCACCACGGCGCAGATGAACGAGTACCCGTGGCAGACCTGGGGGGCCACGTTCACCCAGGCCTACGGCTCGCCTACGGCTCAGGCACTCCCGAAGAAGCCCGCAGATTGGAACCAGGGCTTTGTCGTTTCCAACTCGGGCCCCATTTCTATGGGCTACTTCACCCCCCAGCAACTGCCCTTCTTTAACTCCATGGCTCAGACTTTTCCGATTGCGGACCGTTGGTTCGCCTCGGCCCCAGCCCAGACCTACCCCAACCGCATGTTCATGATGGCCGGAACGTCACTCGGTTGGAC
>JBAXMO010000135.1:0-3016 GCA_037134255.1 Actinomycetes bacterium | reverse complement strand
GTCCACTCGTCTGTATCGGTGGACGAGAGATTCCCGCCCAGCTACCCGAGAGTGCGTGGCCCGTGGTTGTCAGCGAAGCCCAGCGCGCGAGCGAGGTCTACGTGAAGTCTCTCGTGAGGGGAATGGGTCCCACGAGTTCCACTAGTGGTCTGGTCACGATCAGTGACGGAGTCGCCACAATCGAAGTGCCACAACAGCTCCTCGAAATCTGGCGTAGTTAGTTTTCGTTCGCCGAGTCGGGGTGTTGCGCGGCGTACGCCTGCTCGAAAGCCTGCTGCTTGCGCTTGGCGTGGATGTGGTGCCACACCATGAAGCTCACGACGGCTACGAGCAACACAATGCCAAAGCGACCCATGTAGCGCTCCACCTTGTGGATGGCGTGACCAGAGAGGTAGCCAATCAGGGTGAAGCCCACGCCCCAGACAATGCCACCAGCCGCGTTGGCGAGTAAGAACTTCTTGTACTCCATGCGGCTCATACCGGCCAAACCGGGCATGACTGCTCGGAGAAAGGCCGTGAAGCGACCGACGAAGACGTAGAGCGGTCCCCGCAGTTTGAGTTGGGCCAGGGCCGAGTCAATCGCACCACGACGATGGCGAATAATTGGCAGTTTGAGTAAGTGGTGGCCGTGTCGTTCGCCGACGTAGTAGCCAACCGAGTCGCCAACGATGGCGGCCACGGGCACCAGGAAACAGAGCGCCACGATATTCACGTGGCCCTGACTGGCCGCGACGCCACCAACAATCACTGCCGTTTCACCCGGTAGGACGAAGCCGATGAATATGGCGGCCTCCGCAAAGGCGAGCAGCCCGACGGTGACGTAAATGAAAACCGGTGAAAGATGGCCGATTTTGTCAACGAGCGTGGTCAGTATCGAAGCGATGTGCATGGAGCAATCCTTACCGAAACCCGCGCTCGACTGGTAAATGCCGATTTTCTTATGTTGGGGTGGCAGACTTCAGCAATGAATACCTCGCACTCCCGTCTCCGATCACTCCGCACTTGGGCGTCGGCGGAGTACGCCATGCTTCCGCTCCGAGCCTTCCTCGGATTTACATTTCTCTTCGCGGGCCTTCAAAAGTTGGCGAATCCTGCCTTCTTTGACGCCAATAACAATGCCTCGATTCAGGCCCAACTCGTCGCGGCCTCCACGCACAGCCCGATTGGGTTTCTCGTGTCCCATCTCGTGGAGCACGCCACACTTGTCGGAGTGGTCGTTGCTATCGGGGAAGTAGCTGTCGGCATGGGCACCCTCTTGGGACTGTGGACGCGGGTTGCGGCCCTCGGAGGAGTAGCGCTTTCGGTCGGGCTCTTCCTCACGGTGAGTTTTCACGCCAATCCTTATTACACGGGTTCGGATCTCGTCTTCGCCTTCGCTTGGATTCCCCTCATCATGGCCGGTGCCGGAACGCACCTGTCTTGGGATGCCCGCATTGCCCGCAAGGTGGCTCGGGAGCGCAACGAGCCGGACGCCATCTTGGAGGTTGACCGCTCCTCCACCGGGACGAGTCGGTTACTCAATGAGGTCGATCGTCGCACTGTTGTAGTGGGTGCCGGAGCCGCCGCTGCCGTGGCCGCCGCTTCGGCCATTCTCGCCGCCGCGAGTGCCGGCCTGGGTCGAGCCATTGGTGGGGTGAAGACGAGTAAGCCACCGACGCAACTCACGACAACTACGACGACCACCGTCAGCGGAACCACTTCGACGACAATCGCCGGCACCGAAATTGGTTCCGCCTCGCAAGTCGCCGTCGGCGGTTCTGCCTCGTTCACTATTCCGTCGTCGCAAGAGCCAGGCATTATTCTGCAGCCCACGGCCGGAAACTTCGTGGCCTACAACGCCGTGTGTCCGCACATGGGATGCACGGTGAGTTACTACAAGTCCAACGACGCTCTCGTCTGCCCTTGCCACACGTCGATCTTCAAGGTCAGTGACGGCAGTTTGGTGTCGGGGCCATCCCCAACCGGACTAGCCAACTTGAATGTGGTTGAACGAAACGGAAAGCTTTACCTCGAATAGGCCACAGGCCCACTCGGTTTGGCCAGTGGGCCGGGCTTTAGCGACTCAACCGACGCGCCGTAAGCGCGGCGTCTCTTCGAGGACCCGCCAACGGCTAACGATGCGTTCTACAAACTGCTGACCACTGGGTACGTGGGTGAGAAGGTCGACCATACCGCTGGGTCGAGCCAACATCCACGAGTGTCCACCAGGGACCCACTGGACGACGGCCCCGGTCGCCTTGGTGAAACCCTCGGCCGCATCGTTCGGTACGACGCGGTCGAAACAGCCCCACGCGGCGTAGATAGGCACGCCGGCCTCGGCCACTTGTCGGGCCCGTTCGGTCAAGTCGAGATCGAGCAACATCGAGGCCACTGGCGCGGAACGAGCAACGGTCTTTACATTGCTCCGCAGGTCGGGCAACATGGCCTTGAAAGTCGTGAACATGTGGCCAACGAGCAGATCGGGGGTGTCCATAACCACGGCCGCCATGAGGTCGGCGATCGGTGCCACGTCCGGGAGAATCGGCGAGAGAATGCGAGCGGTGAGTCCTCGTCGGACGCTCCACTCCGGCGTAGCGATGCCGTCGCGATAGAGCACCGCAATAACGTCATCGGGATACCGGCTCGCGAAGTCAATGGCGATAGCCCCACCCATGGAGTGCCCCATGATGACGCACTTAGTGATGCCCAATTCGCGACGAACAATTTCGACGTGGTCGGTTAGTGCCTCCAGGGAAATATCGACTAGTTCAAGCGGATCAGAACCACCGAAGGCGGGCAGGGAAGGGTTGACGACGCGCCAACCCAACCGCTCGGCGAGTAGTTTGGACTCGCGGGCGTACATCGAGCCACCGGCGAAGTAGCCGTGGAGGTTGATCACCCAGATTGGGGGAGTGCCCGGACCGTCGGGGCCGTAGGCGTGGTCGTTGTCGGTGACTCGATAGCGAAAGTTGCGTCCGTCAATATCCATATTGACAATGCGCCAGCCGACTTTTGCTCGAGGGGTAGTCGAGCCAAT
>JBAXMO010000134.1:0-3057 GCA_037134255.1 Actinomycetes bacterium | reverse complement strand
GACATTCGTGACCCACGGCCAACTCAAGGAGGTCGCCCGGCACTTCTTCGACCGCTTGCAGGCCGAACTCTACTACCCAACCGGCCAGCCCTACCCGTGGGATGCTCCCAGCGCCAAGCCCGCCGCGGACTACGCGATGGCGAATCTCGGTCACATTAAGAGCCTCTTTCAGTTTGACCTCACTACCGATAGCGACGGCGACGGCATCCCTGATTGGTGGGAGACGGCACACGGATTAAACCCGAAAGACCGTGGAGATGCTCTCGCTTCCTCTGAAGGAGGCGAAGTGAGTAATCTGAGTGCCTACTTGAACAATCTCGACCCCGGTGCGGCCCTGACTCGTACTGCGGCTGCCGCTGTTTCAGTCCTCTCTGACGTGACTCTGACATCTCTCAGCAAGAGCCTCGGCGGGGATGCAAGCACAGCGCTAAACCCAGGATCATCGCCGTTGGTTCTGAACGGGGATTTCCAGAAGGATGTGGAAAATTCAAGCGGCATGGGGTATGAGAACCCCGGAGTGGGTCTTTTTGATAGGCGCAGGTGGTACGTAAAGCAACAGTCTTCAACTGGATGGAAGGGGCTCGTAGGATATAAATCCGCTCCAGGTGATCCTGGGACTCGCGTTGACGGGCTTCAATACGAAGTCCAGCAGCGAATCAACGACTACACCTTGCCAAGTTGGTTCTTAGATGGCCACGGGTCAAACCAAGGGGGCAAGCTCAATCAGTATTGTGAACTTGACGCGCATTGGGAGCGGCTGAACGAGGTTAATAGTGTCATTACGAATTCTCACGAAGAAGGGCATTGCGATCGCACGAAAATTTCAGATTCTGGAATATACCAAACCATCCAAGTTAACCGAGGATACTACGTCCTCATATTCGACTACCGTGGTCGTATCGGGGTGAAGAATACCTTTAATGTGTGGGTGGAATCAAACACGAGTTCGGCAGCCTTGGTTGATGCCTCCGACCTTACGCCGAGCGTCGCCCCCATTCCTCCCACTACCGGAGAAGTTTCAACCACCTCTTGGAAACGTGCGGTTGCTTGCTTTAAAGTCGAAGGCGGGAATCTGACCGGCAACAATATTGATCTTAAATTCAATATCCCAACGGACGATGTAGACAGCTATGGGGCATTTGTCGATAATGTGATCCTCCTGCCCATTAAACTGCTTGATAAGGACAAGAACCCGATCGACGAGTTGAAGATTGGAAAGATGGAGGATACGGGGGTTCTGTCTGGCGCTGAAGGATCAACCACCCTAAACATTGACAACGATAGGGATCGGTTTTATGTACAAATCCCTGGAGCGGGGAGTCTGGGGCCAGTTTCAATTAGCGTGGCTACGGCTGAAAATTCGGTTACAAGCTACGACGATGACGCAACCGAGATTGATATGAACGTCGATGGTAATGACCTCATCACCCAGCCTATGCTCTTGGTATCAGATGATATCGATGACGACTATCTAGTGGACGGCGTAGCAGACGATGCCAAGAATGATCGAACGCACATAGTGCAACTAGGTGGAAAATTCCAAATTAAGAACATCACGATCGGCGGCACCGAATACGAAACAGATATAAAAACTCCAATTCCGGTTAAGAAGACTGTTACGCTTGGTGTGGTGATCTTGCGGAACAAGGCCCTGTTGAATGGCGGCGTTCCGGTCATACTTCAAGCAGATGTCGAAGCGGATTTGAAGATCGCTCAAGAACGGTATGCTCAGACAGGAATCAAACTGGAGTGGTCCATTACAACCGAGGATCCTCCAGCAGGAGTTAATCTTGTTGACGGCTTGTCAGAATATTCGGCTCCCGGTTCGCCTACCTCAGAAGAAACTGCGTTGTTTGACGGAACTTTTGTGACTGCCACACAAGACGATATACAGGTTATCTATGTCAACAATTTCTCGCCGGCTCCAGGATCAAGTGGCGAAGCGTTTTGGAGGGCAGCCTTTAGCGCACCACTCTCCGACAACGTGATTATTTCAGCGAGTGGCCGAAAGCCCTTTACCTTGGCACATGAAGTTGGACACCTCCTTGAGAACAGTGGCAATCACGTGAGTTCAACAGTCAATCTACTTCGTAGCGGCACAAGTACATCTAACTCAATCGGAGCATCCAAACGCCTCACCGACGCGCAGACACAAACAATGAAAGGTTCTACCCATGCACAGTAAATCTAGTTATCGTCAGTATTGCACTTTTCTGCGGATATGCGCTATTCAAATCGGAGGTTTTCTCCCGACAATTCTTCCGGCGCTGGAGCCGCAGTCAATCGCCGTGACAATTACGCATCTCGTTGAAGCGGAAGAGTTTAAAGCAAAAGAACGTGAACAATTGGCATCACTTCCGATTGGAGCAGTTCCGATACTCGTTGAGCTCCTAATGAAGGCTCCTGATGGACGTGGGAATTTAAGGCAGTTCGGGTTGCTCGCAGCCAAGCTCGCCCAATTCGAATCCAAGCTAGAAGGGCCGGTGCGCGACAAGGCGGTTAATGCGCTCTTAATGCGAATGAATCCATCGAATGAACATGGAGATGCGTTGCGAATAAAGATCCAAGCGACATCCGCTATCGTTGACCAGCGGATTGTTGAAGGTGCGCGCCGGGCTAATGCCGCTTTAGAGTCCGAAGAGGGAGCGGACAACAAGAGGAAATAGCGATGACGGGTTCACTTTAGAATTGAGAATTTCCTGCATGGTTGGTGGTTGGCGGAGGCTAGAAGCGGAGTGAAGCCAGGGCTCGTAGAGCACGCATTGAATATGAGGGAGTGGTGTATCACGGCATGGATCGGAAATGAGTGAGCGGGGTCGGATCTGAAACTGCGATATGAGAGTCCTGCTCGGCGTCGTGGTCTGTTGGCTGGGTTTATCGCCGGGCGGCGCAGCCGAGCCGATGCCGGGGCCGCAGGGGCAGAGCGAGTCCACCGGCGCAGCGGGTGCGAAGGTGGAGCGGTCGCCCAATGTGGTCATTTTCCTGACCGATGATCAGAAGGAGAAAGGGGTCAGGCATAAATTATTGACATGATTTCCTGTTCCACGCCAGCAAGCT
>JBAXMO010000133.1:0-3081 GCA_037134255.1 Actinomycetes bacterium | reverse complement strand
CTCGAATTTGGTATCGGGGGTGAAGGTCGTCACTTCGGCCAAGGTCGTCCAGCGCTTCTTGCCCTGCGCATTGGTCCCACGGAACTTGACACCTTGGGCCGCGGCGGTCGCACCACCGAGCCACTTACCCCCGGTGTTCTCGGGAGAGTACTGACCCATGTTGGGCAGATCGGTAACGATGGCAAAAACCGCGCCTGGTGCGGCGTTGATGTCAATGGACTCAGAGATTGATTTCATCTCCTTACGTTAGGTCGCCGAGGTTGACTTAGAGCGGCAACCGAGGGGCTTCGACGAAGGAGGGCTTGACCAGTCTGCCGGATTTACGAGCGTCAGCGGGATAGATCTGGTCGAGGGTAAAGGAGCGAGTCTTGGCCTCACCGGGCTTGCCACCACGCACCTCAATCCAGTGATCACCAGTGGCCTTGTTCTCCACGTAGGCCACAAAGGTGAACTTGCCACGCTTATCCCGCTCAGAATCAACTACAACGGGGTCGCCCTCGTTCAAGCCCGACCAGGAGGCGAGGCGGATGAATTTGCTCTCCACCGCTAGTTGTTTCTTGCGAGCCATCTGTACAGTCTGCCGTGAAATCTCTGCCCCGTGGTCATGTCATAGGCCCTACGTAAGTTTTGACCATGACATTTGAACGACCACTACCTGCATCACTCTCCCCCTCCCGGTTGCAGGACTTTCAGTCGTGCCCGCGCAAGTTTCAGCACGCCTCTATCGATCGCATTCCACAGCCGGCCACGAGGGCCACGGCCCTTGGTCGCTTCGTGCACTACGTCCTCGAGCAAGTATTCAAGCTCGATAACCCCCAGCGCGGTGACCACCAAGTTGGCGCCTACCTCACCGACGCGGTTTCAAATATTTTGACGGACGATGTTCGTAGCGACCTTGGTCTCACCGAGGTCACGATGGCCTCCTTCGTTACCGAAGGTGAGCGAATCGCCAAGAACTACTTCACCATGGAAGACGCCACGGCTCGCCAGGTCGAAGGGGTCGAACAACGTTTGAACGTGGAGATAGACGGAGTGCCGCTCGTTGGTATCTTGGACCGACTCGATCGTGAAGAGGACGGTTCGCTCACGATTGTCGACTACAAGACCGGTCGCCTGCCCAACGCGAACTATCTCAGTTCCACCTTCGCTAACACGGAGCTCTACGCGGCCATGTGTCAGGCCGCCCTGGGCGAAACGCCAAAGCAGATCCGACTCCTCTACGTCGGTGCTGGAGAAACCATCGAACGGCCCGTAACCGAGGTCGTTGTCGGAGCTCGTCGCAAAGCGGCCGTGAGTGCCTGGTCCTCGATTAACAACTACTACGCCGAGGGAGAGTTCCCCGCGCGACCTTCCGCCAACTCGTGTCGCTTCTGTGCCTACAAGCCACTCTGCAAGGCCAGCGGAGTAGCCGTTCCGGGCTAACCGTAGGCTGGCGCTATGGCACTTCCCGCATTCACGCTTTCGTATGACTACCGCTGTCCCTTCGCTAAAAACATCCACTTGCACGTTATTAGCGCCCTTCGGGCCGGTGCAGAATTTGACGTCACATTTGCACCGTGGACCATGAGTCAGGGCCACCGGACACCGGGATCACCCGACGTATGGGACGACCCCAGCAAGGATCCGGAACTTCTCTCGCTGGCCTACAGCACCTCGATTCGAGACCTGCAGGCCGACCACTTTCTCGACGCCCACGAGGCGCTGTTCCTCGGACGACACGAACGGGGCATCCGCCTCATCTCTCACGAAGAAATTGCCGAAGTTTTAAGCAGTACCGGAGTGGACGTCGAGAGTGCGCGGGCCGACGTTGAGGATCGGCGCCCCCACGAGGTCATTGGCGAAACGTTCCGTCACTTCGAGCGACTGCAGGCCTTTGGCGTGCCCACCTTCATCGTTAACAAAGGCGCCACCTTCGTGCGCTATATGAAGCCGCCGACCGAGGACGCCGCTAACTCCATCGAAATCATCTCGTCACTAGTGACCTTGATGGCCGACTCACCAGACCTCAACGAGTTCAAGCACACTCAACTACCGAACTAGGCCAGGCCGAGTCGCTCCAACTGTTCTGTTGGTGCCTCCATCGCGCGCAACGCTTCACGCAACGCTTCGAGGGGTTCGTCGGCGCGGTCCACACGATTCTCAAGTTCAACCGGGTCGTTGCGGCGATCAAAGAGTTGATCGCCGAGGTAGTTCGACTCCTGCGCCCAGAAGGGCACCGGGTCGCCGGCGGCGAAGGGCTGGCGTATGACCGGAACATTCGAGCCGGGCATCCGATCGAGAAAGGCCCGATCGTCGGGCCGGGGTAGTCGAATGGTCGGGAAGGCGTGAACCGGCATGGTCGACCAGCGATTCGAGAACATCGAGAGTGGGCGATTGCCCTCCACCGGGGTTCGAGTAAATCGCCAGTCATTATCGACGTAGGTGACTTCACGGCCCCAGATACCGGTTAAGACGTGGTCGCGACCACTCGGCAGACCCGACTCCACGGTGCCCACCAAACTGTGGCCGTGAATCCGATGCTGCGGCGTCACACCGAACACTTCGCAAAGAGTGGCGTGGACATCGGTGGTCGTGGTCAGATTGCTACGCGTACCCGGCTTGACACCAGGCCACGACATCATGAGGGGAATATGGCCCATCTCCGAAAAGATTGGCACGCCAGGTTTGCCCCAGGTGCCACCACGATCGCCGAGGTAGTGGCCATGATCAGTCAACACGATGACGGCCGTGTCATCCCAAGCGTTCGTAGCGTCAAGTTCGTCTAGGACTCGACCAAAGTGATGATCAATCATGGAGAGTTTCGAGCCGTAGTTGGCGCGTATCTGGCGCGCCGTCTCGGCGTCGGGCACGTGTTTGGAACCGGGCACAGCGTACGGCGGCCAGATAATTCGCAGTCCGTCTCCTTGTCCGTACATTGAGGCCCATGGCTCGGGAGTATCGAACGGTTCGTGGGGATCGAACTCGTCGATTAAGAGAAAGTATCGATCGTGGTGACCGTGGTTCGTCCGTAGCCACCTGGCCGCTTCGGCCATTGTCTGGGGTCCTGGAAAATCGTCCTCACTTTTGAAGTGGGTCCGTGAC
>JBAXMO010000132.1:0-3097 GCA_037134255.1 Actinomycetes bacterium | reverse complement strand
TCGAGACTTCATTGCCGACTGCTGAATTATCTCGAAAGCTTCACTTTCCGCCAGGCCCTGGCTCGCCATCAAATGTTCCTTCGCCTGTTGGACGATCTCTCGAGTCTCGATTTTGTCATCAACGGCTGGCGTCTCTGGCGTGTCAACATTCAATGGTTCTGGTTTGTTGAGTATCGATGCGAGCTTTGGGAGCAATTCCGCACTACGAAAAGGTTTCACTAGATAGGCCGACACTCCGGCGTCGCGAGCATTTTCAATCAACTCCCGTTGTGAAAATGCCGTCAGGAGAACCACTGTTGTTGGAAGCGACTGAACGAGACGCGCTACTTCAATGCCGTCTAGGCCGGGCATTTTCACATCCAAGAGGGCTAAATCGGGCAGTAGCTCACGGATCATCTCGGCGGCGTCATCACCTCGTGCCGCCTCGCCAACCACGTCGTAGCCGGCCGATTCGAGAATCTCTTTTAGATCCAAACGAATGATCGATTCATCATCTGCAATCACGACACGTGTAGTCACGACACCACCTCGGGTTTCCATTCGATCATCAGTTTTTCCAATATTTGTTCCAACGTATTCTTGCGACTTATCTGTTCGGCAAGGGCATTCCTTGCGAGGGAGCACTGGCGATCAATTCCGGAGAGATCAGCGGTGGCCTGCGGCGTCTCGCTTACTAGGGCTCGAACATGCAAATCTTCACGCATTTCCTCCCAGACGGACAGCTGTTCTCTCAGAGTTCTAATCTGCTCATCAGTTGCGATGATGTCCGTAGTGACATCTTCAACCTGCTTGGCTACGCGACCCTGCTTCATAGGACAATTCTAGGCTCAAGCGCTACCGAAAACACCGACTTCAGACCACTCGTTGGCAAGTACCGAGGTCCGCGTGGTATCGAAATCCTGATTCGTGACCATTCGACCGTCCATCAAAATGTCACTCGGGCCAAGGTTGAACTGATCGACGAGTTCGGCGTTCGCAAAGCGACCCAGGGCTGTCTCGAAAAATCCGCCGATATAGGGGGTTAGGCCTTGCTCTAGAGCCTCTTCGATCATCGTGCGGGCGATCGATCGCCCCCCCACTCGGGCGGGCTTGATGCAGACCACGGAAGCGGCTCCGTAACGAATCACATTACGGATGTCTTGCATCGAACGGATGGACTCATCTAGGGAGAGTCGAATCCCGGAATCCTGTAGTTCATAGTGCGCGGTGAAGTCACCTACGGTGCCAATCTGTTCGACGAACGATACCGAGGTGTGCACAGATGCCAAAGCCACATGCTCACGAACCTGATCAGAAGTTGGGCCACTGGCGTTGTAATCAAGCACCACGGGGCACGCCAGGCTCTGGAGGGCATCAAACGCCCTTGGGTCCACCAGGGGACTGAGCTTTATGCGGACCAGCGACACAGCCTCGGTCACCAATGGGATGTACGGCGTACCGACGAGTGAACCGGTAGCGATGCCCGCTGTGGCTACAAGGTCGACGCGCTTGGCTTGACGGACTTCGCCGTCGTACAGGGCACCCTCAATCAATGCGGCGGAGGAGCGACTTACTGAATCGTTGCCGAACAGCGCTGGAATCTGCGCCCAGAAGGGGTGGTGGGCATTGCGTGCTCGCACACTCAAGAATCTAGGTATGGCGATGCGCTCGAGATGCTCGAGTACATCATCGACCGAGGCGTCTCCGTTGACGCTCCATCCCTGAGGCGCAATCTCCGCTACGCCAGTGAATGCGTCATCCGATAGCGCCAGTGCGATGCTGGTGCGAGATGAGTGGGTCTCTACCCCCGAATGAATACTCTGAGGCAATTTCCGCTCAAAAACTGACAGGTGCGCCTTCACGAATAGCCACCTTAGAACGAATGCTAACTTTGTGTTCCTGCCCGGATGGCGGAATGGCAGACGCAGGGGACTCAAAATCCCCCGATCGCAAGGTCGTGTGGGTTCAAGTCCCACTCCGGGCACCACTACGGTTATGACCATGTCCCCAGTACGAGACAACCATGTTGTGGCACTGTTCCCCGGGCAAGGTTCACTCACATCTGGATCCGGCGAGCAGTGGCTGACTTCGCCGAGTTGGGCGATTGTTCGAGAGATTTCAGACGCAACGAATGTTGACGTTGCTCATCTCCTCCTGTCAGCTGAGCACGACGAAGTTGTGAGGACAGATAATGCTCAACTTGCGACGTACGTTCTTGCTCTCATCGGTTGGCGCAGATACCTGGAAGACCACAGCCACCCGGCAGTGTTCGTTGGTCACAGCCTTGGCGAGTTCTCCGCTCTCGTGGCCGCTGGTGTATTGGACTACATCGCGGGCGCCCAGATTGTGCACGCGCGAGGACTCGCCATGCAACGAGCCAATGAGGTGAACCCCGGCACGATGGCCGCATTGATGGGAGGCGACGACGAAGCCTTGGGCCGACTCGGAGAAATTGACAACTTGTGGATTGCCAACTTCAACGGTGAGGGGCAGACAGTGGTCTCTGGTTCGCTTGATTCCATGGATGAACTCGAACGACGTGGGAAGGAAATCGGCTGGCGTCGCGTCACTCGGTTGAAAGTCGGTGGCGCATTCCACTCCCCTCTCATGGCCCCGGCGCAACAAGATCTCGACACCGTCCTTGACGCCACAACGTTTCACGACACCGACGCAATAATCCTTGCCAATGTCGACGGATTACCGCACAACGGAGGCGATGTATGGCGCACGCTGCTCTCGCGACAACTTACGGAGCCCGTTCAATTTCTCCGAGCGGTCAATACCATTCCTCCTACAGCGACGCGAACGATCGAGATGCCGCCAGGTTCTACCCTCACGGGACTGACGAAGCGAATCAGAACCTTTACTGAACAGAATGTTGTACAACCTAGAGAGGAACAGTCATGAGTCGAGTTGTCCTAGTTACGGGAGCCAGCCGGGGCATCGGGGCAGCAACGGCCGAAGCCTTCATCGAGCGAGGAGACACAGTCATCGCGATCTCGCGAAGTGGCACTGCACCTCAGGGCACTGCCAAATCCTTCGCGCTGGACGTCGCTGACGCCGCAGCCCTGAAAAGCGCAGTCGATGAAATCGTAGATGAGTTCGGTCCGATCGAAGT
>JBAXMO010000131.1:0-3109 GCA_037134255.1 Actinomycetes bacterium | reverse complement strand
GGGGAGCCCGGGGAGGTGCTCGCCGTCGGACAGCCACGAGTCCGGTTCGAACGGAAGTCGAACCTCTTTACCGTTCCAGCCGATCGACGCCGCCGTGCCGGAGATTTCCTTGGAGGCCGCCAGGTCTCGGGGCTGGCTCGCCATCACTGGGAGAATTTGTGAGACCTCCCTGATGCCCGGCGGTCGGAGGGCTCGTGTCCCGGCGCGCATCTCGGCGATCGCAATTGGGAGGTACACGGCAGTTCCCTGCTGGTCGCGCAGCGTTGGGAGTCCTCCGACGTGGTCCGCGTGTCCGTGGGTGGCAATTGCCGCCCCGAGCTCGGACAAGTCGGAACCCCGGTCTGACAACACCTTCGCCACGAACGGGATCTGCGACGGCATACCCAGGTCGACCACGAACGGTTGCCCGTTGCCGCCGTCATGGATGACGTAGCAGTTGTAGAGCCACTTCGAGATCACGGTGACACCGATCTCGGGCAACTCCGTAATCACCGGTGCCGGAACGGATCGTTGGGCAGCCATAGTGCGAGACTAACGCTTAATGAGCGCGGGCGCCGGTCTCAGGCCGTGGTGGCTCGCAACGGGACCCATGCGTTGAGTGTGCTCGTCACTGAACGTAAACGCCGGGGCTCACTGTGCGTAGCCCGTGCTCATTAGCCAAAGTGGCCAGTCTCACGTCGTAGGTGACAAATGCGTCGATAGCCGCCAATCCCTCGTCGCGAACGTACGTGGCCGTGGCTAGATGGATTGCGTCCAATGAGCGCAGGTCTGCGGAGGGGAACGCGGCGGCACGTTCAAGAATTGGTGTGGCCATAGCAATGTGGTGAATTCTGCTCAGAACGTGGTTGGCCCGGCTTGCGAGGGATGGTTCAATCCGTCGAACAGCTCGATGAGTCTCTACCAATATCAGCGCAGAAGAAATCAGATTCTCGTGTTCACTTTGTTGAAGCCAGTCGCTCAATTCCCGACTGTGTGTTTCGCCATGGACGAGCTTGATCGCCGCTGACGTGTCGAGGTAGATGGTCACGCGTTACCAACGACCAGCACCGTAGCGATCATCGAGGACCGCATCTAGTCCGCTGCTTCCCTCTACATTTTCTTCTATCTCGAACGTTAAGTCGTTCCTAGTAGCAACGAAACTGACTAATCCCGACGCCAGCAACTGCTCTAACGGGTGGGGCTGTGATGGCACGATGGTGGCGATCCGCCGCCCGTTGCGAGTGATTTCGAGTGACTCGCCTCGCTCAACGCGCGCCATTACTTCGGCCGTCTTTTGATTGAGCTCTCGTAGCGTTACTGTGACCATGCTACAAGAGTACTATTTATTTGTAGTACATACAATCCATTATGGTATTTCTGAAGCGCTACTTGGGTTGACAGCGGGAGTGGAAGGCACTGATCATATGGATTTTGAATGCACTGGAGCAATTTGGGAGTGGCGGGGACCAGCTCCGTTTCACTTCGTAACGGTGCCAACTGAACTCTGTGACGACCTGCGAGTGCAGGCCAACCTCGCTACCTACGGGTGGGGAGTAGTCCCCGTAACCGCAGAGTCCTCGGGAGTTGCATTCACTACCTCCCTCTTCCCTCGAGACGGTGGTTACGTCATTCCGATAAAGGCGGCGGTGCGTCAAGTCCTGCGAGTCGGCATTGGTGACGAAGTGACCGTGTCATTCACCGTCGCATTTCCCCAGCCGTAGCACGAACCACGAAGATTCGACTTCCCCTTACTACGCTTTTCGTAGTCGCCCCATCGGGGCGCTTGAAAACCTAGGAGTCACCTTGACCATCGTTCTCATCATTCTCGCGAGCCTTCTCGGCGCCCTTGCTACGGCCTCGGCCCTCGGCAAACTCACCAAGAAGCCCGACATCATGGCGTCCATGGAGCATGTCGGCGTCAAGCCCGACATGATCCAGGTTCTGGCACTCCTAGAGATCTTCGGTGCTATCGGTCTGCTCGCCGGTATCTGGAGCCAGCCCCTCGGCGTGGCCGCCGCCATTGGCCTGATGCTCTACTTCGACGGTGCCGTCTTCTTCCACCTGCGCATGAAGGACAAGGTCAAGGACTTCGCTCCGGCGATGGTGCTCGGCTGGCTTGCGATCGCCGTAGCGATTCTCGAAATTACCGCGCGCTAAGTCGTAGCAATTACGACATGGCGGCAACGAATGCCGCCAGCGCCACATTGACGCTGCGAATGTCACCCGTGAGAACGCTGTCCATGCGATTCATCATGTAGGCAATCGTGAGGTCGGCGTCTTGGTCCATGATGATCACTGAACCGCCGTAGCCACCCCAGTAACAAGCCCTGGGTCCGAGCGGCATGATGGAGCTCGCGAGTCCGTAGCCCATGCCGAAGTGAATCTCGGTGCCCAAGACTCGGTCGACTCCGTGAGCTTGGGTCTGAAAGATCAAGTCGCTGGTGGCTTCGGAGAAGAAGCGATGGCCTTGGGTCTGACCCTTACCGGCGATGATGGCCTGAATGGTGGCTACTGATCGTGCGTTGCCGTGACCATTGGCCGCGGGAATCTCGGCCGCGCGCCACCAGCGGTGCTGGGGATAGGTCGCATCGAGGAGTGGTCCGGTGTAGGACTTGTAGGCCACGGAACCGGCCTCAATACCGAGCTGCGACGCGTCGAGGGGTGGCGGTGGAATGACCATACTCACGCGGTGCTCCTCAGATTCGGGGAGTCCGATGTGAAAGTCGGCACCGAGCACGTCGGCCACTTCACGCTTGAAGAACTGTCCAATGGTCTGACCCGTGATCCGACGAACAACTTCACCGATGAGGTGGCCCTGAGAGACAAGGTGATACCCCGATCCGTCGCCCGGTGTCCACCAGGGTGCTTGGGCCGCCAACTTGGACGTCGAGAGTTCCCAGTCGGCCAGCTCTTCGGGGGTTAATTCATCCCAGGCCGAGAGTCCGGAGGTGTGGGACATCAGGTGCCGTACCTCAATGGCTTCTTTGCCATTAGCGGCAAACTCGGGCCAGTACTTCGCGACGGGAGCGAAGAAGTCCAATTCGCCACGGTCCACCAACATCAGGGCCACCAGAAAGGTCATCGTCTTGGTCGTCGACCAGACGTTCACGATGGTGTCGCGCTCCCACGG
>JBAXMO010000130.1:0-3125 GCA_037134255.1 Actinomycetes bacterium | reverse complement strand
TCTCTATCGAGGGCATTACGGCCCGCTACAACACGGACCTCGCCAACAACCTCGGCAACCTGGTCGCTCGCGTGGCGACCGTTGTCGGTTCAAAATGCGGTGGCCTCAGTACCGCTCCCGCGGGCGACTCACCACTGGCGGCCGAAGCGGCGACCGCCGTTGATACTGCCCGAACGGCCTGGCAAAACTTCGCCCCGCACACCGCCCTGGAGGCGACGTGGCGACTCATCGGTGCCACTAACGCCCACCTCGAGCAGAACGCCCCCTGGAAGATGGAGCCCGGTTCCGAGGTTGACGCCGTCATGGGCGACGCCCTCGAAGCGCTGCGAATCATCACGGCTCTGATTGTGCCGGCCATGCCCGCCACGGCCCAAGAGATCTGGCGCCGCATTGGCCAGTCCGGCGACGTGGCGACGTTGAACTTTGACGAGGTGACCCGTTGGGGTCAACTCGAAGCCGGTATCGCCATTACGAAGGGGGAGCCTCTGTTCCCCCGTATTCGGACCGAGGCGTGAGCGGCTGGACCGACGCGCACTGTCACCTCCAGGAGCGTTACCTCAGTGACGACCCCGAGGTGCAGGCCAACGTCGTAGCCACCTTGGCTCGAGCGCAAGCCGCTGGGGTCGATCGAGTCGTAGTGGTGGGTACTGACGCCACAACGTCAACCGAAGCGGTGGCCCTCGCCGAAGCGATTACCGGCTCGGTTGAGATCTATGCCACGGTTGGCCTCCATCCCCATGACGCCGTAAACGAACTGGCCCCGATTGAGGCGCTGGCCCGCGCCAAATCACCCAAATTGGTGGGAATTGGGGAGTGCGGCCTTGACTACTTTTACGAGCACTCACCTCGTGACCAGCAAAAACGTACGTTTGCGGCCCAGATTCGCCTCGCCCATGAACTCGATCTGGCCTTGGTGATTCACGCCCGTGACGCCTGGTCCGACCTCTTCGACGTACTCGACGGTGAAGGGATGCCCCCTCGGACAGTCATCCACTGTTTCACGGGCGGTCCGGCCGAGGCCGAGGCCTGTCTCGAGCGGGGGGCCGACATCTCTATCGCCGGTGTCGTGACCTTTAAGAACGCCACTGATCTACGAGAGGCACTCACGGTGGTGCCAGTTAATCGACTTCACGTCGAAACCGACAGCCCTTTTTTGACCCCCGTACCTCATCGTGGTCGGACCAATGAACCGGCCCTCGTGGCCCTCGTGGGGGAATTTATCGCCGAACAGCTCGGAATCGAAGTTTCCGCGCTCCAGAGCGCGACTCGCGCCAACACGGCTCGCCTGTTTCGCCTGCCGCTTGGCTAACCCTTTTTATCAGGGATTATGAATCATTAATCTGGTGCAGTTGTGCCCCGCCGCCCCCTTGCCTAGCCTGATACATGCTGGTTTTTAGCCAGCGAGTCCCGGAGGAGGGTGGAGTCCTGAGGACCTCAACGACACGAGTGCGAATGCACTTGATTTCGCTTGGATTAGGTGTGGCCATGGTGCTGGCACCTCTGACGGTGTTGCGCGCCCCGGCGTCAGCCCGTTCGTCTCTTCACGCCCCTACGACTGCTCCGGCCCAACTCGTCTCGGCTCCCGTGACGACCACCCCGCGGGTTCCCACCACGATCCACCACGTTCCGACCACGGTGCACCACACGCCCACCACCATTCATCACGCTCCCACCACGGTGCACCACACGACGACCACGGTTCGCCACACCCCGACCACGATTCACCACGCTCTTGCCCCACCAAAGCCCAAGCCCAAACCAAAACCCAAGCCCGCGGTAACCACGAGCACGACCACCACTATCGCGGCGACCACGACGACCGACCCCACGTCCACCACTATTCCAGGCAGTACCACGACGACGACCGTGCCCGTCACGACGACGACCAAACCCAAACCAAAGCCCGTCCGCGTGAAGTACGGCATCGCTACCTGGTACCGGTGGCACCCCGGCCAATGCGCCACCTCCTACTTACCTAAGGGCACTCACATCAAGATCCAGTCGCTGCGCACCGGTCGCGTCGTCTACTGCGTCGTCACGGACTCGCAGCCCTATAGCAAGAATCGCGTGGTCGACTTAGACGTGTACCAGTTTGCGAGATTGGCACCGCTGTCTCGAGGCGTCGAGCACGTCGCTGTTACCTGGTGACCCACTCTCGCCCCGCCATCCAAGATCTACTCGATCGCCACGGGTTGTCACCCTCGCGCGCCCTCGGTCAAAACTTCGTCACCGATCCCAACACGGTGCGCAAGATTGCGCGTCTAGCGAACGTCGGACCCGGTGATTTCGTCCTCGAGATCGGCCCCGGTCTCGGGAGTTTGACGCTGGCGCTCGTCGAGACGGGTGCCAGGGTCGAGGCCATCGAAGTCGATCGTTATCTGATGCCGGCCCTGCACGAGGTCGTCGATCCGCACGGCGTGATCATCCATCACGCCGACGCCCTGACGGCCGACTACGAAGCCATCTTGCAGGGACGTACCGCCACCGTGGTGGCCAACTTGCCCTACAACGTCGCGACGCCACTCGTCTTGCATTTGCTCGAAACCGTGCCACTCATCACCAGAATGTTGGTCATGGTGCAGCGCGAAGTGGGCGAACGGATGGCGGCCCACGTCGGCGATGACGCCTACGGCGCCGTCTCACTGCGGATGCAGTACTTCGCTGAAGCTCATGTCGCCGGACGCGTGCCCGCTACGGTTTTTCACCCCAAGCCCAAGGTGGAGTCCGCACTCGTGGCTATCACCCGACTCGCGGAGCCGGCCATCGATCCCGCCCGAGTTAGCGAGCCCGATCTCTTTAACGTCATTCGAACGGCCTTTGCCCACCGGCGTAAGATGCTTCGAGGCACCCTCAGCGAGTGGGCCACCACCGAGACCTTCACGGCGGCCGATGTGGCCCCGACCGCTCGGCCCGAAGAGCTCGGCCTCGAGGAGTTCGCCCGATTGGCGGCCCAGCGATGACCGTAGTTGTGGCACCGGCCAAACTGACCTGGTTTTTGGAAGTTACGGCCCGCCGCAGCGATGGCTTTCACGTCCTGCGAAGCGAGATGGTCTCCCTCGATCTGGTTGACACGCTTACGTTCTCTGAAGGCTCCGGGGTTACCTTTCACGGCAGTCGCCCTGGGG
>JBAXMO010000129.1:0-3153 GCA_037134255.1 Actinomycetes bacterium | reverse complement strand
AGTCACTAGTGGCCTCGATGCCAGCGAGCAGTGGGAAGGCGCAGTCGTCGAGTTCCATGACGACGCCTTCGAGCGACTTCATAGCGGGCTCGATTTCGAGCAGACGCAGGACGACCGGCTGGTCGGGTCCAAAGAGGGCGCCGGAGGCAATGCGGAACAAGAGCTGGTAGCCGATTTGGCCTGCAGCGCCGGTAACGGTGACGTGCTTGGGGGTGGTCATGTTCTCTCCTTGTGAGATCCATTCGTGGGCGTCACCGCCACGAATGGGGTGAATGCCTCAGAGGACACTTTAGTTCCCTATGGGAACGCCTCTTTCGGGTGGTCAGCCGAAGAGCTGGGAGTGAATTTCCTGCGTCGCCGTTGATCGATTCAATGTGTAGAAGTGGAGCCCTGGGGCACCACCATCAAGAAGTTCTCGGCAGAGCTCAGTAGCGGCACGAATGCCTTCGGCTCGGACGGCCGGGCCGCCCCCCTGCTCGTGAGCCCGCTCGAGCCGCTCCACTAACCAGATGGGTACTGCAGCACCCATGTCGGCCATTCGGGCCACACCGCTCAAGGTCGTCACCGGCATGATGCCCGGGAGGACCGGCTTGGTGACACCGAGTGAGCCCAACTCGTTAACGAGGCGGCGCCACTCTTCAAAATCAAAGAAGAACTGCGTGACGGCAAAATCTGCTTCACGTAGCTTGACGGCGAGGTGTTTGCGATCACTGACGAGATCATCGGAGCGAGGGTGGCCCAGCGGATGAGCGGCTACGCCAATAGAGAATGATCCAACTTCACGCGCCAGTTCAACCAGCTCCAGAGCGTGCGTGAACTCACCGCCCTGGAGGGCAGGGTCATCGGGGATGTCGCCACCGAGCGCCATGATGTTTTCAACGCCGCCATCAACGTAGTTCTGCAGAATGTCGCGCATCTCAACGCGATTGTGACCAACGCAGATGAGGTGGGCCATCGCGGTGATGTGGCCTTCAGTCTCAATGGAGTGCACGAGATCAAAAGTCCGCTGGCGTGATTCACGTCCACCACGATAGGTAACGGACACAAAAGATGGCTCCAAGGAGCGTAAATCGCGAATGGTATCGGCGAGGATGGCCGACTCTTCGTCGTTCTTCGGCGGAAAGAACTCGAAGGAGCGTGTGGCGCCCGCTGCGAGCAGCTGATCGATGCGCACGGGTTACTGGGCTCGACCGAAGTCGTCCTCGAGGCGAACGATGTCATCCTCGCCAAAATACGTACCGTGCTGAACTTCGACGAAGACGACCTGGGTCTCCGTGCGGTTTTCGCAGCGGTGCGCGGTGCCGACGGGGATGTCGATGGAGTGACCCGGTCCGACCTGGTGTTCAGTGCCATTCAAGATGACGGTGGCCGTACCGGACACTACAAACCAGTGCTCGGAGCGCTTGGCGTGCTGCTGGTAGCTGAGCCGCTTTCCGGGCTCCACCACGATGCGCTTGACCTTGTGGTCCGGGGCGGCGTCATCGAGCACGACGTACATACCCCACGGGCGTACGTCATACTCACGTCCGAGTTCATCACGAGTGGTCATCGAATCTTCTCCGCGGCTAGAACTGCGTTGCGTAAAAGCATTGCACGGGTCATCGGCCCAACGCCACCAATTCGAGGAGTAATCCAACCGGCCACATCGGCCACATCGTCGGCGACATCACTCATCAAACGCTTGCCGACCCAGCTGGTTCCGGCACCGACCACGGCCGCGCCGGGCTTGACCATGTCCTTGGTGACCAGACCGGCCACGCCGGCCGCGGCGATAATTACATCGGCTTGCCGGGTCAAATGACCCATATCTTCGACACCGGTGTGCAGCACGGTCACGGCCGCGTTGCAACCCGGACGACGCATCGCCAGCAGTAGTGCGAGCGGACGACCGATAGTGAGACCACGTCCGATCACGACCACGTGCTGACCCTCAACGGGCACCTTGTGGGCCATGAGGAGCTCCACGATCCCGGCCGGGGTACAGGGCAGGGGGCCCGGTGCGCCCATCACGAGGCGACCCAGGTTGGTGGGGTGCAGTCCGTCGACATCCTTTTCGGGATTGATGCGCAACAGAATCTGCTCTTCGTTAATGCCGTTCGGCAACGGGAGTTGCACCAGGATCGAATGAATCGACGGGTCGGCGTTCATCTCATCGACGAGGGCCTCGACGTCGGCCTGCGTAGCGTCATTGCCGAGTTGGGCGTGATGGGAACGGATGCCTACTTCTTCGCAGTCGGCGTGCTTCATGGCGACGTACTTGGCGCTGGGGCCATCGTCACCGACGAGAATGGTGCCCAGTCCGGCGGGGCGACCGGCGGCGACCAGGCGCGAGGCGCGATCAGCCAGCTCCATTTTCATTCGCGCGGCAACGCGCTCTCCATCAAGTAGTTCGGCCATGATCGCTCCTTAGTGGCGGAAGTGGCGCTCGCCGGTCATCATCATCACGATGCCGGCCGCGTCCGCCGCGTCGATAACTTCTTGGTCGCGCACCGAACCACCGGGCTGTACGACCGCCGTAACACCGGCCGAAGTAAGTGCGTCCAGTCCATCGGCAAAGGGGAAGAAGGCATCTGAAGATGCGGCTCCACCAATTGCGAGGTCGCCCGCCTTCTGGGTCGCAATACCGGCGGCCACCACACGAGACTGCTGACCGGCGCCAACTCCCACGGCCGCACCGTCACGAGCGATCACGATGGCGTTCGAGGTGGTCCGGGCGCAGACACGCCACGCAATTTGGAGGTCGCGAAGTTCTTCGGCCGTGGGTTGGCGTTTCGTGACACAGCGCCAGTCGGTTACGGGCACGACGAGTTCGTCGGCATTTTGTACGAGGGCCGTGTTACCGAAGGTGCGAATTGAAAGTCCGAGTGCTTCCGGCGCCGGCGCACTCAACAGGCGCGTCGCCTTACGGCGCGCCACCAGCGTGGCGATGGCATCGGGCGTCATCGAGGCCGCGATAATGACGTCAGCTTGCGGGCCGGCCGCAATCGTTTCGGCGAGTTCCTGATCGAGCTCTCCCCCAACGGCAACGATGCCGCCAAAGGCGCTCTGCGGGTCGGCGGCTAGAGCCTTAGTGAAGGCGTCAACGAAGGATGTTCCGATGGAGGCACCCGAAGCGTTGGCGTGCTTAATGATCGCCACGGCGGGAGCACCATT
>JBAXMO010000128.1:0-3192 GCA_037134255.1 Actinomycetes bacterium | reverse complement strand
GGTGAGTTGATGTAGAGATGAATGTCCTTATCGGAGTCTTCTGACTCCAAGAACAGCATCTGCGCGCAGATCAAGTTGGCGACGGTGTCGTCGACGCCGGTGCCGAGAAAGACGATCCGTTCGCGAAGCAGACGGCTGTAGAGGTCGTAGGCACGTTCACCACGAGCCGACGACTCAACAACGGTGGGTACGAGGTAGTTCTGGTTGCGGAAGAATTCATTCACGACGTCACCCTACCGACTAGTTAAGACCAAAGGCGTCAGCCTGGTTATCAGTGAAGAGTTCTTTGTCCAGTTCGGCACCATTGCCGTCAACGTACTTAACGTTGTCGTAGAGCCAACGGGAAGCCTTCATCTTGGCGACTTCGGCGTAGAAGGCAATCTTGCGACCGGTCTCTTCGAGGTTCGAGCGCAGCAGTTCCGGCGAGACGTTCATGGACTCCGCCGTAATGACCAGTTCTTGTGCCACGTCTTCTTCGGTGGGATCAAGACCTTGCGCCTTGGCCAGAGCCCGAAGGCCGAGGTCGATGCGAACGGACTTCTTTGCGTCTTCCTTCAACACGTTGATGAGCTGCTCGGCTGTTTGGTTGGTCACGCGCAGGAATGTTTCGAGGTCGAGTCGCTGGCTTTCGAGACGGTGCTCTAAGTCGTGCAGGCGGTACTCAATCTCAGACTGCACGAGAGCCTCGGGCACGGCACTCTCATCAATCAGATTGGCAAGCGCCAGAAGCGTCTGGTCACGGCGAGCCATCTGAACTTCGACGGCCTTCATTCGAGTGAGCTGATTAACGAGACCTTCACGGAGCGCCTCAACGTTGGCGTACTCCGAGTTCTGCTCGACCCACTCATCGGTGAGTTCTGGCAGAACACGTTCGCTAACGGCGGTGATGTCTAGCTTCCATGACATCGCAATCCCGCCAGGGCCGCGGCCAATGAGTTCGAGTGTCTCGCCGGCCTTGAGACCGAGGATGAGCTCGTCGACACCATCGGTGAGGGCATCGGAACCAACGGTGTAGACGTAGTCGTCGACATCAATCACGTTGTCCGCATCCGTTGGGTCGGTACCCAGGACATTCAGAGTTACTACGTCATTGGAAATAACGCCGCGCTCAACGCGAACAAGTTCCGCGTCTGATTCGCGCAGGCGATTGATCTGAGTTTCGATTTCATCATCATTCGGACTAACGGATGGCAAAGTCACCGTCAACGACTGATGTCCGGTGATAGTTAGCTCCGGGCGTACTTCCACTTCGGCAGTGAATGAGAGGTCACCCTGGTCCTCACCCGAGGTGATGTCAATGCTCGGCTGGGCAATGGGATCGATCATGGTGTCAGCGACGGCACGGGCGTAGAAGTCCGGAATCGAAGAGTTCAACGCCTCGGCACGGAGCACCTGTGGTCCACCGATGCGGGCTTCGATCAAGGAGCGAGGGGCCTTACCCTTACGGAAGCCCTTAACGTTGATGTCTTCAGCAAAGACCTTTGCGGTGGCATCGATGGCCTTTTCGATGGCGGCAGCTTCGACCTCAATGGTGAGTTTGACGCGATTGTTTTCTAGAACGGTGACTGAGGCTTGCATAAGGCTGAAAGCCTACCGGCGGACGGCGACCCCCTGTTGGGGGCTAAATCATGATGGCGAGGGCTTCCACAATCCGCTGGGCTAACTGCTTATCCCCCTGCACATCGGTCTCGTCCGCCAGGAGAAACGCCTCGGCGGAGATCCGGCCAGCCGCTCGGCGCCAGAACAGGGCTACGGGCGTTGAAATCTCAAGATTGGGCTCCCCGGGACCCTCGGCTGCTCGGGCTCGGCCGCCTTGTATCTCAATCTCGATGCTTCGACCGACTCGACCCTCCAAATTGATCCGGACTCGGCTCCCCTCGGGTGCCTGGGCCTTCTTGCCAATGACGTAGGGCAGGGCCGCTTCGAACCGGTTGACCACTATCTCCTCACCAATCCCGTGATCATCTTCGGGGAGCGCTAGGGCGTCTCGAAGATCTTGAAGATGAATCCAGCTATCCAAGATTCGCGTCTCAATGAAACGGTGGTACGGCGCTTGACCCTCGGGGCTCCAGCCAACTATGTCCCAGGCAGCCTGATCGAGCCCCTGTAGTCGAAGCAGCGTTGCTCGCGTGACCGCGCGAAACTCCTGCAACATCTCGCTCTTCGAACGTTCGCGCCGCTCAAAGACAAAGGCTTCGTTGATCTTGCCAATGTCATTGCGGACATGCGCTGGCACCTCGCTGGGCATCTCGGGGGCCGCCACTCCGGCGAGCATCAATTCAAATCCGATGAGGTGGCTCACCACATCGCGCACCGACCAACTAGGACAGGGCGTTTGGCGGTCAAAATCGCTCTCAGTAATCGAGGAAAGCAGAACGTCGGTCTTTAACCACGTCTCTTCCAGACCGTCAATTAGCCATTCGTAGGGCATGGGTCACCTTTGAACCTGAGTCGCATTGATTGCGAGTAGCGTTAGTCCCACAGATTACGACGGGAAGTAGCGCAGCTTGGTTAGCGCGCCTGGTTTGGGACCAGGAGGCCGCGGGTTCGAATCCCGCCTTCCCGACCAGAATTCATACCTCCGCGGTCGCTACGAGCCAAGTGGCACCGCCGAATGGGCAATAAGATGGGCAAATGACCAATCTGCTCGATGTACGCAATCTTCGTACGGCGTTTCGAATTCAAGACCAGAGCGTTACCGCGGTGGATGGTGTCTCTTTTTCCATCAGTGCCGGCGAGTGTTTCGGCCTCGTTGGTGAGTCGGGCTGTGGCAAGACCACAACCGGACTGGCTATTTTGCAACTCCTCCCCGTGAATGGCTCAATTACCGGGGGCTCCGTTTTGTTGGACGGCGAAGATTTGACCGCCCTGAACGAGGGCGATCTGCGCAAAATTCGTGGAAATCGAATCGCCTTGATCCCCCAAGACCCCATGACTGCACTCAATCCCGTCCACCGGATTGGCCAGCAAATCGCCGAGCCCCTTCTCCTCCACCGGGGAATGAGCTACAAGGAGAGCGAACAGCGCGTCTTAGAAGTACTCGAAATGGTCGAGATTCCATCCCCGAAAGAGCGGCTTCGTCAGTATCCTCACGAGCTCTCCGGTGGTCTCCGTCAGCGCATGATGATCGCGATGGCCCTGGTCTGCGAACCCAAGCTCTTGATTGCCGACGAGCCGACCACTGCCCTCGAC
>JBAXMO010000127.1:0-3296 GCA_037134255.1 Actinomycetes bacterium | reverse complement strand
ATCTGGAGGATCGAGGGTCGCGTGGGGCGATACTGCGGCAGTGTCTCGTTGCTGTTGAGCCAGTGCACCAGTGCCGACTCCTCACCAGCGACGTACCGCCCTGGGGGTGACTGCACCTCGAAACTCGGTCCCTGGAGTCGCTTCGAGCCGCGCTGGGCGATGGCCGCTTTGACTTGGGTAATCGTCTTGACGTGTTCGCGAGCGATGCAGACGATTACCGAGTCGGCATTTAAGAGATTGGCCAGCACCATGGCCCCGTCAAGAACGAGGTGGGGATTCGTGGCGAGGAGCATGCGGTCCTTGTGAGCCGCCGGCTCACCCTCCATCGCGTTGACGACAACGTACCTGGTGGCGCGTCGCTGCTGGAGTAGGAACTCCACTTTCTTAGCGGTGGGAAAGGCTGCGCCCCCGCGACCAGTGATCCCCGAATCTCGTAGGACGTCAATCGTGATGGATAGTCGGTTGATTGGCCCGAAGTCGGCCTCGTGTTCGGACAAGCTCTTCGGATGGTCGAGGTGGTTGGCGAGTACGCGTCGGGTGGTGAGCTCTATGGTCACAATCATCGACCCTTCGACTGTTCGAGCGGGGAGAGGGCCGTGCGCCCGACGGCCCGTTCGGGACGGCCAACAACGCGCCACACCGTGGCCAAGAGCACTAGGGCCACGCAACTACCAAGCACGATGAGACCCCAGAGGGAGCGCTCATCGGTTCCGACGAGGTAGGAGTGGATGGCCGCCGCTACGAAGCTGGCGTAACTCGAGAAGTGAATGGCCCGCCACGCGCGAGGGTCGATGCGCTCCTTGAGTTGGCTGGAGAGCCAGACGGCCAGCATGAGATCAATCGCGACCGTACCGATGGCGACGGGAAGGCGCCTATAACTCGAGGTCATCGGTACCACGGCGGAGATCCAGTGGATATTGACGTAGGTATCGATGACGGTGGTGACGACGTGAATGGCGACGAAGATCATGGCGATCAGCGAAATCGAGCGGTGCATCTCGGTGATCTCGAATCGCCCAACTCGACGCCCACCAACACGAGTGGAAATCAAGATGCCCAGCACAATGACGAGGGTAAGCATCACGAGAGAGATAACACCGCTGATACGTGAGGTGTACCAGATGTACGGAGAGGTAAGGCCTATCACGATGCGACCTCCTGGGGCCAGCCACCCACGCACAGCACTTTGCCGTCGTGGTCTACGAAGCGTGCGGCCCAACCGGCCTGGGTAACGTAGTACAGCGCTTCTTCGCCCCACAGCAGCGAAGCGGTGCTGAGGGCGTTAGCGGTCAGACACGAGTTGGCTGCGACCGATACGGTGCGCCAAGGTGAGATAACGGGCGCCCCCGTTCGAGGATCGATGATGTGGTGAGCGCGACCAGTGCCGGTGGACCAGTTGCGAACCAGCGTGGAAGAAGTAGCGACTCCGCCGGAGGTGATGCCGATGGGGGCGCCAATGTGTTCGGCGTCTTCGGCCACACCGACAGACCACGGCCGGACCGCGCCACCCACGGCGACGTCACCACCGAGTTCGACGAGTACCGGGGTGTGGCGACCAACCTCTCTCGCTACCTGGTCGGCGACGAAGGCCTTCGCGCTGGCTCCGAAGTCCAGCCGCACTCCGTTCGGTGAGAGTTGACGCGAATCACGATTCAACGTGACGGCCGAGAGCGCAGGGGCGGGACTCAGCGTTGGTGGAGTCGCGCGACCGGCGAGTTTCACTTCGTCGATGTCGGCGTTGTAACCCCACGCCTCCAGGGCATCGAGCACGGTCGGGGTGCAGAGACCCTCGGTCTCATCAAAGGACTCTCGAGCGGCGTCGAAGAATTCGATAAAGGCGTCGGAGACCTCGTGCGTGTCCCACGGGTTGGCGTTAATCGCGCTGAGCTCGGATGTTGGAAGAAATCGGTTCACGGTTTGATCGCCGGCAGCTATCCATCGCCACAGTGTCTCTTCGGCCAGGGTGGCGTAGTTTTCGTTGTCCACGGCCATCGTGCCGCTGACGCCCCAAGTGGTAAAGCGCACGGACTACCAGCAGCCCAAAAATTGACCGGAGGCACTGGTGTGACACGTGGTGGGGTGCGTTACCGGCACCGTGACCGGCGGTGTCCAGACGGTCGTTGTCGTATGAGTACCGGTCGTGGTGGTGTGTTGACCCGGAGTCGTCGTCGTGGGGTGGCTACCCGGCGTGGTCGTTGTCGTTGTTGTGTTGAGGGGAGTTGACGTGGTCGATGGTGCGGCCGCGGCGTGCGACATGAGGCCCACCCCGACGCCACCAGTGGCGGCGGCGACTACGAAGAGTGACTGGGCAATGCGGCGCGACCGGTCGATCCGTTGGTCACGTATGGCGCTGGTATCGCGGTTTTTCATAGTTCTATCTCTCTACTTCGCTTCGGGAATTTCTAAAGTGAAGGCCGCTCCACCCAGGGTGTCCGAACTACCCACCCGGATAGTGCCGCGGGCTTCGCTGGCGACTTGGGCCACGATGGCCAGGCCCAATCCCGAGCCGGGCATGGACCGCGCCGACGGGCTGCGCCAGAAGCGATCAAAAATAAAGGCTTGCTCGCCCTCGGGAATGCCGGGGCCGTTGTCTTCTACGCGAATGGTGCCGTGACGAACATCGACCTGCACTCGCCCGCCAACGGGGGCGAACTTGATGGCGTTCCCGAGGAGATTATTGACAGCCCGGGCGAGGCGATCGCGACGAGCGACCACGGTGGACGATGCAGAAGTCAGTTCTATCGTGATGTCTTTGGTACGGGCGTGGGTGCGTGCGAGGTCCACGGCCTCTTGCACGAGATCATCGAGGTGAAGAGCCACCATGGTTCCTTCACCAATTTCACCGCGAGAGAGTTCGCCAAGGTCAGTGACGAGTGCGGCCAATTCGTCAACTTGAATGATCATGTCGGCCACCAGCTGCTGGCGATCTTCCGGTGAGAGTCGATCAAGTTGTTGGAGTACTTGGGCGTTGGTGCGCAGTGAAGTCAGTGGTGTGCGCAACTCGTGGCTGGCGTCGAGTACCAGTTGTCGCTGCAGTCGCTGACTGGTTTCTACGGTTGTCATGAGTTTGTTAAACGTGCGACGGAGTCGACCCAATTCGTCCTGACCGCCCTCATCGAGGCGCTGGGCCAGATCGGTGGTGTCGGCAATCTCTTCGATGTCGTCAGTCACTCTCTCGAGGGGGGCGAGGGCCGCTCGGGCCGCGAGATAACCCAAAAGGGCGGCTAAGAGGACGCCGAGCAAGGTGAGCAACATCAGTGCGTGCGCGAGCGAGGAGAGCTGGTGGTGCTGACCAG
>JBAXMO010000126.1:0-3377 GCA_037134255.1 Actinomycetes bacterium | reverse complement strand
CGTCAATGGTGTCGAACAGTTGCCAGTTGATGGTGTCGCGATGCAGTACTGCTTCAACGACGCGGACGCCCCCAGCCAACGCGTCACGCAGTACTTCGAGATGTTCGGTAACCGGGCGCTGTACCACGACGGTTGGATTGCCTCGTGCTTCCACGGTCGCGTGCCGTGGGATCGATTCGGAACACGAGAGTTCGACGGACCCGAAGAACGCTGGGAGCTCTACAACATCAACGAGGACTTTTCCCAGGGTGTCGATTTAGCCGAGAAGTTCCCCGAGAAGTTGGCCGAGCTCCGGGCGATGTTCGACGACGAAGCCGTTCGCAACAACGTCTACCCCATGCGCGAACCGGGCAGTCTGCTTTCAGTCGGAGTCTTCCCCCCAACCAATCTCGGCGGTCTGACCAAGATGACCTACACCAAGGCCCACGTGCGTATGCCCGAGCGCTCGGTCATCAATCTGAAGAACTGCTCCTATCGCATCACGGCCGACATTGTGGTCACGACAGAGTCCCACGGCGTCGTTGTTTGCCAGGGTGGCAACATGGCGGGCTGGTCGCTCTATCTCGATGACGATCGCATTCCCGTGTACCACTACAACTGGGTCGGACACGAGCACTACATCATTCGTGGCAGCCAACCTCTCGAGGCGGGACCGCAACGAATAGTGGTGGAGTTCGCCTACGAGGGCGGACTCGGTGGCAGCGGCACGGCCGTTCTGCTCGTCAACGACGCGGTCGTCGGTCACGGTCGAATTGAAAAGACGGTGCCCTTCGTCTACTCCATGAGTGGTGAGACCTTTGACGTCGGCATCGACACCGGTTCACCAGTTGGGAACTATCACCACAACTACAACTTCGCCGGCACGATTTTGGGAGTCACCCTCGAACGGCTCTCCGAGCCCACGCCCGAGATTGCGGCCCAGATTCGCGAGGGTGAGTTCCGCGCCAGTCTCGCGACGCAGTAGTCCTCACCGCTTCTTCCCACCTTCGATAACAGACCACCCCTCTGGAATCTGGTGTCGAATGATGTGGACGGCGCCGAGTTCGGAGACCATCGTGAGTTGGCCCTCGCGCCAGCACTGCGGGCCGTAAACACCGGACCCCTTCTCGTGGAACTTGGCCATGATCTTGGCGTTGATCATGGCCTCCGCCAAGGAGTTCGCCTGAATACTCGTACTGCGTGACCGTTTGCCGTATTTGGCGGTGATGTACCAATTCATGGAATCAAGGTGCCGGCGCCCTGTGACACGCTTCGTCGAATCGCATGGTCACTAAGTTTGAGTCGTGACCTCACTACCTGGACCAATCGCGCTCGTTGGATCGGGCGAGTACCTGCCCATCATGCGCACCCTCGAAGGCCAACTACTAGAGAACCGTCCAGGTCCCTACGTCCAGATTGCGACCGCGGCCGTACCCGACGGACTCGACACCTTGACCTACTGGCACGAACTGGGCCACACCCAAGCTCGGGCCCTTGGCCGTGAACAGATTGTGGCTACCGCGAGCACGCGTAGCGAGGCGAACGACGAAGCCCTCGCCGAGAAGGTACGCGGCGCGAGCTTGATTTACCTCTCGGGGGGTCACCCCGATTTTCTCGCCGAGACGTTGCGGGGCACGAAGTTGTGGGCCGCCATAGTCGAAGAGTGGCAGCAAGGCGCCGCCCTCGCCGGATGTAGCGCCGGCGCCATGGCCATGACGGCGTGGATACCTTCGATTCGCCACCCCCAAAAGGGCTCGACCGAGGGACTGGCGCTACTCCCCCATCTACGAGTGATTCCCCACTTCGACGCCTTCGCACGTCACATTCCCGACCTCGTTACGCGTTACCTCGCCGGCAAGGATCCCGCCGTCACGCTGCTCGGTATTGACGAGAACACGGCCCTCGTTGGTGGACCCCACCAGTGGACCGTGCACGGTCAACAGTCCGTCTGGCGTCTAGGCGCTGGCGAGCACGAACAGTTTGCCGCCACCCACTCACTCGAAACGCAGTAAGAAAACGTGAGGGCTTAAGCCAGACCGAGTTGTTCGCGCAGGTTGGGCGGTACGAAGTTGTTTTCAGTCGTCGATTCGGCTTCCACCAACTCGACCATGACGTCAACGACTTCCTGCGGGTCCATCTGACCTTCGGTCACCATGGTGCGCATCATCTTGAAGAGATCCGTCGACCCCGCACTGACTGAGTCGTCACCGAACCAGTCCCACATGGAGTCGGCCATGCGGTCGTTGAAGCCCGTGAGGTAGGGACCGGGGTTCAAGAGACAGACGTCGATGCCCTGGCCGAAGAGTTCGCCACGGAGCGTCTTGCCCATGGCCTCGAGCGCGAACTTCGACATGGAGTAGGGACCAAAAGCCGGACCGGCGAGGACACCCGCGATGGAAGAGACGATGATCACGCGACCCGTGCCACGCTTCACCATCTGGGGCAGGGTGGCTTGCGTCATTCGTAGGGTGCCAAAGACATTGACGTCAAAGACCTTGCGCACGATGGCTTCGGGAACGTCCGCCAGGGGGCCGGTCTGACCGAAGCCGGCGTTGTTAATGAGAACGTCTACGTTCCACTGCGCAACCTTCTTGACATCATCAGTCGTGATGTCGACCTTCTCAACCTGGAGTTGCGGTGCTTCGGCACGGAGTGCCACGGCCTGCTCTTCGGTTTCGGTGGTGGCGATCACGTGATGGCCACGAGCAGCGAGGGCGAGGGCCGCTCCGCGGCCAAAGCCCGTACCGGCGCCGGTGATAAGAACAGTTTTAGAGGTTGCAGTCATGGCCTAAGCGTAGTGAACGCAACTCACAAGTGATGTTCTCTAACGTCCTTCGAGCAACGGCCGAGCGGGATCACGACGCGTCGTGCCACGCTTCCACGCCAGACCGGAAAGGGCTTCCAGCACGATGCGATTCCCGAGGTAGGCCGTTATCTCGGCGTGGTCGTACGGCGGCGACACTTCCACCACGTCCATGCCAACCAGGGGCAGCTCCATCGCAATCCGACGCACGGCGTCGAGCAGTTGGCGACTCGTCAAGCCGCCGGGCTCGGGTGTCCCGGTGCCCGGGGCCGAACCGGGATCAACGACGTCAACGTCCACCGACAAAAACACGGCGTCACAGTCGTCCATAGCTAACGCAAATGCCTCATCGAGCACGGCGTCGAGTCCTCGACTCGTAATTTCGCTCATCTCGAAACTGCGCATACCTTGCTGGGCCATCCAGTCGAGCGTCTCGGGTTCAGGCCAGTAGCCCCGGAGGCCAATCTGAATAAAGCGATCACCGCGACAGGCGCCCGATTCAATGAGGCGTCGCATCGGCGTGCCGTGGCCGTGGAGGGGGCCGAACTGAATATCGGCCGTGTCGGCGTGAGCGTCAAAGTGGATCACCGAAACT
>JBAXMO010000125.1:0-3440 GCA_037134255.1 Actinomycetes bacterium | reverse complement strand
CTCGCGTGCGCTGCCCTGAATATCCATTGCGAGGTGGCCGACCTCGTTGAGAACAATCCCGACCACGAATCAATGGTGCACAATCTCGAGTCCCAAGCCGACGAAGTAGAGCCGCCGGCCGAAGTGGACATTCCCTCCGGTGACGAGTTGGCCGAAGAGCTCGAACGATTCTTGCGAGACCAGCAGAACTAATTACAAGACGTCGGCTTGCTCCATGCTGATGCCGAGTCCCAGGGCGTAGCCCTCGAGGAAGAGTTCACACTCACGCTGGCGCGGATGGCGGTTAGCAATGTCGTAGAAGGCCTTGTTGTGGTCGGCCTCGTGAAGGTGGGCCAACTCGTGAACCAACACGGCGTCGATCACCCAATCGGGGCATTGGCGCATACGTGTGGAGACTCTGATTTCACGAGTCGCCGGTGTACAGGAGGCCCACCGGCTCTTTTGATTCGAAACCCACCGGACTGATGAGGGCAGAACGCCATCGGTGTAGAGATCGGCCAACACTGCTACCCGCGCTTCAAGCGCGGCGTCGCTCGCCATGACCTGAGGCCGTTGCGTTAAGAGTCGTTGCACCAACTCGTCCACAAAGACGTCGCGCGCACGACCCTTAAGTCGCGCGGGAATCTGCACGATGACCCGACTACCCGACCAGTGGGCATTACCCGTCTTAGTACGGCGTGTAGAAGCGCGAATCTCGACTTCCGGACGGTCGAACTGTGGCGGTTGAACTACGACTGCGTCACCGTTGCGCTTGGCACTCACGGAACGATGTTCACCAGTTTGGGCGGACGGGCAATCACGCGACTAGGGGCTGAACCACCGAGCAGCGTCGCAATCGACGGTTCAGCTAAGGCGGCCGCGATGGCCGCCTCTTCGGAGATGTCGGCCGCAACTTCGAGACGGGCCTTAACCTTGCCGGAGACCTGGATGACCATCGTCACGGTGTCGTCTACCAACATGGCGGGATCGGCCGTGGGCCATGACTGGGCGTGTACGAACTGGTCGTCGCCGTGGCGTCGAGCCCATAGTTCGGCCGCCACGTGGGGCGCCATAGGGGCGAGCAATAGACACATGGTGTCGAGCGCTTCATCGAAGGTCGCACGATGGGCTCCGTGGGAGTCACGAGCCCACTTCGAGAGCGCGTTCAGGAGTTCCATCAGTGCGGCCACACCGGTGTTGTAGCCCCACTTTTCAAAACCCTCGGTCACGCGAACAATCGTCTTGTGCGTGGCGCGGCGAATCGCGAGGTCCGTGTCATCGGCTACGTCACGCCAGAGCACATCTTCCAGTTCGGCGAGACGCCAGAGGCGGTCGATAAAGCGAGCACAGCCGTCAATGACGTCGTTGGTCTGATCGGTCCAGTCGAAATCCTCGTTTGGCGGACCGACGAAGAGGTGGAAGAGGCGCAGGCCGTCGGCACCGACCGACTCGTAGTACTGCTGGGGGGCGACAAGATTGCCCTTGGACTTACTCATCTTGGATCCACCCATGCGGATCATGCCCTGGGTGAAGAGCTTCTTAAACGGCTCTCGCGGCAGGCCCGGAGCCAAACCGACGTCGACCATGGCCTTCATATAGAAACGGGCGTAGAGCAAGTGCAAGATGGCGTGTTCGATGCCACCGATGTACTGATCGACGGGCATCCACTTGGCTGCTTCGGACGGGTCAAACGGCTTGCCGTCGGTGAACGGGTCGGTGAAGCGCAGGAAGTACCACGACGAGTCAGTGAAGGTGTCCATCGTGTCGGCTTCACGGCGGGCCGCTCCCCCGCAAGTGGGGCAGGTGGTGTTGCGGAAGCCCTCGTGCGTGGCCAGCGGTGACTGACCCGACTTATTCATCGCCACGTCATCAGGGGCCACGATGGGCAGTTGCTCGACCGGTACCGGCACGATGCCACAGCCGTCGCAGTAGACAACGGGAATGGGGCAGCCCCAGAAACGCTGACGGGAAACAAGCCAGTCGCGAAGTCGGAAGTTGACCTTCGATTCGCCGGCTGCGTTCTTGACGACGAACTCAATGGCGGCCTGCTTGGCGGCGTCCACATCGAGGCCATCGAGGAAGCCCGAGTTGATCTTGACGCCGGCACCGGCGTAGGCGCCGCCCGCAAAGTCTTCGGGCGGGGCCACCGTGCGCACAACGGGCAGTCCGTGAACTTGGGCGAAGGCGAAGTCACGCTCATCTTCGGCCGGCACGGCCATGATGGCGCCCGTGCCGTAGGTGCCAAGGACGTAGTCCGCGACGTAGACCGGCACCTTGTCACCAGTGAAGGGGTTAATGACGTAACTACCGGTGAAGGCGCCACGCTTATCAAGGCCGGCGCCGCTGTCGGAGGAAGCCGTGCGCTCCAGTTCGCTGGCGCCACGGGCCCGCTCAACAAGTTCGCTCACCGCGGTGGCCTGTTCGGGGGTCGTAAGTGTTGGCAGGAGCTCATGCTCCGGGGCTACGACGGCGTAGGTCACACCAAAGCCAGTGTCGGGACGAGTCGTAAAGACGCGCAACGCCACATCGGGGCGACCATCGACAGTCAGGGCGAATTCGGCCCCTTCGCTGCGACCAATCCAGTTGCGCTGCATGATCTTCACCCGCTCGGGCCACTCAAGGCCGTCGACTTCATTCAAGAGTTCATCGGCGTAATCGGTGATCTTAAAGAACCACTGTTCGAGATTCTTTCGTTCAACGAGGTCGCCGGAACGATCGCAGGTTCCATCTCCATTGACCTGTTCATTAGCGAGGACCGTGGCGCATCCGGGACACCAGTTCACGGGAGCGTTGGCTCGATATGCGAGGCCAGCCTCAAAGAACTTGAGGAAGATCAGCTGCGAATTCTTGATGTACTCGGGATCGTGCGAATGCACTTCACGGCGCCAGTCGTAGACGGCGCCGAGCTTCTGTACTGAACTCTTTAGTTCTTCAATCCGTTGATCGGTGAAAATGCGAGGGTGGCTACCGGCCTTGATCGCGGCGTTCTCGGCGGGGAGGCCGAATGAGTCGAAACCAAAGGGGGAAAGCACGGCCTTACCCAACATCGTTTGGTAGCGAACGACGAGGTCGCCAAAGGTGTAGTTACGAACGTGACCTTGGTGGGCCGCACCTGAGGGGTACGGGTACATACATAGGGCGTAGAAGCGTTCGCGGGGATCGTCGTTATCGACTTCGTAGAGACCTGACTCACGCCACCGTTGCTGCCACTTGCTTTCCAACTCCAAAACATCAAAAGGGCGTGCCATAGCCCAATTCTACGAAGTATCTCAGCGCGCTTTGCCAACTAGGACCAAGGGCGCCGGGAAATCCCCTTCTCCGTTCCTGCTAATCTCTATTCCTCCTGGGGGTATAGCTCAGCTGGTAGAGCACTTGCATGGCATGCAAGGGGTCAGGGGTTCGAATCCCCTTACCTCCACCAAACGGTCTTCTCTCGAACCCCAAACATTTCGAATGCGTGG
>JBAXMO010000124.1:0-3453 GCA_037134255.1 Actinomycetes bacterium | reverse complement strand
ATGATGCTCCTTCAAACTAGAGAGATTGATGCTTACCTTAGTGGCGGCCAAGGGGTGCAAAAACGGCCTAACGAAGCCAGAAGTGGGGCGGCCGAGCGTGCGCGTGGTAGTGATCAGGAATGTTGCGCATGTTGTCGTCCATCTTCCAACCGCCCTCCCCCAAAATGGGGTCAGCCACAGCCGCTAGAAGTTGGTGCAGCGTGGCCTTGATGTCGGGTGGTGGAGACGCGTCATGGACTCGCCACACGACCATGGGCACCAGGCAGATTTCGCAGTCAGCAATCCAGCAGAGATCGTCTTCGTAGTGCCGCTTGGTTATTGGTGCGGCCTCGCAGAGATCACAGTGACTCATTTGACGGTCATGCGGACCGTACCGTGCCACTTGATTGAAGTGCCGGGGGCCGGTGACTGAGAGACCACGGTGTGCCAGGTGCCGTTATTAGAACCCGGACCCGTAGTCACGAAGTAGAGCTCAGCGGTGTGCATCAGGGCGAACACTTCCGTGCGATTCTTACCAACGACGTTGGGCACCGGCCGGGCGCTGTGGCCGTTGGTTGGCTGCGTAGTCGATGTAGTCGACGTCGTGGCCGAGCCATTGCCGAGACTTAAGACGAGCGTCACCGTGGCACCCTTGGAAACGGAGGCCGGATTGGTCTGTGAGTCATACATGACCTTGATGACATGTCCGGCGGGCACCTTGGTGGACTTCACGGCGGCTGAAGAGGGGCAGGCCGCCTTGAGTCCTACCCCCGCCAGGATTTGCGTCGCCGAGGCGCAGTCCTTACCGATGATGTTGGTGGGGATGACCACTGGTGGGGCGCCCTGCGAAATAGTGACGCTCAACGATTCACCCTCTTGGAGCGAAGTACCGGAATCAGGTGTCTGTGATGCGATCAATCCGTTCTCAACGGTGGTTGAAAAAGAGTGTCCCGTGATTTCTAATTTGAAGTTGCTGTCCGAAACCATGTGCAGCGCCTGCTGTTGGGTCAGCCCCAGAACGGATGGCACCGTGTGGGCCGGCTTGAACATGCCCGTGGCGTAGGCCCCGACTAATCCAGCTGTAACCAAAAACAGGGCGATCGCGAAAGCGGGACGGAGCCAGGAACGCCTCTGTCGTGCTACGGGACGGTAGTTCTCAAAGTCACCCATGGGCACTTCGCCGCTCGAGCGGACGGACTCGATGCCTTCGATCAACGTCGATGGAGGGACCGGTGCCGTTTCCCCAGTCAGGACATCGGAAGAAGTTGGTGCTTGGAAACCTAGGGACGGGCGCTTAGTCACCCTGGAGGCATCGGTCGGCACGACTGAGGCCGGAGCCATCGAAGCGGTGTTGGTGGCCGAACTCGAGAGGGCTCCCACGGTGGCCTGAAGCCGTGTCGTTAGGGAGACGGCATCGAGGCGGAACTTGGCGTCGTAGGCGCCGGCCTGTGCCAAGACCATGTCCAGCGAGCGAATCCTCGGATCTGACGGCAATGGCGTACCGATGCGGGCGGCGAGAGTCTCGGCCGGCGAGCTCTTTTCGTGAGGGATGATCCCAGTGATGGCCTCAAACAAGATGAGGGTCAACGCGTATACGTCAGTCTTGCCATCGACTGCCAGACGCTGCGCCTGCTCGGGACTGGCGTAACGAATATCCGTCGAAGGACCAACGTGCGATTTGGCGATGGCGGTGGCGAAGCCGAAGTCGGCCACCTTGCTTCGGCCATCGGCATCAAAATGAATCGTGGCGGGTGACAAAGCACCGTGCACGATGCCGCGCGCGTGGGCGTAGGCGAGCCCATCGGCCAGTTCTAGCCCCATGAGTGCGACCTTGGACTCTTCGATGACACCATCCCGGTCCAGAACGCTGCGCAGAGTGCCACCAACCGGAAACTCCGTGACGAGATAGGCCCCACCGGCCTCTTCACCCCAGTCATAGACACGGAGCACGTGAGGGTGATTTAACGCGGCCGCGGCCGTGGCTTCCTCGCGAAATGATTGGAGAAAGACCGGGTCATTGTGGAGTGCGAAGGGGGCTACGTGAATGGCGACAGGGCGAGTTAGCGACAGATCGTCGGCCCGAAAGACGTCCGCCGTTGGGCTGGAGACAATGGGGGCTACGAGACGGTATCTACCGTTAACGATGTCACCAATGGAAAAGGGAGAACTCATGTGACTCTAACGATACCGAACGGTTCAAGTTCGTGGGACCTTAGGAAAATTCACCGGTTTCCAATAGGGAAGCAAAGCCTTCGGCACTCACGACGGGGATACCCAGTTCGGCCGCCTTGGTGACCTTGCTCGCTCCGGGCGCTTCGCCCACTACGACACAGAACGTCTTCTTCGAAACCGACCCCGGTGAGGTTCCACCCCGACTGATGATCGCGCCTTCCGCTCCATCTCGCGAATAACCCTCGAGTGACCCCGTAACGACCACCGCCTTGCCGACGAGCGTTTGGGCGACCGTACTGGCTACCTCGGGCTCGCGCAAGGCGAGACCACTGGTGGCCAAACGCTCCAGCAGTGTGCGATTCTCTGCATCTTCCATGAAGGTCACCACGCTGGCTGCGATGACGGCCCCCACGCCGTCGACGGCAGCGAGGGCGTCCGACGACGCGTGCACGAGTTCAGACATCGTAGAAAAGGTCGAGGCGATGCTTCTGGCCGCGACCGGACCGACGTGACGAATGCCTAGACCGATCAACACGCGACTCAGCGGTTGCGTGCGCGACGTTGTAATGGCCGCGACAAGGGCCGTAGCGGAGAGTTGACCAAGACCTTCTAGTCCTTGCAGCGCTTCAACGCGCAGCGCGTACAGATCGGCCACGTCGCGAATCAACCCCGACGCCAACAGTTGGGCAACGCGTTGCTCTCCGAGACCTTCGATGTCCATGGCGCTCCGCGAAGCGAAATGAACAATCTGCTCGCGAGTCTGAGCCGGACAGGCTGGATTGACGCAGTAGGTGTCTGACTCTTCTCCAGTGCGCTCTAAGGCGCCATGACACTCGGGGCATAACTGAGGAAACTGCCACTCCGGGGCTCGGGCGACTCCGGGGCTCGGGACGTGAGCAACAACTTCGGGGATCACGTCGCCGGCCTTACGCACGATGACGAGGTCACCGGGACGAACGTCCTTGGCTCGCACTTGATCTTGGTTATGGAGAGTGGCCATCGAGACAGTGGAGCCCGCTACGACAATTGGCTCTAACACGGCATACGGCGTAGCCCGACCGGTACGACCAATCGAGACTTCGATAGACAGCAACTTGGTAGTCCGCTCCTCGGGTGGGAGTTTGCGGGCAATCGCCCACCGAGGGGCACGTGAAGTGAAACCTAGGACATCGCGATCAGCCAATCGAGTTGCCTTAATGACTACACCATCGATTTCATAGGGCAGGTCGTGTCGATGCGTTTCGAACCAACCACTGGCCTCCACCATTGCGCGCTCGCCCTGCACGTGTTGCACCGTCGGAG
>JBAXMO010000123.1:0-3464 GCA_037134255.1 Actinomycetes bacterium | reverse complement strand
GTGGTCACGGCGATGCCCGAACCGAGGTCGAGCAGACGGTTGCCGTCAACGTCTTGGAGGATGGCGCCCGAGGCGCGCTCGATGTAAACGGGGAAGCCCTGGGTCAGTCCGTGACTCACCGTGGCCTTACGTCGGTCGTGAAGGGCTTGCGACTTGGGGCCGGGTAGTTCGGTAACTACGAGGCGCTCGGTACCGACGGGCGTCGCTGCAGTGCTCACAGAAGCTCCTTCAAAGAATTGCTTGTGCTAATCGTAGTTCTCGCTCTCTGGGCTCTGGTCGCGAGCGGCGGCGACCCGTAGGGTGGAGGTATGCCCGCAATTACCGCCGACACCCTGACCCTGCCACGTTTCCCTGTACACCTCGAAGCAAAGCTTCGTCGGGTGCAGTCGGTCACCACCGCCCCTGGTGGTTTCGAGGGCGAGGGCTTCCCCGTCCGCCGCGCCTTTGCCGGTGTCGCGAGCGTTGACCTGGACCCCTTCGTACACATGGACCAAATGGGTGAAGTCGAATACGCCCCCGGCGAGCCCAAGGGCACCCCGTGGCATCCGCACCGTGGCTTTGAGACCTTTACTTACTTGATTGACGGACAGTTCATTCACCAAGACTCCATGGGCGGCGGCGGAATGATTAACGACGGTGGCACCCAGTACATGACGGCCGGTGACGGCATCTTGCACATCGAGACACCACCCTCGGCCCTCGTTGAAGCGGGTGGCCTCTTTCACGGCATTCAGCTGTGGATCAATCTGCCCGCCGCAAAAAAGCGCATCGCGCCCCAGTACCAAGATCTTCAGGGTCGCGATGCGTCCATGGTCACGACCAGCGATGGGGGCACTTTGGTGCGCATCCTCGCCGGCACCGTCGACGGCTTTCAGGGCCCCGGTATTTCACACACGCCGCTGGCCATTACGCACGTCACGGTGGCACCCGGTGCTCGCGCTGAAATTCCCTGGCCGAGTGAGTTCAACGCCCTGGCCTACGTTCTCGCCGGTTCCGGTGTGGTGGGTGCCGAACGCCAGCCCTTCCGTACCGGTCAGATGGCCGTCCTCGTCGAAGGCGACATGGTGACCTTCGAGGCCGATGCCCGCCAGGACGGCAACACCCCCAACTTGGAAGTCTTCTTGATTGGCGGCGTTCCTCTGCGCGAGCCCGTCGTGCAGTACGGACCGTTTGTCATGAATACTCGCGCCGAGATTCAAGAGGCCTTCGAGGACTTCAACGCTGGGCGCCTCGGTGTCGTCCCGGCTAATGCCATTCAGCCCCATCGTTCGTAAGTAGTCCGTAAAAAGCAGAAACTCGGCCCGAGGGGCCGAGTTTCACTTGGGTTCCAACTGCTAACTGGAACAACTGGCGGCGAAGTAAGACGTTTGACCGATTGCACCCAAACCACTCTGGTTGAATGGTCATCATGCAAGCAATTAAGAAGTCCACCCTCCTGCTCATCTGCACTCTGGTCTGCGTGGTGGGATTGTCGGCCGGTGGCAAAATCGCTGGCGCGGCGGTGCAACCACAAGACTTGGCTTGGGTTGGGGTGAATGGTGGGAACGACCCCCGACTGCTCGCTTATGGCACACCGGGGGGTCAGCCACTCTTCGTTGACCTCATGAGCGCGAACCCCCCAGTTGTCGCAACGTCGACGGACGCCATTACGTGGACGAGCCACGCGTTGCCAGCGGGCGAAAAGTGGAGCTCGGTCAAGTGGCTAGATAATCGCTTCGTAGCAACAGGTTGGTACTCGGTCTATGACGAGTCGAATGACGATGATCAGACCACTGGGATAATCATGACTTCGACCGATGGCGCTAACTGGACCATTGTTGAATCCACGAGCACCACACCGTCAACGAAATGGTTTTCTGTTGCTTTTGGGAACGGCGTGTTTGTGTCGATCGGTGAAGGGGGCGAAGTTGCAACCTCAACAGACGGCGTCACATGGACGCACCAATCTGATCTCCCCGGTAGCCCCCTATCGTTCTCCGTCCTCTACGCAGGAGGACAGTTCGTGGTTGTCGGCAACAACTTCGCAGCCGTCTCCACCGACGGGACCACTTGGACCACTGGGTTACTGACGGGCGATGACTACTGGGATAGCTTGAACTATGGCAACGGTACTTATGTTGCGGTGTCGAACCTTTCGAACAACTCCTTCGCCACTTCAACCGACGGACTGAATTGGACCGTGCAGCCCTTTGGCAGTGGACGGTGGTTTGGGCTCACTTACGCCAACAGCGAATTCATCGCAGTGGGACTGAATGGCGCGGCCACGTCGCCCGATGGCCAGAGTTGGACAGCAGCCACGCTGCCGGCGCTCCCGAATCAAAGCTGGGCGGCCCGTGGGAACTTTTGGTATTCGATTGCGGCCGGAGACGGAAAAATATTGACCGCCATGGAGACATGCAACGGGGTGTGCCTGGCTCTGAGTGTGGGCAGTACGGCAAACCCATTTCATCCTGCGAGCGGTGCTCCACTAGAGCTGTTGCCCGGAGTCGCATCAGCGATAAATCCCGATGGCACTCTGGTGGCCCTCAGCGTCGGCAGGTCGGCTCAAGGAGTCACCTTATCGAGCGGCAGCGAACGGGTCACACTAGGTCTCGATACCACGAGTGGTGCCCAGACAGCGGCTGGCTCAAGCGTCGCGATCAGTCTTAGTGGATATCAGCCTGATTCAGACGTTACCGTGTGGCTCCATTCGACTCCCCTGATGATCCAGTCGATTCGGATCAATAGTTCTGGTGTCGCTCATTTCTCGTTAGTGATCCCAAATTGGCTTCGAGGCAACCACACCATTCAGATTCAAGGAATCGACACAACGGGACAGTTGCGAGCAATCGATTACGGAATTTCCGTGAGGGAGGGGAGTGGGTCCTTGGCTGCGACTGGCTCTTCTCTCGTTGACGTGATGCTTCTTGCTCTGGGATTGTGCTCGCTGGGAATTCTTCTGCTACGCAAGCGCACCGGTGCCGCTGCGTGAACTTATGACCAACGAATTCAGTTCTCCCAAGTGCAGAGTCGGTAGAGATAGTTTTGAAGCTCGCCGGTGAGTTGTTAACTAACTAGCGGGTCCTCAGTTCCGAGTAAAAATCTTCGGGCATCTTCAGCATCACGAATTTTCGATACCAATGTGAATACTGATCCAGTATTCGCCGTCTTTGAAACGACGCCACGCCTCCGCCAAACGAGGAACCCCCGCTTGACCTTTCGCGGACCAGCGGGGGTTCTTCGTCTACTGACTCCTACCAGAGTGCCTTCGCACCTCCCGAAGCACCTTTCAGCGAATGATCACCGAAAAAACCTCGTCACGCAGATCGGATTAGGACATTTGTAGTTCCGAACCGTCTACTTCTGTATTTGTCTCCTGGCGGACAGGGTGGGATTTGAACCCACGGTGGCTTGCACCACAACGGTTTTCGAGACCGTCCTATTCGGCCGCTCTAGCACCTGTCCGTTTATGAGTCTACTTCGGG
>JBAXMO010000122.1:0-3548 GCA_037134255.1 Actinomycetes bacterium | reverse complement strand
GTCTTCTTTTGGTTGACGGAGCTTGCAACGGCGAAACTTCAAGAGACCACTCCACAATGAAGCGACTCGCCAGTCTCGGATGGACGTTCGCCGTTGGTCCTCTGTTTGTCTTCACGCTGTTGGGGTACACCTTGCAGCTCAAATCCCGGGGCGCGGGCGTCGCGGTCCTCCTCGTTGCTGGCCTCGTGGCGTTGGGCTCTTTGAGCTCACAGCGTCGAAATCGCTCGATCGGTGCCGTTGACCACTGGAGTTTCGACGAGCTTCTCATCACCATCGGGTACGGACTGTTGGCGGCTTCCGCCCCTTTACTGGTGGGGCTCATTGGTAGCTTCCATGAACTGACTGGCGACCCCTTCCCGATTGGAAGTACCGGACTGGCCGGCCTAATCATCGGACTATGTACGGTCGTGGTGTTCATCAATGGGCGCAAGAGGATCCAGGCATTGGAGAGTGGTTTTGGCCTCGCTGCGCTCGTGCCTGTGGGCCTGGGGCTGATTGTGGTGGTGGCGGTGATTCTCCAAGGGGGCCTCAGCGGTAATCATCTACGACACGTGACCTTTCAGGGCGCTTCGTGGAACTCAGTCGCAGCCGGCATTGCCATTGCCATTCCCTTCTTCTTCGGTGCCGACTTCTCGGTGACGCAGTCGACCGAACTAGGAGATGATGCTCAGCGTTGGTCGAGGGCGAACTTGATTTGGCTCATTGCCTTCTTCGCGTTACTGCAGTACAGCGGGGCGATCGGTACGGCTGGGGTTTGGCCGGACATCCCCGCCTTCAGTCCTCTTGCCAATGCCTACGTTGGTGGATCAGTCCGTGGGGTCGCGTGGTTCTTGGTTATCGCGAGCGGCGTTATGTACTGCATCTTGCTTTCGGTGCTCTTGTCTCGCCGACTCAGAAGTCTCGGGGCGAATCTTCGAATCAGAGTGGGGGTTATCGCAGCACTACCAGCGGTTGCCATGGGCGCCGCAGCGGCGCAAATCTCTAGTCGCGTCGCCGGATCCAACTGGACGGCGAGTATGACGTCGATGTTTCTAAATGTGTCGAGCGTCGGCGGAGCACTGCTCGTTGCCGGACTCGCAGCCGGCTGTATTCGGGCGCTTCTCCTCACGCGTGCGCAACAGATGGACGCAATGGAGTACGTGCCTGGGTTGGTTGGACTCCTAGGACTGTGCGTGGCCTTCTACGGCTACTTCTGGCGGGGTATTGCTTCAGCGCCCATGTCGCCTCTGACCTTTGCAGCGATTGTCGCCGCCGTGCTCTTGGGAGTGGCGATTTTTACTTGGCGTAAAACTCAGCGCTAGCTCAGCGGCGCAGTAAGACTCCACGGCCGGGCTCGCTCGACCAACAAGGCGAGATCTAAGAGGAGCTGCTCTTCGTGGTGGCGCCCCATGATCTGAAGGCCCACGGGAAGTCCGTCGACCTGTCCGGCTGGAATCGAAATGGCCGGAACTCCTGTGAGGTTCGCCGGAATCGTGAGGGCGCCGTTGTTGCCAATCGCCCGGTTGAATCCATACTCCTTCATTAGGTCAACGCCTTCAACGGTCGTAGCCATGGGACCCTCTGCGGCAAAGGCCACGTCGGGATTTGTGGCACTGATGATGAAATCGGTCTGGTTGAAGATTTCGGCCATTTGGAAGTTCATGTCGGCTCGGAAGAGTTCCGTGGCACCGGCAGAAGTGATTGAAAGATCCTGCGCGAGACGCATGCCTAGTTGGATTTCTCCGGTGAGGTCGCCCTCGCAAGCGGGGTAGCGGTCGCCGAGTTCGCCGGCGAGCCCAATGAGATTAGACATCGCCCACTCGAGACCACCTTGCGGGAATGCAATGTGTACATCGACCTGCTGAAGTTGCGCCTCTCGGACGAGAAACTTTGCGAGGTCTTCAAGTACGGCGATCTGCTTGGGTCCGACGATGGCGCTACCGAGGTCGTAGACAATCGCCACGCGCTTGTTGCGGAGGTCCATGGTGCCAAGTTGCGCCTCCCAGTTCTGGACGCGTGGAAGGCTCAGGGTGTCATAGGGGCTAAAGCCGTTGCAGGCATCGAACCACCGTGCGGTGTCGCGCACCGAGCGAGCCATGCAGCCGAGGTTGACGGTGAGCGGTGGGTGCATGGCGTGAGGACCACGGGGGATTCTTCCGAAGGTGCCCTTGAGGCCGAGGAGACCGGTAAAGCCCGCGGGGATTCTGATGGATCCACCACCGTCACCACCTGAAGCGATGGGAAGAAGGCCACCAGCCACCGCGGCAGCCGATCCACCGGAAGAACCACCCGGGGTCTTGCCCTGCATCCAGGGATTGTGCGTGGCGCCGTGCAGCTTGGTTCGAGTGCAATTGATGCCGCCGAACTCCGAGGCAGTAGTTTGCGCGGCGATCACGGCGCCGGCGGCGCGAAGGCGCTGCACCTGGATGCTGTCATTGGAGGCAATACGATCGGCAAAGACCAGCGAGGCCTCAGTCTGCGGCCAACCCTGCACATCTTCGAGTTCTTTGATGCCCATGGGTACGCCACCGAAGGGGAGTGAAATATCGGCAGTGGCCGCGGTGGCTCGGGCAGAGTCGGCGTCGAGGTGGGCAATGGCATTGAGCTGCGAGCTGGCAATCGCCGCTAACGACTCCTCAAGTGCTTCGAGAGGAGAGATTGTTCCTGAACGGAAAGCGTCGACCAGGGAGACCGCATCGTTGAGCCAAGGTGAAGGGGTCATAGGGAGGAGCGTACTAACTCCACCGGTCTGTGAGAATGACTTGCACGGGCCTGTTGTAGCTCTCGTTAGAGCGCAGCACCGAGGGTGTAGCCCGCGATGCACAGCAGCGGGGTAGTGGTCAGTATGAGAATGGCTGAGCGTCGTGGTCCATCACGCCAGGCGTGGGCGGGAGCGGCGATGGCGGCCGAAAAACTCGTCATGCCACCGCAAAAGGCCAAGACTTGGCTGTGTTCTCTAAAGAAATGCTGGCTGGCGATGCCCACCAGCAAGCTCCCAAAGACATTTACCGCCAGCGTCGCCCAAAGTCGCTGAATTCGAACGACTCGACCGGCAAAAACTTCGGCCACATAGCGGACCAGGCAGCCAAGGGCGCAAAACATGGAAAAGATGATCATCGACTTCCCTGCCCCCAGCGCCGACGCAGCCAGAAGGCCAGGAGGCCGGCCACGTAGGCCGCCCCGAGGGCAATTGTCCCCACCAGTACCGCTAGGAACCGACTGTCCCCCCAAATCGACCCCAGTTCGCCAATAAGGCTGCTGTAGGTGGTGAGTCCACCGAGTATCCCGGTGGTCCAAAAAAGCCTTCCTGGGGCGTCTGGACTGGAATTGCCCATTCCGCCGAGAAGTAGCCAGGTGGCGACGAAGACTCCCACCGTATTAATGACCAAGAGGCGAATATCGAGGAAGTCCGATAGTGACGAGGGCTTCAAATAGACACCGGAGCCCGTCGCGGTCGTAAACGAGAAGTCCGTCAGGATCATGTAACGGAGTGCTCCTCCGAGAAACCCGCCACCCAGCACGGCCAGGAGCCGCACGAGGAGAGTGTGGGTCGGTTTGAAGGTTGGCAT
>JBAXMO010000121.1:0-3559 GCA_037134255.1 Actinomycetes bacterium | reverse complement strand
ACCAAGAAGTAAGTACTTACGAAAAAATGCCCCGGTGCGATGCACCGGGGCATTTTTCAATTCCGGCTACAGAGTCCAATACGTCTGAATCAACCAGGCCGATAGCCAGACCAGACCAATGAGTCCGGCACCGAGTAGGGCGGTCAGCCAGGGACGGCGGTCGAGCACCTTGGAGCGACGAATCGGGTTTTCGAAGAAGTGGTAAGACAACGCGGCACAAATCAGCGCGCCAACAATCTGTTCAACACGTGAAAGCACGGACAAGTTGGTGGTCTGGCCGTACTTCAAGAGAACGTACTGAACAGGAATATTCAGCCACGCGAAGTGAAAGAGGTAGAGGGAGTAGGAGATGTCACCGAGGTACCGAAGTGGTTGCTTCGAGAACCAGCCACTGGGAAGAGCCAGAGACGTCGACCCACCAGTCCAGAGAAGGAATCCGGCCGGCGCCACGGCCCACCACGTCAGCACGCCTGGTACGTGGCTGGTATCGGTGAGTTTCACCGCAGCGGCGATGATTATCACGATGCTGACCCACTGTCCAACTTGGACCAGGCGGTCATTCTTAATCTTCAACGTTGTGGGCAGGGCCGCGAGTAGTGCACCAAACCCGAGTTCCCAGAAACGAGTGAACGGGGAGTAGTAAGCGGCCACTGGATTGCGCGTCGTCTCGTACGCACTCCAGATTGCCGACGCGGCCACAAGACCTCCAAGAAACACGGAGAGAACCACACGATGACGACGGAGGCCAAAAAGAGCTGCCGTGACGAAGAGGACGAGTGGAAAGACAAAGTAGAACTGCTCTTCAACGGCCAGAGACCAGTAGTGCAAAATCAGTGACGGGGGCAGACCCTGGGAGAAGTAGTCAGTCCCGACATCGATGAAATGGAAGTTCGCCCAGAACAACGAGGCCCCGCGAGCGTCTGCCAGAAGTGGTTGCGCAGAAAACGGCCCGATCCAGTGGAAGGCCGCCACCAGTGTCCCGATAATCACCAATGTTGCAGCGGGCATGATGCGGCGAATACGGCGCGCGTAGAACGTGCCGAGTTGGCGCACCACATTTTGTCCCGACTGGCGCAGCAGGAGTCCGGTAATCACGAAACCGCTGATCACAAAGAAGACGTCGACGCCGATGTAGCCACCGGCGAAATTAGCGACTTTGGCGTGGGCCAAGATGACCAGGATTACCGCCAGCGCACGAAGACCCTGGATATCCCGGCGGAAATACTGGGCCTCATTCTCCGGAGTTGCTTCGGTGAGCAGTTGATCGTTACTCATGATCGTCACTTTCATTCAGCTGGGGGTGTTGGACGCACGTGGTCAAGAGCGGATTATCAACAAGCCGCTCCCGATCGATGGGGGCTTGGCACACGGCACACAACTGGTACGTCCCATCGGCGAGTCGACGCATCGCAACGTCCACCTCACTCAGCAACGCCTCAATATTTACGACGGATTCATTTTCGATTGTCACGGACCGAGCCTACCGAAGAGCCTCCACGAAACTCGGCTGAGCTCTGATGTAGGTCCTGGGTTCAACGTGCAGTGAAGTTCGCACCCTCGAAGTCAATTACGATGTAGCAAGGGCCGCTAGCTCATCGGGAAGAGCAGGAGACTTTTAATCTCAAGGTGCCGGGATCGAGACCCGGGCGGCCCACCACTATTCGCCGTAATGGTCTCCCAGGCCTTGCCAGTCGCCTTACGGAAGAGGAGCGGTGGTATTCAGGCCCACGCTCGCCGGGAATGCTGCTCCGATGCCGGTCAATGCAGTGGTCTTCTTGTCGGCACCGAAAATGTAACGGATCTGAGCAATAACGGCCTGCTGCGTTGGTCGCCAACTCGTTGTTACTGGTTCGGCTGGCGATGAACATCCATCACTGGCCAGTCCTGCGAGATTGGTTGGGATAGAGATATTTAAGGCCAGGGCGAGGGCGGTGAGCCCACCTTCACCGGGATTGATTTGACAGAGGTCGCTGAAGGCCTGGTGCCCCGCGTGAGTGAGCTCAATCAATCGACGACTGCCCGTAAGCGATCCGTAGGCACTCTCGATTGCGGTTGCGTGCACGACATTGTCGAGCTGACCAGTGACAAAGAGTCCGGGCATTTGCGGAATCGTATTAAAGGGTGCGGCCAGTGACTGCGACCAAGCACCAATCGATGCACCGGCGAGTCCAATGAAACCCTTGAGTGGCGACTTTGAGCCATTGCGTGAAGTCTCAAAAGACGCCAAACGCTCGACGGCCGAACCTCCGGCCGAGTGACCAACAGCAACAACGCGAAGTGCGTCGACGTGAGTCGAAGCGAGACCGAATTTCTTAGCCTTGGCGGCGGCAATCACTGCTTCGAGGTCATAGACATCAGCGTTGGTGTTCGTGGTCACGGGGGGAATGCTTGCAATCTGATTAATTACCTGCGTGAGGTTGCGGATGGGGGTTTCGGGTGCCGCTACGACGTAGCCCCAACTCGCAATAGCGGTGGTGAGTGCTGTGGATTGATCGCGGAACCCCGAGTAGCCGTGCGAGAAGAGTACGAGTGGGAATTTGCCAGACGCTGCCGCTGCCTTGGAATAGGCATTCGTCACGTAGGTCGCCTTGGCGGCATTAGCTCGGCTAGCGGCATCCGCAGTAAGCAGCGGCTGCAGGAATGCAGGTAGCCACGAGCCCACGTTGTACGTGGCCTTCGTCTTACCGGCCTTGGTTGCGGGATACCAAATGTCAACTTTGGTGGAGTAGGTAGCGCCCGATGGATCTGGCACAGTGACACTCACGGTGACGGTGTCGACACCAACGGCGTAGGGACCCTGGGTTGAAAAGGTGCTACCCGTCAACGTCTTAACGGGTACGTAGGTGTCACCCTTGGAGTCTTTCGCGGTGGCAGCTGAAGCCAGTGAGCTCACTCCTAAAACAGCACACGCTGTGGCTAAGCCAATTAGACGCTTCATGGTTCCCCCCATATGAGTATTCGTTACTCAGAGGAGACTAACGAACCCTCGCTGGACTCGCTCGTGTTCGATAACTTTTCTAGACAAAGACGAGAGCTACGCAAGAGTGGCGCGACCCATGGCCAGCCGTTCCGCCACCTTTTCGACTTGCTCGTGAAGCGTCGCGGTCAATTTGGCCATTTCGTCTCGGGCCCGTTCGGCCTCCGCACTGAGTCCAGCAAGGTGGTCGAGATCCCACCACGTCGTTACGGGCTCTAGAACGTCGCCGAGAAACTGACTCAATCCGTAGATGCCCTCTCGCGCGATTCGCACCGCGTGGCGGGTAAAGGCCGGAATGCCAGTTCCCGGCATGGAGAAACTCATGGCTTGCTTGGTTGCAGCGATCATCATGGCACTTGGGTCAATTGCAAATGCGGCCTTGGCGAGGTCGCGGTAGAACATGTAGTGCTTGGTCTCGTCTCCAGCGATCAGACCGAGAATGCGTCGGCCCATCACGTCTTCTTTCGGCAGTTTGGTGGCCGTATTCCGGTGAGCAATTTGTGTGGCGCGCTCTTGAAAGGCCACGTAGGTGATGAGGTCCGCCAGTGATTCGGGGTGCGGTACCTCGCCTGTCTTCATCTG
>JBAXMO010000120.1:0-3780 GCA_037134255.1 Actinomycetes bacterium | reverse complement strand
GGGAAGTGCTGAGGAACTTCACCAAGCCGTTCCTCACCTGCTACTCCGACAAGGACCCCATCACCAAGGGCGCCGACGCCAAGTTTCTCCGCGACGTGCCCGGGACCACCGGTCAGGCCCACACCACCATCGTTGATGGTGGTCACTTCCTCCAAGAAGACGAAGGTGCTCAGCTGGGTGCAGTACTGGCGAACTTCATCGCCACTACGAACTAGTTGCGCGTCGAGCGCATCTCCACCAACGTTCGGGCGGGGTAGCCGTCCAGGCCTGGGCGCCAACCTTCGCGGATCTTGGTGGCCCCAATACTGTCGGTCGCCCAAAGGTGACAGGTGTTCGTTAACCAACTGTCGGAGTCTTCTTTCACCGTGCGGCTAATGCCGGCCGCTCCACCTTGTCGTGACGACGAAGAGGCCATGGCCTGAATTACGACTGGGCCTATGGCGCGAGCCAAGAACTCCAGGTGCGTGCAGCCCCGCTGACGACCGAGGCGGTCTTGTACCGCCTTATTGAAACCCCGAGTTACCGAGAGGCCGATGAGATTACGAAAAGCCGGCTCGATGGCGACACACTCCATATGGGGAGTCCGGTGCATCTTGGCATTCGCGTTGGTGACCACGAAACTCCGGCGATCAACTTTTACATCCAATGTCATGCCGTGAACGTCTCGAACTAGTTCCTCACCGTCGGCCCAGGGCCGCTCGTCGGTCAGGGTGGCGTTGATGAGATAGGAGTCTTCGGTATCGAAACTCTCAATGATGATGGTGCGGCGATGGGTGGGAATAGGTGAGCTCACCGCTCCAGTTTGCCCGAAACGCTAGGGACGAACGTTGTATCCAATCAACGACGGGCGTCCCGCCACGGTGGTAATCGAGGTCATGGTGGCGTTATCGAGCCGAATGCGCCAGGCCACCGTGCCTGGAACACCCAGGGCCCACGCCACCGAGGCCTTCACGGGTGAAACATGGCTAAATATCACGAGGTGCTCTACGGGGCTAGCGATCAATTCGCGCTCTTGTTCGGCCAGCTCATTCAACCGTTGTGTGACTCGCAGGTCGACATCGGCCATGGACTCCCCCCCGGGGACGGGCCATTCGTGGTCCTCCTGGAGCGAGCGCCACGTGGTTGGGCCAACCTCGCGAAGGAGTTGTCCGTCGAGTTCGCCGTAGTTCATCTCAATAAAGGCGTGGTCGACCTCCGCCTCGAGATGCGGCACCGCCAGGGACGCGGTGTGGCGAGCGCGAGTCAGCGGCGAGCTAATTACTCGCTTTGCACTACTCAATGCGCCTTGGAGTCGTTCGGCCTGGGCCCGGCCTTCGTCGGTGAGGGCCACGTCCATGTGCCCCACCAAGAGTCCATCACGGTTGGCCGTGGACTGTCCGTGGCGGACCAGAATCAGCATGCCGGCAAGAGGAGTCTGGAGCACTCCGGGCAGACCGGGAAGGTGTCGGCTGGTGCGTTACGCCAGCGCTCGAGGTCGAGGGGCACCATGGCTATTCGACACCCCCCACAGCGGCCACCGTCAACATCAACGGCTGCGGCATCGCCAACACGAGCGTGCACTCGCTCGTAGGAGGCGCGAACGCTCTCGGGTAGCGCGGCCACCAACGGTGCCCGCTCGGCCACCTTGGCGGCAAGCAACTCCTCAATCGCCAGCCGTCCGGCCGCGATGGCAGCCGTCAGTTCGCTACGGCGTGTCATAAGAGGTTGTCCGGCCGCTTTAATCTCTTGCTCTTGCTGATCGAACGGTTCAAGGAGCTCCATAATCTCGAGTTCCTTAGTTTCCACATCGTCTAGCTTGCTGGCCAGAATTTCAATCTCGCTAACCAGTGTCGCGAGATCACGCGCCCCGCTGGTCGAAGAGTCCAGCGTCGTTTGTAGTGTCGCTTTTCGCTGCGAAAGTGATTCGCGAAGAGTATCGACTTCGTCGCGCTGCGCGGTCCAAGGTGCCCGATCGGCCGTGAGTTGCTTGAACTCTTGGGTGAGGGTACGAAGATGCTCTTCAACCTGCGCCAGCTCTAGGACTTCTGGCATGTGATCGAGTTGATGGCGCAAAGAGGCCGTAACGGTATCCACGACTGCGAGCGAACGCAGGGCGGTGGCAATCTCCATAGGGGTAGTTTGCCAGAGATTACGAAGCGCTAGGCACGGAGGTCGCCGCCAAAAAAGGTGCGGGCGTAGCCGGCCACTTCCACGTTGCGCTCAAAGAGTCGAGAGTACATGACTCCGCCGCGTGCCGAGGCCTGGCGCACCGAGAGCGTTGGCATGCCGGAGCGATTGGCCCACCACGGAGCGACCGAGCACATGGCCGAACCAGTCACGGGGTCTTCGGCCAGGCCCAGACGAGGGGCGAAGACTCGGATTGAAGCATCGACCTGAGGACCGCCTTCGCAGACCGCAATCACGATGCTGCTGGGGACTAAGAACAGGGACATGGGGTCAACGATGAGACCACAGAGGGTGTCATAGTCCTTAACAACAGCTAGGACACTTTGCGCACCGGCCTGGTAGACCTCCGAGACATCCCCTAAAACCCCATCAAGCACAGCGGGCTCTAGTGGCTCTAGGTACGAGCGGGGAAGATCAACGCCGAGCAGACCGTGCTGGAGTCGGCGCCCGGAAAGCACCCCGGCCCGGGTCTGAAAGTAGAACTCACCGTCCGGGACGCCGAGCTCGGTGAGCAGGACGTGCAGGGTGGCCAGAGTGGCGTGCCCGCAGAGATCAACTTCCACCGTTGGGGTGAACCAACGCAGGGACCAAGTGTCACCGGCGCGTCGAACAAATGCAGTTTCCGAAACACCAAGTTCGAATGCGATTTGTTGCAGTTCGCTATCGGCCACGGGGCGCTCGAGGAGCACGACGACCGCCGGATTACCCCGAGCGGCGTCACCGGTGAAGGCGTCGACCCACCAAATGCGGTGGCCAAAGGTTAAACCAACAGATTCCATCCCCATCAGATTGCCACAGTTGGATGGCAAACCGGCGTAGGGTGCTGGCGTGCTTGTCGCTACCGCAAATATTCACGCCGGTGTTGATGGCTACGGACGACGGACGGACGTTGTTGCCGAACTACTGGCGCTCCACGCCGACTTGCTCTTCGTCCAAGAACTTTGGCGCGGCGCAGAGGAGGACCAGTTCGCAATACTCGAGGAAAAACTTCAGTTGGCGGGTGAATTTGTCGAGCTCTCCCCCTGCATCCGAGTGACCGACGAGCCGGGGGGCTCAGGCTGGCATCCCCTGCACGGCCTACTGAGTGGCGATCGGGGACTGTACTTCGACACCCACACAAAACTCTCTGAACAGCGGATCAAGCGCCGAGACTCCGCCCGGGGAGCCGAGTCCGGTTCATGGGGTGTAGCGCTGCTCACCACCTTGCCAATCCACGACATCAAGGTTGAGTACTTGCCACAGTTGCGCAGAGATAAGACACGCCGAGCGCTCATCATCGCCACATGCGAACACGAGGGACAGCTCTTCAGCGCCGTGGCAATCCACGGTGCCCATATTTCACACGGTTCACTCAAGCAGTATCGCTTTGTGGCTCGGCGGCTCGACGAGTTGAGCCTCAGTAACCCCGTCGTCACGGCCGGTGACTTCAACTGCTGGCGGCCACTTTTACGTACCGTACTTCCGGGATGGCGTAGTGCAGTTCGGGCCCGAACGTGGCCCGCGTGGCGCCCTCACTCTCAAATTGACCACATCCTGCTCCGCGGGCCCTGGGCCGTTCGCAATGGCCGCAGCATTCGCAACGGAAGCGACCATCGGGCGCTCAGTGTTGAACTG
>JBAXMO010000119.1:0-3813 GCA_037134255.1 Actinomycetes bacterium | reverse complement strand
CAGTTGGTAGAGCGCGCGCCTGAAAAGCGTGAGGTCACCGGATCGACGCCGGTCTCGACCACCATAATTCCCCCTGACCGGGTGGCCCTCCTAGGGTTGGTGGGGTGACGAACATTCCCGCAATCACTCCCGCCTACGCCTCTCAACCCACCGGCACACCGTGGCCCACAACTGAGTGGCCCGAGGGCTCGGCCTCCAATATCGATGAGCTGAACGACATCATTGACGCCGCGATCAACGACTCCGGCCTGGGCGACACCCGCACGGTCCTCGTTATCAAGCACGGCCGCATCATCGCGGAGCGCTATCACGGCGAGATTCCCTTCTTCGACCGCCCCGCCGAACCGGTCGGTGTCAGCACCACCCAGATTTCGTGGTCCATGGCCAAGTCCATGCTGGCCCACCTCGTGGGCACGCTCGTTGACGAGGGCAAGTTGAACCCAGCCGCTCCAGCACCGGTGCCGGAATGGTCTGACCCTAACGATCCTCGCCACGCCATCACGCTGGCCGATCTGTTGGCGATGCGCGATGGACTCAACTTCAGCGAGGAGTACGACGTCGAGAGCGGCAGTGACGTAATCCGCATGCTCTTCGCCGAAGGAGCTGAAGATATGGCTCACTTCACCGCATCCAAGGAACTGGCCTACACGCCGGGCACGTTCTGGAACTACTCGAGTGGCACGACCAACATCATTTCGCGCATCGTGGCCGATGTCGTCGGCTACGGCGACGCCTACAAGCAGTTCATTGGCGATCGACTGTTTGGACCCTTGGGCATGAGCACCGCTATCCCTAAGTTCGACGCCACTGGCAACTTCATCGCCTCGAGCTACGTCTACGCCACCGCCCGCGATTTCGCCAAATTCGGTCTGCTCTATCTCCGAGGTGGCGAATGGGATGGTCAACGGCTGGTCTCAACCAGTTGGGTCGACACGGCTCAGCTTCCTCTCTCTATCGACGAGGAGGCGGGCACCTACTACTCCTGGCAGTGGTGGGTCACGGGCGACCAGTACGGCTCGTACTGGGCCAACGGCTTTGAGGGTCAGTCCATCACCGTCGTGCCGGCCCTCGATGCCGTGATCGTGCGCTTAGGTCGAACCGACGCCGATGACTACCCGGCGCTTCGTGTGTGGCGGGCTCGACTCATCGAGGCCGTAGCCCGCACCGTCGTTAGTTAGCGACGAACTCATCTTTCGGCGGCAACCGAGCCGCCAGGAGCATGAGCCCCAATGAGCTGAAGAGCAGTCCATTGCGAATAAAGAAGAGGGCAACAGTCATCGGCGTGAAACCGACGTACGAGAAGTTCTCGTCACGAATAATTCCCCACGGCACCATCAACATCACCATGGCCCCAATGGCCACCCAGGCGGCGGGTCGGCGCCAGCCCACTTCGTAGGCCACGAGCGGCAAGAGCAACACCCAGGCGAAGTAGTGATCCCAGACCACGGGGGCGCTCAACGTGCTGCCGATCAACACGGCCACGAAGGACGTGAGGTGATACCCGCGATTCCATAGTCGAACGCCGAGCCAGATGCCAAAGACGGCCACTGCTAAGCAGGTGAGGAGTCCGGCCGAAGACTCCCACGACCCGCCGTCAAAGGGTGGGCGATAGAAGAAGGAGTAGGGGCTCGACGATGACGATCGCCAGTGAATGTTTTCGTGGAAGTGACTTATTTCGCGGCCGGACGTCAATCGGTGGAAGAAGAACGTCGTGGAGTGCTTGGGCCAGATGGCCCAGGCCAGCGCGGTCGTCACGGCACCAGACGCCAGGGCCGTGATCGCTTGATGCCACTGACGGCGAGCAATCCAAACACCAATGAAGATGATGGGGTAGATCTTGATGGCCGCGGCGATGCCCGTGAGCACACCCTGGGCCCGACCCCGAATCGCCAGGTAGTCCAACGCCACGACGAGAGCCAGGAAGGAAGCCGTCTGACCCTGGGAGAGACAGATGGCCATCGTCGGGAAGATGGTGACGCCGAGCGCCGTGGCCCAAAGAGCCACACCCGCGGAGCGGAGCGTGAGCGGGCCTCGCACTCGATGCCAGCCGAGCATCAAAAGACCGGCGTAGCTCGCAATCGTGATGAAGCTCCAACCCGTTACGGCCCAGAAGTGGGAAACCCAGCTGAGGGGCCAAAACAAAAAGAGGGCGGCCGTCGGATACGTGAAGTACTGGTGGTGATCGTCAGCGCTGTAGAGCACGCCACCGTGCTTGACGGTGAGAACGTCGTTGATGCGGGAATTAATGTCGCAGAAACTGCAGGCGTAGTGTCCGGTAAAGAGCCAGTTGTGGTTCGGCACGCGCTTGGTGGTGTACCACGAGAGGCCCATAATCACCAGAGTGCCGCTCAGCAGAACCGCCAGCGTTACCAGCTGGCGGGTTGTCAGTGAGGGCTTACGCACCTTCATAGTTAAAACCTAGGTCGGGTGCAGTGAAGAGTGCTTCAAATCGCAAACCTACGTCGGCGGCCATGGCGGTAGCGGTGCCACCTCGATCAACAACGGCCAACAAGAGCACCACTTCGCAGCCAAACTCCTGGACGACCCGGGCCGCCTCGAGCAAACTGGTGCCGCGCGTCACCGTGTCTTCGGTGATGACGACGCGATCGCCCGGCTGGAGATGGCCGGCGATACGTCCGCCGGCGCCGTGGTCCTTGGTCTCTTTACGCACTGAAAAAGCCGAGAGTCCCCGACCCTTAGTTCCGGCCACCCCGGCGGTGATAAAACTCACGCCGTCGGCCCCCATGGTTAATCCGCCAATGGCCGTAACCGAGGAGTCGAGCCGTTCGAGCACGAGTTCGGCCACATCCACCATGGCGTCGGGGGCACAGATGGTCTGCTTGGAGTCAATAAACCAGTTGGACTTACGACCACTCTTCAACGTGAAGTCACCGGTGCGGACCGAGTGGGTTAAAAGGTGCTGGAGAACTCGTTCGCGAGTACTCACGCGACGACCACTCCCTGATGGCCACTCTGGACGAAACCAACGACTGACGCGGTGATGCCACAGGTAGCGATCGCGGCCAAGGCGGCGTCGGCCTGGTGGCTGGCCACGGCCAACGTCATCCCGAGACCGCAGTTAAAGACGCGCAACATTTCGTCCGAGCTGACCTGGCCGCGACGTTGAATCTCAAAGAAGATCTCGGGTGTTTCAAAAGTCTCCAGGTCAATGTGGCCATCGAGGTGCTCGGGCAACATTCGGGGCACGTTACCCACGATGCCACCACCCGTGATGTGAGCGGCGGCGTGCAGGTCGGCGCCAAGGGCTCGACGCACGGCCAAAACGGCTGGGGCGTAGATCACACTGGGTCGTAACAGTTCGTCGGCCACGCTGACCGCCGCACCGGGCCACGCCGGTTCGTTCAATCGAGATTCGTCATCGAGCAGCACGCTGCGCGCGAGGGTGTAGCCGTTCGAGCGAATACCGGGCGAGGCCAAGCCAATGAGAACGTCGCCTTCGTTCACCCGGTGGGGACCCATTTCGGTGCCCTCTTCCAACGCCCCGACGGCAAAGCCGGCCACGTCAATGTCATCAGGGTGCATAACCCCGCCGTGCTCGGCCGTTTCGCCACCAATCAGGGCGCAGCCGGCCACCCGACAGCCATCGGCAATCGAGGTAACAATCTCTTCAATACGGGAGGGGACCAAGCGGCCCACCGTGATGATGTCGAGCAAGAACATGGGTTCGGCCCCGACGCAGACGAGGTCGTCGACCAACATCGCTACGAGGTCATGGCCAATGGTCTCAAAGCGATTGGCGAGGCGCGCCACGTGCAACTTGGTTCCAACGCCGTCGGCCGAAGAGATAAGTAC
>JBAXMO010000118.1:0-3819 GCA_037134255.1 Actinomycetes bacterium | reverse complement strand
TGTCCCACACGCTAAGTAGTGCTCGCATTACCGACTTTCTTTTGATGAGCCCCGAGGGCATTTCCACACCAACACCTTAGTTCTTGTGTTTGTTTGACTATCTCGCCCCTAATCCACCGATTTCTCCGTACCACCACTTAATCTTGGGAACAGAAAGAGGTGTCCAATGAATTTTGTCGAATCCGTAAAGACTTGTTTTACCAAATACGCTGATTTCAAGGGTGTCGCGTCGCGATCCGAATTCTGGTACTTCGTCCTGTTCGCGTTTCTCTGCCGAGAGGTCGTTGCATCGGTCGCTCCAAATCCAAATCTTGGCACGCTCGTCACGTTTGGCCTCCTAGTACCCAATCTCGCGGTGGGGTGGCGCCGCATGCACGATTCCGATCACGCCGGATGGTCTTGTCTTATTCCGTTCTACGGTTTCATTCTGAGTTTCTTCGAGACCAACCCGCAGTCGCGCTGGGCCAACGGCGCCAAGAGTGAGCCGGTGGGTGGACGTAGTTGCCCTAACGGTCATCCAGTACCGTCCTACGCGGAGAATTCCTGCCCCGCCTGTGGCGCCACCCTGGCTTAAGCCATCAGGCTCGCCATAAATTCACGAATAACTCGTGGGTAGACCACGCGCTCAACTTCCTTAATTCTTTCCTGCAGGAGATTGACATCGTCCCCGGGGTGTATGGGGACTCTAACCTGAGCCAAGATTGGGCCGTCGTCGAGCTCTTCGGTGGCCACGTGGACGGTGCAACCAGTTTCCGCGACGCCGGCGTCAAGCGCTAACTGCACCGCGTGCCAACCCTTGAAGTCGGGCAGAAGACTCGGGTGGGTGTTGAGGACGCGACCGGGAAAGGCGTGGTGGAATTCAGCGGAGGTGATGGTGCCAAAACCAGCCATCGCGATGACGTCGATCACGTTCTCTTGGAGGGCCAGCGTCAGCGACTTAGAAAAACTGGCGCGGTCGAAGTCCCGAGAAAAACCTCCGAAGGCTCGGCGGTCAACCAAGAGAGCGGGGACGCCGTGCTGTGTCGCAATGTCGAGTCCGCGACACGGGCGGTCGGATATCACCAGCGAGACCGCCAGGTCAGCTTCAATAATCGCTTCTAAAATCGTGCCGGACCCCGACACGAGAACGCAGAGGCGAGGTGCAGTCAAGACCTAGAGAGCCCGGACTATTTCGACCATCTTCTGACCAGCTTCAGTGGGGTTCTGGCAGACAAAAACTCCAGCCGCACTAAGGGCGTCCATTTTGGCCTGCGCAGTTCCCTTGGAGCCCGAAATGATGGCCCCCGCGTGGCCCATCTTGCGGCCGGGAGGGGCAGTCACGCCGGCGATGTACGACACCACGGGCTTGGTCATGTTGGCCTTGATCCATTCGGCAGCGCGCTCTTCTTCGGAGCCACCAATTTCGCCAATCATCATGACGGCCAAAGTTTCGGGGTCGGCCTCAAAGGCGGCCAGGCAGTCAATGAAGTTGGTCCCCGGGACCGGGTCGCCACCAATACCCACGCAGGTCGTTTGACCGATTCCCTGTTGGCTCAGTTCGTGTAAGGCCTGGTAGGTCAAAGTTCCCGATCGCGACACGATGCCCACTGGTCCACCGGCCAGGGCAATGTCGCCGGAGGTGATGCCGATGTTGCACTTTCCGGGGCTGATGATTCCCGGGCAGTTGGGTCCGAGCAACCGAACTCCGGGGAAGTCTTCGACCAGTCGGTTGTAGGTGACGGCCTCATCGTGGGCGGGAATGCCCTCGGTGATACAGACGATAAAGGTAATGCCACCTTCGGCGGCCTCCAGGATGGCGGCCGCGGCAAACTTCGGTGGCACCGACACGAACGACGCGGTAGCGCCGGTAGCGGCGACGGCCTCTTTCACCGAGTTGAAGACGGGAATGCCTTCGACGTCGGTTCCGCCCTTGCCCGGCGTCACCCCGCCGACCACCTTGGTACCGTAGGCACGATTACGCAGACCGTGAAAACGTCCCTGGCCTCCGGTGAGCCCCTGAACAATTACTTTGGTGTTTTCGTCTACAAAAATACTCATAATTTTTCCTTATTTCGCGAGACTGACAGCCCGGCGGGCGGCGTCCAGCATGGTGGGTTCGGTGATAAGAGTGTCGCTGAGGTGCGGCGCCAGAATGGCTCGGCCCTCCACGGCGTTGGTGCCATCGAGGCGCAACACGATTGGTGAGGAAATGTTCACGCGCTCCAGGGCCTCGAGCACGCCCTTGGCGACTTCGTCGACGCGAGTGATGCCGCCGAAGATGTTCACGAAGATCGCGGTGACCTTGGGGTCCGAGTTAATTACCTCGAGGGCCGCGGCCATGACGTCAGCGTTCGCGCCACCACCAATGTCGAGGAAGTTCGCAGCCGTGCCGCCGACCTGGTTCACAACGTCCAGCGTCGACATGGCCAACCCGGCGCCGTTGGCAATGATGCCCACCGTGCCGTCGAGTCCGATGTAGTTGAGACCCCGCTCTTTCGCCATTTGCTCACGAGGGTCCTCGGTTTCCGACCAGCGGAAGGCTTCCCACTCCGGGTGGCGGAAGGAGGCGTTCTCGTCCAGGGTCACCTTGGCGTCGAGGGCGTGGACCTTGTTATCCGGCGTCAGGATCAAGGGGTTGATTTCGGCGAGGTCACAGTCACCTTCGGTGTAGCAAATGTAGAGCTTGACCAAGAGTTCGGCGGCCTGTTCGCGGGCTACTTCGTCGAGGTTGGCCTCGGCCACCCAGCGACGAGCGGTCTCGAGGTCGAGGCCGCGGACGGGGTCAATGGAAATGAAGGAAATGGCGTCGGGGTTCTCCTCGGCCACCACTTCAATTTCGACGCCACCTTGAGCACTCAACATCCCGAGGTGCGTCTTATTCGGACGGTCGAGGGTGAACGAGGCGTAGTACTCCTTAGCGATATCACTCGAGCGTTCGATCCAAATTCGTCGAACGACGTGACCCTTGATGTCGAGTCCCAAAATGTTGCCAGCGTGGAGACGTAGTTCCTCCATATTGTCGGCCAACTTGACGCCACCCGCTTTTCCACGACCGCCAACCTTGACCTGCGCTTTAACAACGACGGGAAATCCAATGCGCTCGGCTACGGCTACGGCTTCGTCCACGGTGTCGGCCACGTCGCCGGGCGACACCGAAATGCCAAACTGCGCGAAGTACTGCTTGCCTTGATACTCAAAGAGATCCACTGGAACATCCTTTTCTACGTTGGGGGAAACAGACGGGTACGACTACAGATTTTCACGGGCGTCGAGAGCTGCTTCGAGCCACGAACCAATTTCGCCGAGGGGTGAGCCTGGCGTGAACACGCGAGCGACACCGGCATTTTCCAACTCCACGATGTCATCTTCGGGGATGATCCCGCCGACGACGAGCAAAACATCGCTGCGATCACGCTCAGCCAGTAAGGCCATAATGCGCGGCACGAGAACGAGGTGCGCTCCGGAGAGGAGCGAGAGGCCCAGAGCGTCGGCGTCTTCTTGGACCACGGCGTGGACGATTTGCTCGGGTGTTTGGTGTAGGCCCGTATAGACGACTTCAAAACCCGCGTCACGCAGGGCACGGGCGATCACCTTGGCACCACGGTCGTGGCCATCGAGGCCCGGCTTGGCCACTACTACTCGGTATGTGCGTTCCATCGGGAATCCAGCATAGACCGCCACATGACCCCCTCCTACTCAGTCCCCCCTCATTGAAGAGGGCACGGTAGCGTTAGGTGCATGAACTCGGCCCCATCCCCCTCGCGTGGTCGCGCGCTGGGACTACTGAACGCCATGCGACCGCGACAGTGGGTAAAAAACGGGGTGGTGGTCGTGGCCCCG
>JBAXMO010000117.1:0-3923 GCA_037134255.1 Actinomycetes bacterium | reverse complement strand
TGATTGAAGTGCTCGGCCCTCTCGGTGGGGCGGAGTTCAATCCCATCGTGTCGTTGGCCAAGGTCGCCCTGACGGGCCGCCCGCTGGTGGACGCCCTCCGGTACATTCCCTTTCAAGTCGCCGGTTGCATCAGTGGGGCCATTCTGGCGAACGCCATGTTCGCCCTCCCCGTCGTTACATTCTCGACTCACCAACGCGTGTCGGGTCCCCACTTCCTATCGGAGGTCATCGCCACGGCCGGTCTCGTCATCACCATCTTCTTGTTGGTCGCGCTCGACAAGGGCAAGTGGATTGCCGGCGCCGTGGCCGCCTACATCACCGGCGCCTACTTCTTCACCTCGTCGACGAGCTTCGCCAACCCCGCCATCACGGTGGGTCGTATGTTTTCGAACTCCTTCGCCGGCATTGCCCCGAGCTCGGTGCTCTTCTTTATTGCGGCGCAAGTGGTCGGTGGCATCGTGGGTGTACTCATCGTGAGGGGCTTCGCCCCCCGAAAGGAAATGGAATGAAGCCCGCCGTTCTCTTTCTCTGTGTTCACAACGCCGGCCGTTCCCAGATGGCGGCCGCCCTGCTGGCGCGTGAGGCCGGCGATCGCATTGCGGTCTACTCGGCCGGCTCGGCCCCGGGCGAAACGCTGAACCCCGCCGTGGTGGCCGCCCTCCAGGAGTGGGACATCGACATCACCGGGAATCGTCCGCAGAAGTTCACCGACGAGATGGTGCAGGACGCCTCGGTCATTATCACCATGGGCTGTGGTGACGTCTGTCCCGTTTACCCCGGTAAGAAGTACATGGACTGGGCACTACAAGATCCGGCCGGGCAGCCCATCGAAACTGTCCGAGAAATTCGTGACGATATTTTGTTGCGGGTCCAAGGGCTCGTTACCGACCTGCTGCAGTAGCGGTCCGTTCCGTTCGCGGAGTACGAACAAAAAAATGCCGGGGCCTTGCGGCCCCGGCATTTCTGTGCTCAGTTAGATCACTTGGGCTGCATGCGAATGCCGGCGTCGAGGCGAATCGACTCAGCGTTCATGTAGCTGTTAGCGAGCAACTCGGCGGCCAACGTGGCGAACTCGGCCTGGTAGCCCAGACGCTTAGGGAACAAGACGCCTGAACCCAGGCGGGCCTTGAACTCGTCCGAGGCGGGACCGGTGCCGTAGATCGGGGTGTCGATAAGACCAGGGAGGATGGTGTTGACGCGGATGCCCACGACCGAGAGGTCACGTGCGAGCGGCAAGCCCAAACCAACGACGCCACCCTTAGATGACGAGTAGGCAACCTGACCAATCTGACCGTCTTCGGCAGCAACCGAAGCGGTGTTGACGATGGCACCACGGGCGCCGTCGACGTCGGGGGTGTTGCGGCTCATCGCGGTAGCGGCGAGACGGCAGACGTTGAAGGTGCCGACCAAGTTGATCTCGATGACCTTGCGGTACAGGTCGAGGTCGTGGGCCGAGCTGTATTCGCCGTCCTTACCGAGGGTGCGGGTGGCCCAGCCGATACCGGCGCAGTTCACGACGCTCCAGAGAGGAGCCATAGCCGTGGCGGCGTCGATCGAAGCGATGACCTGCTCGACGTTGGTGACGTCACAGTGGACGTACGCACCAACGAGTTCCTTGGCGAGGGCTTCGCCCTTTTCGTCATTGAGGTCCATGATGACGACCTTGACGCCGCGCTCGGCGAGCAGACGGGCGGTAGCTTCACCGAGGCCCGACGCGCCACCGGTAACGAGCGCTGAAGTGTTCTTCAGTTCCATGCTGTTTCCTTTGGTTCAGTCCGGGCCGGTTTGACCCGTTTAGTTCGTTCTAAAACATAGGCGAAATTTCACCTCGGCAACCTCTAGGTTGACTAGGTGGCTTCTGCGTACGAATTGACCCGAGATGAGCTCACTGGCCTGCTGGCCGGTGAGCCCAAGTACCGGGTGGACCAAATCTGGCAGGGCATCTGGGAGCAGGACCGCTTCCCCGAGGAAATCACGACAATCTCCAAGGCCCTTCGGGAAAAACTGACGGCCGAACTGCCCCTGGCCCTCGAAGTGGCCAACGATGTTTCAACTGACGAGGGCACGACTCGCAAGTGGGTCTATCGACTCCACGACGGCTACACCATCGAAACCGTCTTAATGAACTACGACGATCGGGTCACGGTCTGCATCTCGACCCAGGCCGGCTGCGCCATGGGCTGCACGTTCTGTGCCACCGGCCAGGCCGGGTTTTCGCGTCAATTGACCCTCGGTGAAGTGGTCGAACAGGTGGTTCGGGCCGGTCGAGCCGCGGCCCCCCGACGTATCTCGAACATTGTCTTCATGGGCATGGGTGAACCACTGGCTAACTACGACGTGACCGTCGGCACGATTCGCGCCCTCCACCACGAGCGGGGACTCTCCGCTCGCAACTTGACGGTCTCCACCGTCGGCATTGCTCCGGCCATCGAGCGCCTCGCCCTCGAGGGTCTCCCGTTGACCTTGGCGATCAGCCTGCACCTTGCCAACGATGCCGAACGCGATGAACTGATTCCCATCAACAAGCGCTACAACCTCGAGCGCCTCTACCAGGCCTGTGAAGTGTGGCGTGCTGAAACGGGACGGCGCATCTCGTTTGAGTGGGCTTTGATCTCGGGCGTCAACGACACCGACCAGGCTCTCTACGAACTGGCCGAGTACGCCCGACCCCTCGGGGCCCACGTCAATCTCATCCCCCTGAATCCCACGCCGGGCTTTCTCGTGATCGGTTCACCGGCCGCGCGGGTCCGCTACTTCCGTGACGAACTCGAAGAGCTCGGCGTTAACGCGACTGTTCGTCGCACGCGGGGTCGCACTATTGACGCGGCCTGCGGCCAACTGGCCAACGTTACGAATGGGAAGCGTCGTTCAATCCCAGTTCGCTAGCGCGTTCGTTCCAAAAACTGCGCCAGTGCCAGGCCACGAAGACGGAACCGACCACGCAGGCCAGTCCGCCACTCACGACTGAAACTGCCGTGGATGTTATGCCCGCCACGGCACCGGACTCCCAATCCCCGAGGCGCGGACCACCATTGACCACTGCCATTTGGATGGCACTAAGCCGACCGCGATACTGGTTGTCAATACGACTCTGCAAGATGGCGTTACGCAGCACGGCCGAAATCACGTCGGCCCATCCGGCGATCGCTAGGGCCACGAGTGCCAGTCCGACCCACGGGGAGAGACCGAAGATGGTGATAGCTACACCCCACCCGGCGATGGCTACGATGACGGCGCGACCACGACGATCGACCCGTTCGACCCAGCCCGTCGTTACCGCACCGAGCAACGCCCCGATACCCGGAGCCGCGAAGAAGAGACCGACTAGCTGGGGACCACCGTGAAAGACCGTGAGGCCCATGGCGGGGAAGAGGGCGCGGGGCATGCCGAAGATCATGGCGTTGAGGTCGGCTACGTAGACGCCTTGGGCCACCTTGTGGGTGCGCAGGTAGGCGAGGCCTTCCTTGGTCGAGCGCCAACTCGAGATGGCGGTTACCCCCTCGCTCGGAGGCAGAGGGTCCATGCGCAACGTCGCCACAACAAAGACCACAAAGGAAACCACGTCGACCCAGTAGCAAGAGGCCACGCCGAACCCGGCGAGCAAGAGACCAGAGATGGCCGGTCCCACGACGACGGCGAATTGGATGCCGACCTGATTTAGCGAGTAGGCCGAAACCAATTTGGTGGGCGAGACCAAGCGCGGAATTGCGGCGTTTCGTGCGGGATTGACGAAGCCGCCACCGAAGGCCGCGGCGGCCGAGAGCAGCACGATGGCCACCAACGAGGGCTGCGCCAGCATTGAGTTAAGAGCGAGCCCACCACTCGACAGCGCTAACAGGGCGCCCCCGATAGCCAAGATGCGCCGCTTGTCGGTGCGATCACCCAGGGCCCCGCCCCAGAGTGAGCCCCAGATAAGGAAGGGG
>JBAXMO010000116.1:0-3959 GCA_037134255.1 Actinomycetes bacterium | reverse complement strand
GGCACGGACCAGATGGGCCTTCGTCGAGCCTCGGGTGAGACCAAAGAAAGCTCCACGGGCGCCGAAGTCCCACTGGGGAGTTCCCAGGCCGGCGAGGGCCGGTACGAAGGTGACACCGTCGGTGCTTGCGATGGAGCGAGCCAAGGTCTCGGTCTCGGCCGCATTGGCAATTAGCCCCAGATCATCCTTGAGCCACTCAATGCAAGTTCCCGCACTGAGCATGATGCCTTCGATGCCCCATTGGATACCTTCGGCGTTGCTGAATGTGGGGGTCGGGAAGCAGCCCGATGAGTAGCGAGACATGTTCGTTGGGCCCTCGGGCCCACGAACTTGGTCCAACATCGCACCAGTCCCGAACGTGATCTTGGTTTGACCCGGACGAACGCAGTTCTGACCGAACAGGGAAGAGGGCTGGTCTCCGACGAGGGCGGTAATAAGCGGCGCACCCGGCAGTGCGGTGGCCGGTCCAACGGCACCGGCGGTTGGAACGATGCGAGCCAACATCTCTTCACGCAGTCCGAGGACTTGCAGGGCGTGCTGGTCGTAGCTGGCCATGTCGATGTTGATGAGACCGGAGAGTCCGACGTTGGAGTGGTCGGTGACGTGATGGGCTCCTTCGGTCAGGATGAACGTGATCCAAGACTCAATGGTGGCGAAGCGGATGTCGCCGCTGGGCTTGCCGGCATTTTCGTAGAGCCACTTGGCCTTGGTGGCCAATTGGTTTGGCGCCACGCGAACACCTTCGGGCTGCAGCATCAGACAGTCGATAACGGTACGGAGGTCCTGCCAGCCGAGGGCCGGTCCTACGGGCAGTTTGGTCGTGGCGTCGAACATGATTGTCGTGGCCCGCTGGTTGGCAATGCCGACAAAGTCAGCCGGGCCGGCCTCGGCCAGCGTCTCGTGGGCGCAGGCGAGCGCCAAGGTCGCAATCTCGAGAGCATCGAGCTCGACTTCGCCAGGATTCGGTGTGCGGATTGTCAACGGCTTTTGGTGCACGGCACTCACGTGCCCGGCGCCATCCACCACGGCGGCACGAACCGAAGTAGTGCCAACATCGATGACGAGTGTCGTTACCACGAGTCGCCACCCAGCCCCATAACACCGGGGTTCAAGATGTGCTTGGGGTCCAGGGCATCCTTAAGCGTTTCGAGCAGTCCGAAACCGGTGCCGAGTGCGGTAGGCATGAAGCGGGCCCGGTTACGACCGACGCCGTGGTGGTGACTGAGGGCACCACCGGCGGCCAAGACGGCGTTCGATGCGGCGTCCCAGGCGGCGCGGTAGTACTCCTCGAGACTGCCCTCGGGGCGAGCTGCAAAGGTGAAGTAGAGGCAGGCACCATCTTGGTAGGCGTGACTTTGGTGCATTGTGGCCGTAACGGTGGACGCGACTCCTAGGAGGGCGGCCGTGACGTTCTCATAGATGGTGTGCAAGGTGGACCAGGGGCCCGCGATTTCAATGGTGTCGACCACGATGTCGCGCTCCCACAGCGGCGTCAAGGCACTGACGTTATTGCGGTGACCCAGCCAGTGTTCGACGTGGGCGTCATCTTCGCGAACGGCCTTGGCGCACTCTTGCGCGACGATGGCCATGTTGGCTTCGACCAGCAACTGGTCGCCTTCATCGAGCACGATGAGGGCGTTGCGCTCGAGTTCAAAGTTTCGCTTCGACTCCGGGACGTCGTAGAAACGAAGCACGGCGGGCCGAGCACCACGCTGGATGATGCGACGGCAGGCCTCGAGCCCTTCGGCCACGGTGTCAAAGCTGTAGGCGGCACGCATCTCAAAGGCGGCCTTGTGGTGCAACGCCAATGTGGCCTCCACGATGATGCCGAGGGTGCCTTCCGAACCAACGAATACCTGATTGAGGTCGGGACCAACTGCTTGGCGTGGGCCACGGCCACCGGTGTGCACGACGGAGCCGTCGGCCAACACGAACGTCAGACCACGAACGATGTCTTCGATCTTGCCGTAGCGGTTAGAAAGCTGTCCGGCCCCACGGCAGGCCAACCAGCCGCCGACGGTGGCGAGATCGAAGGACTGAGGGAAGTGCCCGACGGTGAGGCCGCGAGCGCCGAGCACGGCTTCGAGGTCTGGTCCGAACGTGCCGGCCTGCACGGTCACGGTCAGCGACTCATCGTCGATAGCGATGATCTGGTCCATGGCGGTTAGGTCCAGCGCGATACCGCCGGTTACTGGGATAGCGCCACCCACGACGCCACTGCGACCACCCTGGGGGGTTACGGCCACACCGTGAGCATTGGCGATGCGCAAGGTGTCCGACACGTGCTGAATTGTCTTGGGTAACACGACGACGCCGGCGAGGGCCGGTACGACGCCCTTGCTGATCCAGCCAATCGTCAGTGGCCACCAGTCACGACCGTGCTCGAAGCGAATGCGCTCGTCGGCGTTGAAGGGGACATTGGCGGCGGCCAGTTCGTCGAGAACGACCAAAGGCAGTTCGGTTCCGGTGAACTTGACGGTGAGGTCACCCTCGGGCAGTTCATTGGGCATGGTGGGAGTGGTCATGACGAATCCTTAAATGGTGAGGCCGGCGGCGGTGAACTCCACCTCGACGAGTTGACGGTACGAGGTGACTTCTTGTTCCTGCTTGGCGGCGTCCCAGCCCATGGATGGTCCGACGAGAGCGGCAATCGCGGCGGCGGCTCGCAAGGTGGCGCGAGCGTCTTGGATGTGGGCCCGGGTGCGTCGAGCCACGAGGTCGATCAACGTCACCGCCATCTCGTCGCGAGCGCTGTAGACAAACTCGGCCTTGAGATAGGGCAAGCCCTCAATGGCGATTTCGCCCAGTGCCGGGTTCGTAGCAATCAGGTCGGTGATGTGCTTGCGCGCGGTCCCGAAGCGCTCGTACAAGTGCTTGTCGACACCGTTATCCGCTGGCACGGCATCGCCGCGCTGAGGGGCGCCGAAGAGGCGCAAGTTGACCGTACCGACTGACTTCGACTGCTTGAGCTGGACTAGCAGCTCGTCGACGGTGTCCTCCGCCATTTCGCGGTACGTCGTCCACTTGCCACCGGTGACGTGGACCATGTGGTCCTTGGTGACGGTGACCGAGTGACGCCGTGATAGGTCGCTGGTGCGCTCAGAGACCTTCTTGCCCGCACGGGGAGCCAGAAGCGGGCGCAGGCCCGCCCAGACGCCGGTGATGTCAGCGGTGGTGAGATTCGACGAGGTCGAAGCGTTGACGGCATTAAGAAGGTACGTGATGTCCTCAGGCGTGCAGAGGGGATTGTTGATGTCACCGTCAAATGGGGTGTCGGTCGTGCCTATGAAGGTGAAGTCGGCCTCTTCGAAGGGCACCACGAAGATACTGCGACGATCGCCGGGTACGGCGAGTACGGAGGCAACATCGGCCGGCAATCGACTCTTAGGTACCGAGACGTGAACACCCTTGGCTGGCGTGACGGTGGACTCGGAGTGGTGCACACCCAGTTCGGTCACTTCTTCCACCCAGACGCCGGTGGCGTTGACGACGGAGCGAGTGGCTACCGTCCAGTTCTCTCCGGTGATTACGTCACGGACTTGCACGCCGTTCACTTCACCGCTGTCGGCGTAGGTAAAGCCGACGGCGCGAACGTAGTTGGCGACGGTGGCGTCGAAGGAGTCAGCGGCGGTGCGCGCAATGGTCATGGCGATACGGGCATCGTCTCCGCGTGCGTCGAAGTACAAGAAGCCAGCGACGAGTCGCTCGACGTTCAATGTGGGCAGGTGTCCGAGTGCCTGAGCCTTGGTCACCTTTTGGTAGCGACGTCCAATGCGCCAGCCTCCGGTGAGGTCGTAGAGGCGAAGGGCCGAGGCGTAACCCTTAGTCACAGCCTTGCTGACGGCGCCGTTCTTACCGAAGAGTGGAATTAGAAAGGGGAGAATGCGAACGAGGTGGGGAGCATTCTTGAGGAGTCGCTGACGCTCTCGCAAGTTTTCGTAGACGAGTCGGAACTCGCG
>JBAXMO010000115.1:0-3967 GCA_037134255.1 Actinomycetes bacterium | reverse complement strand
CCGCATTGGTCTACGGCCAGATGGACGAGCCACCAGGCGTGCGTCTCCGTGTGGCTCTGGCCGCTTTGACGATGGCGGAGTACTTCCGTGACGTCAAGAACCAGGACGTTTTGTTGTTCGTGGACAACATCTTCCGTTTCGTGCAGGCCGGTTCCGAAGTATCAACCCTGCTCGGCCGTATGCCGAGTGCCGTGGGTTACCAGCCGACCCTCGCCGACGAGATGGGTGAACTCCAAGAGCGCATCACCTCGACCCGTGGTCGTTCGATTACGTCGCTCCAGGCCGTGTACGTTCCTGCGGACGACTACACCGACCCCGCACCGTTCACGACCTTCACCCACTTGGACGCCACGACCGAGTTGAGCCGTCAGATTGCTGCGCTGGGTATCTACCCCGCCGTAGACCCCCTGGCCTCAACCTCGAACATCTTGGCTCCTGAAATCGTTGGTGACCGTCACTACAACGTGGCTCGCCAGACGCAGTCGGTGCTCCAGCGCTACAAGGAACTCCAGGACATCATCGCGATCTTGGGTCTCGACGAACTGTCCGAAGAGGACCGCATCACTGTTTCGCGTGCTCGTAAGATTCAGCGTTTCTTGAGTCAGCCAATGTTCGTTTCGAAGGTCTTCACCGGTCTGGACGGAATCTACGTTCCGATCGAAGAGACCATCGAGTCGTTCGAAGCACTCATCAAGGGTGACTTGGACCACTGCCCCGAGCAGGCCTTCTTGAACGTCGGTGGCGCCGAAGGCGTACTGGCCAAGACCCACGAGATGCAGAACAGCTAATCATGGCTGGAACGCTCACCGTTGAAGTTGTCACCCCTGAAGTGGCGCTGTGGCGAGGCCCAGCTACGTCGTTGAAGTCTCGTACTTCTGACGGCGAGCTGATGGTTCTGGCCCAGCACACGCCACTCGTGGGTGACGTCGTTCCCGGTGTACTGGTGGTTGTGGGACCTGAGGGCACTACCTACATCGCAGTTGATGGTGGGTATCTCCAGGTCTCCTCAGACGGCGATGGCGGGACACGGGCCACCGTGCTCGCTTCCGTCGCTGAAGTTGCCGCTTCCGAAGAGGCCGCGCGCGAAGCGTTGGCCAACTTGGTAGCTGGTGACGACACGCCACTTGACTAGTTTTCGTCGAGCCTAAATCCACGAGGTGGCATCGTTACTGCGATGCAGTGACGCTTATGCAAGCTACGCCGTAACGGTGGAGGTCCTCCGGGGTGGAATTACTTGGAACCCTCGTCAAGCAGATTGCGAAGCATCTCTCGCTCATCGGCCATGATGGCCTGAGCCTGCTTAGAGAACTCGGGATCGGTGGCTACTTGGGCCAAGAATTTACGAACGGCTTCGATGATCAAACTGTTTGTGCTCGTCTGTCGGACACGGGCCACAAAGTCAATTTCTGTGGCTAGATCAGTAGGTAGACGAATCGCGGTTTGTTTCAGCATGGTCTAATTCTACCTCGCACCCAAGCGTGATAACCACGCAACAGGCTCGCACGCAGTGGTTCACCGCGAAGAAAATTTCTAAAGGCTGGACTCAGATTCCAGTGGTTACTCGTTTAATTTCAGGGAGTCCATTGATTCGAGTAGTTCCCGCGTCACTGCGCGGACTACGAATTCCTCCACCGAGAGGCCACTACGTTCGGAAAAAACTCGCTGAGTACGTAGATTTCTTCCGGCAATATTGCCCGAAGAGTGAAGTCATTAGAGCTCATTGCATCACTGTGTAACAAGTTATAACTAAAGGGTCGGAAATCTTTTCGACTCAATCATTCCAAGGGCTAGCTCACCTTGCCTGGACGTACTCCAGTAACTCTTGGCGATCTCGCTCAAGTTCCTCAAATCGCGCACGAACGACGTCACCGATGGAGATTAGACCCACGAGACTGCCGGCTTCAATTACTGGGAGATGGCGCACGCGCTCAGCCGTCATAAGGCCCATGAGTGTGGCACAGGTGGTGTCAAGGGTGCAGGTGACAATGTCCCGTGACATCAGGGTAGAAACCTGATCCTGGAGAGCTTCGGCGCCACGGGCGCCTAGGGCACGCACCACATCGCGTTCGGAGATCATCCCAACCAACGGTGGCTCTGCGCCGGTAACGACGAGGGCCCCGATGCCCCGTTCCTTCATCAGACCTACGGCGTCGGCAATCGAGCGACTCTGATTGATGCTGGCCACCTCGTGGCCTTTGAAGTCGAGCAGTTGAGCAACGTTCATCGTGCCTCCTCGTTCCGGCGATAGGGCCGCTACGCGAATCGTACGCCTAGCGAAGAATGTAGTTTGTGGAAATCACGTGCAACACTTCACAAACGCTGGAAGTACTGAGAATGCCAAGGCGTAACGCCGAGCGGCGTGACCCGAGGGTCATAACCAGGTGGCCTAGAGGCCGGAGGTGGAAAAGTCCGCGTTCTTGTCGTGCCGGTGAATGGTCTCAACCGTCCGTACCGTGCCCGAACCGCTACGAACTACTAGCGAGTGGGTCGTGGCACCAAAGTCGTGGAATCGAACACCACGCAGGAAGTCACCATCAGTAATGGCGGTCATCGAGAAGAAGCAGTCGTCGCCGGCGATCAAGTCGTTTGTCGTGAGAACGCGATTGAGGTCGTAGCCAGCCGCGATGGCGGCAGCACGCTCGTCGGCATCGCGGGGCCAGAGTCGGCCCTGAATCTCGCCACCCAGGCCCTTAAGTGCGGCGGCAGCGATAACGCCTTCTGGCGTGCCACCAATGCCGAAGAGAATGTCGGCGCCACTGGCGGGCCAGGCCGTGGCGATTGCACCAGCGACGTCACCGTCAGAGATAGAGAGGACTCGAGCACCGGCTTCGCGTACTTCGGCGACAATGTCATCGTGGCGAGGTCGATCCAAGATCACCACACCTAGCTCCTGGACACTCTTGCCCAGGCGCTTAGCGAGTTCCTTGAGGTTCTCGGTTGGCGTGGCGGAAATGTCGACAGCGCCACGTCCGAGAGGACCGACAGCCAATTTTTCCATGTAGACGCAAGGACCGGGATTAAACATTGCTCCCCGTGCAGCAAGGGCGATAACAGAGATAGCCCCTTGGCGGCCCGTGGCCGTGAGAGTGGTTCCGTCAATTGGGTCGACGGCAATGTCGGTGGCGATACCGGTTCCGTCGCCAATCTTTTCGCCGTTGTAGAGCCAGGGCGCTTCATCCTTTTCGCCCTCGCCAATGACGACGATTCCATCCATCTGCACGGCATTGAGTGTCTCTCGCATGGCGTCAACCGCCACACCGTCAGCGGCGTTCTTGTCGCCTCGTCCTACAAATCGGGCCGCCGCCAGGGCACCGGCCTCGGTCACTCGAACGAGATCGAGCGCGAGATTTCGGTCAGGAGACGAATTCCGAAGCATCCGATTAGTTTAGTCTCGAGGTAAAGCCCTACTTTTAGGTGGATTTTTGGGGTGTTTTGAGGTGGAAGTGCCGTCAACGAGAATGCGAGTATGTTCAGCGAGAGCAAGTGGCGGGCCACAACCAACGGTCTCAAAGTCTCGAATTGCACCTCAGGGCGCGAGAAATGAGCGCTGTAGCACGTATTCTAGAAATTCCCAAACCCCAAGACTTTGATGGTGTACGCTCGGTCCATTATGAAAAAAATTCTAAGCCCCATCATGCTAGTTGTTTCTTCGCTGAGTCTCTCCTTGGCTCCCATGGCCAACGTGACAGCATCCGCTACGACGTGTAACTATCAACAGTGCACGAGCGGCGGAGTTATCCCGACGGTACTCGTGAAGCAGGGTGTTGGTCGAGTGCTCGCAGCCGGTGATCGAGGTATCGCGGTTACCACTCTTCAGAAGCAATTAAATAAGGTGCTGCACTCCAATCTCCAAGTCGACGGCATATTCGGACAACAAACGCACCGAGCCCTGTTAAGACTTCAGTCACGGATAGGTGAACTTCCCACTGGAGTAGTAGCCCCTCAGACATGGGCCGCAGTACTAGGT
>JBAXMO010000114.1:0-3988 GCA_037134255.1 Actinomycetes bacterium | reverse complement strand
AGAGTTCCTTCTATCTCACGTTGGACGTTCTTGATCGTCCCGGAGTGTTGGCGGCCGTCACCAAGGTCTTTGGCGATCACGGTGTTTCCATTCGCCTCTTGGAACAGAGCGGCATCGGCGACGAAGCTCGCCTGACGTTGGTGACCCACCTCGCACTGGAGTCCGACATGGCCGCCACGTTGGAGGATCTGCAGCAAGTAGAGACGGTGGATGCCATCGGCTCGTGTATTCGAATCTTGGGTGAGGACTAGTCATGAGCCAGTGGAAGGGTCTGCTGAATGAGTTCGGAGACTGGTTAGACCTCCGCGGGGTTGACACACCAGTCACTCTGATGGAGGGCAACACACCCCTCGTCCCCGCTCACTACCTCTCCGAACGCTTGGGCGCCGAAATCTTCTTGAAGATTGAGGGCGCTAACCCCACCGGCTCCTTCAAGGACCGCGGTATGACCATGGCCATTAGTAAGGCCAAGGCCGCGGGGGCCAAGACCGTTATCTGTGGGTCCACCGGCAACACCTCGGCCGCCGCCGCCGCGTTTGCCGCCAAGGCCGACATGTCCTGCGTCGTACTCGTGCCCGAAGGAAAGATCGCCCTCGGCAAACTTGCTCAGGCCATCATGTACGGCGCCGAGGTCATCCAGATCCGTGGCAACTTCGACCGAGCCCTCTCGCTGGCCCGCGAACTCACCCAGCACATCCCCATCACGATTGTGAACTCAATCAACCCCGACCGTATCGAAGGTCAAAAGACGGGTGCCTTCGAACTCGTCGACGCCCTCGGTGAAGCACCGGAGATTCTCGCCATTCCCGTCGGTAACGCGGGCAACATCACGGCCTACTGGCGCGGCTTCACCCAGTACCACGCGGCCGGCAAGATCACCAAGCTCCCCAAGATGTGGGGCTTCCAGGCGGCCGGCTCGGCACCCATCGTGCTCGGTCACCGCGTTGACGATCCCGAAACTATTGCGACCGCCATTCGAATCGGCAACCCCGCCTCATGGGCCCCGGCCCTCTTGGCTGTTGACGAGTCTCACGGAGCAATTCGCGCCGTGACCGACGAAGAGATTTTGAGTGCCTGGGCCTGGTTGGCCAAGACAGAAGGCGTCTTTTGCGAGCCCGCGTCGGCCGCCACCATCGCGGGCCTGATCAAGTTCGGCGTGCCGGCCAACTCCAAGGTCGTCTGTGTCCTGACGGGTAACGGGCTCAAGGACCCCGACACGGCCGTCAACTCGGCGTCGGCCCCAATCGTGCTCGACGCCTCGCTGGAGTCGCTGCTCACGCAACTTTCGAAGTAGTTGTCCCGGTAGGACGCTAAAAACCTCCAGTCTGGGCCTGGTGTGAGGTCTACCTGTCCGTACGCTACGATGGCGATGTCGTCCACAACCGGCTTAGAGCCTGGTGTGGGAACTCTCCAGTGACGACAATCTTCTGCAGTATCTCTGCGAATACCAATTACTTCGTGTATTCGCTTGGAGGAAGGAACCAATGGCTGACAAGCCCAACCAAAATCGCAATGCACTTGAGGGCAAGGAAAAGACTGAGCTCCTCGAGATCGCTAAGGCGGCCGGGATCAAGACTTCCGGTCGTGCTTCCAAAGATCATCTCATCGAGTTGATTGCCGGTGGCTCCGCCCCCGACAAGTCCGACGCCGCAGAGAGTCCCCGTCCCCGCATCCGTCGCGCCGTGGCGATGTCGGCCGAGGAGTTCGAATCTTCACTCTCTATTCCTACTGTGGCCCCTCGGGAGTCCTCCGAGGGTGAGTCGACTCCTTCTGGCGAGTCAGCACCGACCGAATCGGGCGAGCGCCGCCAGGGTGGTCCTCAGGGCCGTAACGACCGAGGCCCCCGCGAACAGCGCGAGCCCCGTGAACCTCGCGAACCACGTGAGCCCCGGGACTTCGACCGCAATGGTCGCAATGCCAATGGCAACGGAAATGGGAATGGAAGCGGCAACAGCAACCGCAACCGCCGCAACCGCAACCGCGATCGCTTCGAGCGTGGCGGCGAGCCCCAGCGTGACTCTGACACGAACTACACCGGCGAATTGATCGAGATTGAAGGCATCTTGGACCTACGCGATGACGGCTACGGCTTCTTGCGCGTGAAGGGTTACTCGCCAAGCCCTAACGACTGTTACGTCTCCATCGCCACCGTTCGCCGACTCGGTCTGCGTAAGGGCGACGTCTTAAGGGGCGCCTACCGTCCCGCTGCGTCGAACGAGAAGTACCCCGCACTGCAGCGCATTGACACCGTGCACGGTTACGACCCTGAAGTGGCGCGCCTGCGTCCCCGCTTCGAGGACCTCACGCCACTGTTCCCCGACGAGAAGTTGCACCTCGAGACGCTCGATGGTTCCAAGACGGACCTGACTCCTCGCATCGTCGATTTGATTTCCCCCATCGGTAAGGGTCAGCGCGGACTCATCGTCTCGCCGCCCAAGGCCGGTAAGACGACCGTGATGAAGCAGATCGCCCAGTCGATCGAGAAGAACAACCCTGAGGTTCACCTCATGGTCCTGCTCGTTGACGAACGCCCAGAAGAAGTGACCGACATGCGTCGCAGTGTGAACGGCGAAGTCATCGCCTCCACCTTTGACCGTCCGGCCGACGAGCACACGCACATCGCCGAACTCTGCATCGAGCGCGCGAAGCGTCTGGTGGAGATGAAGAAGGACGTCGTCATCATCCTTGACGGAATCACCCGTCTGGCCCGTGCCTACAACCTGGCCTCGCCCGCAACGGGACGCATCATGTCCGGTGGCGTGGACTCTGGCGCGCTCTACCCCCCAAAGAAGTTCTTCGGTGCGGCTCGTAACATCGAAGAAGGCGGCTCGCTCACCATTTTGGCCACGGCCCTCGTAGAGACCGGTTCGAAGATGGACGAAGTTATCTTCGAAGAGTTCAAGGGCACCGGCAACATGGAGATCAAGCTCGACCGTCGTTTGGCCGAACGCCGTCTCTATCCCGCCATCGACGTCAACTCCTCGTCAACCCGTCACGAAGAGCTCCTGTTCGAGCGCAACGAGTTGGCCCAGATCTGGAAGTTGCGCCGCGTTCTGGTTGGTCTGTCGGCCGAAGGTCGTGAAGCGGCCGGTCTCGAACTGCTGATTGACAAGCTCAAGACGACCAAGTCCAACGCCGAATTCCTCGCCGAAATAGGCAAGGGCCCTAATCCCACTACCTGATAAAACTGCCGGTTTTGGCCTTTGGGCCAATATCCGGTAGGATTATCCGTCGCACCAAGGAGTTATCGAATCATGAAGCCCGACATCCACCCGAACTACGTAGAAGCCACAGTTACCTGCTCATGCGGTAACACCTTCTCGACCCATTCGACGAAGGCTTCGATTGTTATCGAACTCTGCAACGAGTGCCACCCCTTCTTCACCGGTAAGCAGAAGCTTGTCGACACCGGTGGTCGCGTGGAGCGCTTCCAGCGTCGTTACGCCTCACAGGGCAAGGCCCGCGCCCCCAAGGCGTAGTCCTTCCCTGATTCGAATCTCGACGTGCGTTCGGTAGACGACACCCTCTCGGCGCTCGCTTCAGAACTTATTGAAGTTGAGGCTCACCTTTCGGAGTCCGACGTCGCCAGTGACCTCACTCGATTGCGTGATCTTTCACGTCGCCATAAAGAACTGTCGGAAATCGTTAACGCCTGGAATGCCGTCAAGGCCGTGCAGGAAGATATTGCTACCGCCAAGGAGATGTTCAACGACTCCTCGGGCGATGACCGAGAACTCTGGCGCGATGAAGTCAACACGAGTGAAGCCAAGTTGCCCGAACTTGAAGCGGTCCTCGAAGAACTGCTCTTGCCTCGCGACCCTAACGATGGCCGCAACGTCATCATGGAAATCCGCGGCGCCGAAGGTGGCGATGAGGCCAATCTCTTCGCCGGTGACTTGGCGGAAATGTATCGCCGCTACACCCACCTACGAAACTGGAAGCTCGAAGTTGTCGAGCAGCGCGAAAGCGACCAGGGTGGCTTTGACGA
>JBAXMO010000113.1:0-4009 GCA_037134255.1 Actinomycetes bacterium | reverse complement strand
GTTCCCGGCTACCTGGTCGCCGGTAAAACCGGCACATCCCAAATCGCGAGTCGCAATACTGCAAGTTTCATCTCGGGTGCCTATAACGCCACGTTCGTGGGCTTCGCCCCCGCCGATCACCCGATTCTCTCGACCATTGTTGTGATCCAGCGCCCCCGCACATCAATCTTCGGTGGAGTGATATCGGCCCCTGTGTTCCAGCGCATCATGGCGTACGCCCTGCACCACTACAACATTCCGTTGACCGCGAAGAAGGGGCAGAAAGTTACGCCCGGTTCGACTTCGTTCCACTCGGATGTGACCTGATGCGCCTGGGAGACCTCTTTCCTACCTGGACGTTCGGAGCCGATGTCTCTGATGTCCTGGTCTCGCGAATCGAAATCGACTCGCGAAACTGTGAACCGGGTGTCGTTTTCTTCGCCTTACCGGGAACGCAGGACGACGGATCACGTTTCGTCCAAGATGCTCTAACCCGTGGAGCCGACTTCGTTGTAGGAGTTGAGGGTCACGTTACGACCAGCGAACACGTCGTGGCCCTGCCGCTCGATGTAATCTGGGACGCTCTAGCCGAAGCCAGCTACCGCATAGTTGGGGATCCCCAACGTGAACTCCAACTCATTGGGGTGACCGGGACTAACGGCAAGACCAGTGTGGTGACGTTTGTTACCTCTCTGCTCCGCCATCTCGAACGTGACGCCGCATCGATTGGCACTTTGACGAACATCCGGACAACCCCATCCGCCCCCGAACTAGCTCGAACGCTTCGGGCCTATTTATCGGAGTGGGCTCCCACTCCGGTGCGGCCTGTCGTTTCTCTCGAAGTGTCCAGTCACGCGCTGGTACAGCATCGAGTCGATTCACTTCGTTTTGACGTTGGTATCTTCACGAACCTGTCTCGGGATCACCTCGACTATCACGAGACCATGGAGAACTATCTCGAGGCGAAGGCTCGTCTTTTTCAGGATGGTCGTACGCGTCACGCCATTGTGTGGGGTGAAGGGGAGTGGGCATCGAAGTTGATTGCGCTTGTCGAATGTCCGGTCACCGTTATTGACGAAGACACCGTCAAAGGGCTGACCTCTCAGGTTGGACAACTTCATTTCAACTGGCGGGGATACGACGTTGTGGCACCGCTGACTGGTTCATACAACGCCGTCAATCTCGTAGTCGCCATGGAGGCATGCGTTCAGTTGGGGGAGAACCCAGCTCGAGTGGCCGTTGCGGCCAGCCACGTAGAGCCAGTACCAGGGCGTTGCGAAGTCGTTGCAGTGCCGAACTCGGAAGAATTGCCAGTAGTCGTTGTGGACTACGCCCACACTCCTGATGGGCTGGCCACAACCCTTGCGAATCTCAGAGAAATCCATGATGGTCGAATCATCACGTTGTTCGGCTGTGGTGGTGACCGAGATGCCGGTAAGCGTTCGCTCATGGGCGCAATCGCATCTCAGCTGTCCGACGTAATTTTTATAACCAGTGATAATCCCCGCACTGAAGACCCCATCGAAATCGCTCGCCAGATTCACGCGGGAGTGACATCGGATGTTGAATCCCATACAGTTCTTGATCGCCGCGAGGCGATTCGCGACGCCTTAGCGCTCGCTTCGCAAGGCGATCTCGTACTCATTGCCGGTAAGGGCCATGAAAAGACACAACAAATTGGTGCCATTGTGCTCGACTTCGATGATGTGCAAGTGGCCAAAGATCTACTGAGGGAGAAATTGTGCTGAGTTTGATGGAAGCCGGTGGAGTGAGTTTCTTGCTTGCGCTATTCACAACGCCACTATTGATTCGTTATCTCCGTGCTCGTCAGTTCGGTCAACGAATTCGCGAAGATGGTCCGCAGACGCACCTAGTCAAAGAGGGCACGCCCACGATGGGTGGCATTGTGATTGTTGGTGCCGCGATGCTGGGGTACCTCGTCGGGCACATCGGCACTTCAGTCTCTTTTAGTCGTGCCGGCATCCTGGCGGCAAGCGTCACCTTGGCCTCGAGCCTCGTGGGATTTGCCGATGACATCATCTCGATTCGCAACGCTCGTAATCTCGGCCTCAACAAGCGGGCTAAGTTCATTTGCCAGTTAGTGATTGCCATCACCTTTGCGGTATTGGCAGTGGGGTGGGTAAAAACTTCAACCACATTATCTTTCACGCGATTCGACTTTCCGGGCTGGGAACTGGGCGCTATTGGATGGGGAGTTCTCGCTGTTGTGATGCTGGTGGGATCCTCGAACGCGGTGAATCTGACTGACGGTCTCGACGGACTCGCCGCTGGTTCATCGACATTTTGCTTCGGCGTTCTCGCCATTATTGGCTACTGGCAGTTCCGTCACAGCTTCACTCAGAATCTCTACCACCTTCCCTCGGCGCTTGATCTTGCGCTGGTGGCTGTCGCCCTAGTAGGTGCCTGTCTGGGCTTCTTGTGGTGGAATGCCGCCCCGGCCAAGATCATGATGGGCGATACCGGATCACTGGCGATTGGGACGGGACTAGCGGCACTGTGTGCATTGATGAACCTAGACATCCTGCTGGTTGTGATTGGCGGCCTCTTCGTGGTGGAGACCGCTTCGGTCATTCTGCAGGTCTTCTCCTTCCGCGTCCTAGGGCGGAGAATCTTCAAAATGGCGCCAATTCATCATCACTTTGAATTGAAGGGTTGGCCCGAGACGACTGTGATCATTCGTTTTTGGATTTTGGCGGGTCTCCTCGCCGCATTAGGGCTCGGTATTTTCTACGGTGACTTTGTCAAGATCGCCAAGGTCCTCTAATGGCTCGTGGTGACTCATTCGTTGGTGAGCGTTCTTTGCCACGGTGGATTCGGGCTATTGCTCTGATCCTCGTGATTGTTGGAACAGTCTTTGTCGTCATCATCTCGGGTCCCGTCCAAAAGCTTGAAGGTTCCGCGTTAATCACATTTATTGTCAAAGACCTGAGCTTTGTGTTCCTCTCACTGGTTGCGATGTATGTCGGGCGGCGAGTTACTCGCACTTTCTTGATTCGGATTCTTCCGTGGATTGGGTCAGTCGGCTTTATCTTGACTGCGGCAGTCTTAGTGCCCGGAATTGGAACGCAAATTAACGGGGGGCGACGCTGGCTCGTGGTGAGCGTCTTTCAATTCCAACCATCAGAACTCATGAAGCTAATTGTCTGCGTCGGGTTGCCACTGGTGCTGGTCGAACGGCGACACTATCTGTTCGGGCGAATCCATCCCGTATTGGCATGGGCCATTGCACTCGGTGGTGCCGGCATGGTGTTGCTGGAGCCGGACATGGGTACCGGCGCAGTGATTGTCTTTATCTCACTCTCAATCGTTTGGGTATGGGGCATCAATACATATTTCTTGAAGTGGTTTGCCGCCCTGGGTCTCACTGGAGTCCTCGCGTCGTTCGCAGTCTTTCCCTACCAGCTGCAGAGGTTGGTCGACGTCTATATTCCTCGACTTTGTGACCCACAGAACAACTGCTATCAACTGAACCAGTCCAAGATTGGACTGGGTTCCGGCGGGATTATTGGGCCCGGCCCGGGTCATATCCGTTCAGCTTGGGGCTTTCTCCCCAACGCCAACACTGACTTTATTTTCTCGGTGATTGGTGAAGCCTTCGGGTACGTGGGCTCGGTTGGAATAATTCTCATTTACGTGGCCCTTCTTTATTGCGGTATGCAAGCGGCCCTGAACGCTCGGGACGAAGCGGCCAAGTATGTGGCTATCGGAATCACGACATGGTTTGGTATCGAAGCGGCGATCAATATCGCTTCGTGCATTGGTCTCTTCGCCGTCACCGGTATTCCGCTGCCCCTGGTTTCCTATGGTGGCACTGCTCTCGTGGTGAACATGATGGCAGTGGGTATTTTGATCAACATTGCTGAGAACCGTGGATTCTCGCAATCGCCAATGCGTGAGACCATCTCGTTATTGAGGCGGTCGTAGTGGCGGGTACGAACTTTGTAATTACCGGGGGTGGCACGGGCGGTCACATATTCCCCATGACGGCCGTTGCCGATGCACTGCGTAG
>JBAXMO010000112.1:0-4036 GCA_037134255.1 Actinomycetes bacterium | reverse complement strand
AGATTACTCGCGGGAATTGGGCCCCGCACTATCTCATTTTTAATTGGTCACATCTAGCCGATCACGCCGACTTCACTATTTATCCAACGGCACTTTTTTATCTCTTCAATCACACGTTGCCGTGGATCATGTACTTGCAAGCATTACTGCTGTGTCTGGCTGAACTTTTCCTCATCAGGTCGACCGTGGCGTATTTCGAAAGCCACTTCCCTCAGAAAAACTCACAATGGTGTGGTGCATTTGTGGCGATACTTTTCGCAACGAATCCTCTGGTTTTATTTGCCGTCACCGACGATCCGCATGTCCACATGTTCGGTATGGTTGCGGGCCTGGCCATTGTTACTAACGGCATGCTGTGTCGGCGCCTGCCACTTGTAGCCATCGGCTCTCTCGTAATGTTGATCTCCGGCGACCTCGCGACCGCTTACGGTTGTGCGGCGATCATAAGTTTTCTGCTGTTCCAGCGGACACGCTGGGCTGCGGGGACCAAGATTTTGTGCGCGATGGTTATTTCGTCTCTGTTGGTGCAGTGGTTCATTTCGCCGGTTGGATCCAACTTCGAGATCCACTACGGACATCTCGGAGAAGAGACAACGAGCAGCGCGTTCGACGTCGCCAAGACGGTTCTGTACGACCCCTTTCGCGCAATCAATTACTGGCTGAGGAGTTTTCCGAGCTTTAGCGGCCTAATAGCAACCTTTGGAGCGGTGGGGCTAGCCGTCCCATTAGGGCTGGTCGTCGTCTTGTTGAACCTCGGCTCGACAGGCCTTGCATGGAGAACAAGCGTCGGACGGCCGACCCAACCAGAGTGGCCGGGATCGTTTCTCGCGAGTCCATGGCAGATGTTGCCAACGCTAGTGATTGGTATCGCGGGCTCAGTTGTTATCTGCATTTGGCTGTATCGGCGGGACTCCGTGAAATGGCGGTGGACATCGGGGGCTTTGGCGGCTGGGATTCTTCTTAATAGCGTGTTTTTTGGGCTTTTTAGCTTTCACAAAGTCATCTCGAGGAATACGTACCCGGCTGCAATGACACAGTCATTGAATCGCGCTGCAAAATTGATTCCGAAGGGGGCCACCGTCCATGCGACCGTTGGAGCGTCCGGCCATATCTCGTTCGGACACCGAGTGGTGCTAACTCTGTCGGAATCGACCGTGGTTCATTACGAGTCCGAGGGCGATTATTTCCTCGTCACACCGAGCCAAAACTCCGGCCGTCCCTACAGCACGGAACTACCACTGGTCGAGGCGCTACTAAAAGCGCGGGCCGAACTTCTCTACGCAAATGACAACGTATGGCTATTCAAAAGCACATCCCCCCGAGCAATGACCGTCGACTTTCGCAACCAAGAATTCTCCGGCATTGCTGTCCCGGGAAATACCGGTTCCTCAATGCCCGTGTCCTATCACTCGATGTGCCGCCGCTCGCAGATACTTACGACCAGTACGTATTTCGCCTCCAGACTGCTTGTCACGCCCCAGGCGGGGAAATATATGTGGAACATCAACTTTGGATCTTCAAAGACTGCTGTCATGGAAGTTCGCGATGTCACCACCGGCGAAACCATTTCAATGGTCGAACTTCATCCGACATCCTTAAAGTCACAATCGCTCTATGTAGACCTTCCACAACGGCGGCCCGTGCAAGAAATTTCGACTATCGGTTGGGGTCCGTTCTGGTACGAACGAACTCCGCCCCACCGCACATATCGTCTAGAGCTCCGTATTTGGATACCTTACGGAACCAGCGCCACCATCTGCCACTCCAACTTTTTGAAGATGCGCCCTTAGCGACAAACCAAGGTCAGATCTTGCCCCAGTGTGCGCAATGGCTGAGCTTCTCTAGTGCGAACTTCGAAATGAACCACCTGGAGAGCTGACGTCGCTTGGGTACATTCAGCACTGAAGCGGATGATTCCGTCGTGCTTGACTCGTTTGGGATAACTGCTTTCCCCTATGCCACCTTGGTCTAAACGTAGGATTCCGGTCCGCGCGCCTGAACCTTGTAGGCCAAGCTGTGACAGTGAAACCTCGAGAGTCCCCTTAAGGGAAGTTGTACCGTGCATGCGGAAGTAAAGAAATCCCACCTCGTGGAGACGAAGCGCACTTGGGGTCCGGATTGGATCAACTGTAAGCACCGGAAATGCCCCATAGGACACTGCTCGGACCATTTTCGTTCGAGGGTTGGTCGCAATTACTCTGAATCCCTGGCTGACATCAGTACCGGCCCACTGATTTGGGGCGAGCAGCGTCACGACATCTGCCGCACTCTTTACTTTGACCCAGGGCGCCGTTAGCCCGTTGCTGCCTTCGACAAAGTACGAGTACTCGTCAAGGGATTCATGCACGCCGAAACCGTGAAGTCGCAAGCTAACCAATTTCCCGAATTGAGAGTTGTACTCCAACGAAGAGATCTGCAATTTCCCGGAAGGAGACTGTAGCGCAATCAATGAACCGATGACCACCGCTAACACGGGAATACTGGCAAATCTGAGCGTTGTGCGCCGTTGTGCGAGTTGCTTGATGCTTCCCGCCGGACTCGTTAACCGCAGCATATCGGGAGCGCAGATAAGTACGGGGGCGAGAGTGATGGCATAGCTCAGAAATCCACGGTGACTCAACAATGGCAGCAGAGTGGAGGCCATTGCACAAAAGAACCGTCCCGTGAGGTCTAAGTGGGTAGCGAAGAGAAACAAACCCGCGAAGCAGGCCATGGAAATAAACGTCAGAAAGTCAATATTTGAAATTCCGTAGGACCGAACCAGGTCGGCCAACCCGGCGCCGTTGGGAACCAGAACCGACGAAAATGGCTGCATTACCGCGTTCCAGTAGGTCGGGAAGCCAAACAATAAGCCACCTACCGTATTCAGAATCACACTGAACACGAATGTAAGACATGTAATGTTGCGGAACTTCAACCAGTCAATATTTCTTTTGGACTCTGCATTTGTCGAGGCCGCTAGGACGAGAAACGGTGTCATCAACCATGCGGTCTGCTTAAGGCAGATAACGATGGTGAGTAGGAGGCTGAACCGCAGCGTGATGGCAGAGTTGGTCTTTTTGAGCAAACCCGCAATCGCGATCAGTGGCGGTATCAGCAGAAAATCAGTATTACCCGAGGCAACCAAAGGTTGAAATATGGGGGTAAACCAGACACCGACGAAAATGATCGCCGCGATACTTCCCCATCGTCGCTTGACGAGGCATGCCGATCCCACGAGAGCAACGAGACTCGCCAGTACCGCCAGAGGGAGGTGGATCGGCAGTAGTCCCACGACGAAGTAAACGGCGAGCGCGAGAATTGGATATGAAAACTGTTGAACGTGAGTGCCATCCATGCGAAACGTCCAGCCATTGGGGTCAAGCTGAGTCCCAGCGACCGTATCTACAGGGAGTCTGACGTATGGATTCACTCCGTGAGCAAGAGCATTCGAGGCGTAGTTCGCAAAAAGTCCTTCATCAGACAACTGATTCTTTGACTGAAGCACGATGACAATGAAGCTCCCAATGAGAGCACATAAAAAGAGTGCCGACGTAGGGAGGTGGTCCTGGTTTCTTGTAATCTGCCGACCAAGTTGCAGCAGCGAGACACAGATCAGGGCGATAATTACGGTACGGAACTCGACCGTAATCGTGCTTCTCGCAATCTGCCAGCAGGCCGTCAACGCCGTCGCCGTCACTACAGCGAAGAGAAGATGGCTGCTCTTAACTTGAGGCGTATCTTTCAATTGACTACGCGCGGCAAAAGATATCTAGCTACCTCAGACTGAGAGGTGTGGCAAATTCAGTGCGTTCCAAACTCGCGTCGACACGACTCCGCTCGGAGTGCCACTCGAACTTAAGCCAACTTCGGCTTTGAACGCCACGACTGAACGCCAAGTTTCACTTCGATACACACCATCAATGCGGGTTGCGTAACCGTGGCGATTCAAGAGTTGCTGAAGTCTTGTAACCAGGGGGCCTCCGTCACCGAACCGTACTGCATCTTTGGTGGTAACTCGATACCTGCCACCTAGTACTGCGGCCCATGTCTGAGG
>JBAXMO010000111.1:0-4116 GCA_037134255.1 Actinomycetes bacterium | reverse complement strand
CTCCCAGGCACTGCGCATCGCGGCGCCGACATTGTGGAGTTCCCACAAGGCCAGCAGGTTCGCAACGGAGCCTCCACCGACCCATACGAGGTCTGATCCTTCTAGTCGCTCGAAGGGATCGGCCGAGGGTTGTGGAAAGAGTTTGAGTTGCGTGACGTCACAGCCGGCCGCGTTGAAGGCTTCGTAACTGAGCGCGTAGTAGTCGGCCGGGTCACCACTGGCGGTGAGGACGAGACAGACACGGGGACGGGTCTTGCCAGTCGATGCGAGGGCCTCGAGCAGCATCGAACCCAGTCGCGCCGACTGCTGCACCGGACCGGGAATAAACCCTCCGGATGTGGCCAAAATTCTCTTCATAGTTGCCTCCCGCTCGCAGTGAGCGTATCGGTGAACGGCCCGAAAACGAAAAACGACCCGTCACCTGGAAGTCAAGGTGACGGGTCGTTTCTAACCAACGGGGTCGCTACAGGCGCTCGCCCGCGTCCAGGTCGGCCGTCTTGCCCTCTTCGAAGAAAGCCTCGGAGGCAAAGACCTCACCGGTGCGCAGCTTGGTGCGGCGCTTGGAGGTCGAGCGGGCCAAGTCTTCGAAGGCCAATGTGGTCCCCTGCTTGTCGGCGATGAAGTTGGAGCTGTTCATCTGGCTCATGCCCATGTCACCACCGGTGGCGTAGGCGTCCTGATTGGCGCCCATGTAGACGAAGGTCCAACCGTCCTTCTCCTTACCCTTGACGAGGTTGAAGACCGTCTCGCGCGTGAACTCGCGGCTGGCGTTCTCGCCACCATCGGTGAAGGTCACAAAGACAATCGACTCGGCCGGCTTTTCGGCACCAACCAACTGGGCCTCACGCGAGATGGCCTCGTTCAGGACACGTCCCATGGCGTCAAAGAGTGGTGTGCTGCCACGAGGCACGAAGACCGAGAGATCCAACTGCTTGATCTCGTTGATTGGCGCGGCGTTCGCCAAAACTTCGTGAGAGTCGGTGCTGTCGAACTGCACCAACGTCATGAGGGCGTCGGCACCATCGGCCTGTTGCTGCTTGACGAAGGCGTTGAAGCCACCGATGACGTCACTGGCAATGCTCTGCATGGAACCAGAGCGGTCGAGCACAAAGTAGATGTGCAGGTTGGGGGTGGGGGTTGATGTACTCATAGTCAGGCCTTTCGTTAGCGGGAGTACCGGTTGGGATCAAGGTACGGAGGGTCTGTGACAAAATTTTGGCGACGTGGGGTTTAGAGTTCCCGAGTGAGCGATATCCCTAGCTGTACGCAGTGCGGTTCCGAGAACACCTACCCCATGGACAATCGCATTGTCTGTCCGATCTGTGGTCACGAGTGGATTCCGGGGGAGGCCGCTGAGGGTGAAGAGGCCGAGGCCGTCATCCGTGACGCGGTCGGCAACGTCTTGAACGACGGCGATACCGTCACCATCGTCAAGGACATGAAGGTCAAGGGGAGTTCCAAGACGCTGAAGGTCGGGACTCGTGTGGTTAATATCCGCCTCACGCCCGGCCCGGGCGGCCATGACGTCGAGGCCAAGGTCGAGGGTTTCGGGCCCCTCTATTTGAAGGCCAGCATCATGAAGAAGGCCTAATCAAGATTTTAGATAGTTTCTATTATCTGCTTGCAAAACTTGATATTGGGGTTACAGTGGTCTTGTAACAAAAAACAGGGGGCATTAGAAAGGATCACCATGTTTCTATTCACCAAGTTCAACCCGAAGTTCATCTGGCGCAAGCTGTCTGGCGCCACCTTCCCCTGGTACGGAGATGTGCTCGTCACTGAGACCCGCGTCCGTCGCCGCGAAGAAGCCTTTTCACTGTTCAACTAGGGAGTGGCACGCTGGTCGTGCTGCCAACGAAATGCCAGTGCCGTCCACTCCGGTGGGCGGCATTTGTCTTTCGAGCCCATTAGAAATGACGACCATCTCCGGGTACGGCGCTTAGCGGTTGCGGTGGGCGATAATGGTGCGTGACTACTTCTCGATCATTTGACATCACTCTGCTGGGCGCCACTGGCTTTACCGGTGGCCTTGCGGCAAAGTATCTAGCAGCCAACGCTCCGGCTGACGCGAAACTGGCCCTCGCCGGTCGTAACCGGGCCAAGTTGGAGGCCGTTGCGGCTTCCCTGGGGCGAGAGGTTGCAATCATTGTCGTTGACAATACCGACGATGCATCCGTAAAGGCCATGGCCGAGGCAACGCGCGTCGTCATGACGACCGTTGGTCCCTACATCTTGCACGGCGAGCCCGTCGTGCGGGCCTGTGCCGAAGCCGGCACCGACTACGTCGACCTCACGGGTGAGCCCGAGTTCGTCGACCTCATGTACGTCAAGTACAACGCCACAGCAGACAAGAGTGGCGCTCGCCTCATTCACGCCTGTGGCTTTGACTCCATTCCCCACGACCTCGGTGCCCAGTACACCGTCGAGCAGCTACCCGAGGGTTCACCGATGACCGTGCGGGCCTACGTCTCGGCCAACGGCACCTTCTCCGGTGGTACCGCCGCATCGGCGCTCGAGGCGATGAGTCGCATGAGCGAATCGAAGAAGGCGCACGCCGCCCGCGTGGCCGCTGAGCCACTGCCAGCTGGACGCACCGCCAAGGTCGTTGCCGGCAAGCCCGGCAAGAGCCGCGACACCGGGCGTTGGTCGTTGCCGATGCCCACAGTCGACCCCGAGATTGTTCTCAACTCGGCCCGTCGCGTCGATCGTTTCGGTCCCGACTTTTCCTACAGCCACAATCTCGACGCCAAGAACTTCATCGGCACCGCCTCCATGCTTATTGGCATTGGTTTCATTGCCGGTATGGCCCAAGTTGGCCCCGTACGGCGCTGGATGAGCAACCGCGTCCCACCGGGCACTGGACCGTCCGAAGAGAAGCGCGCCGCCTCTTGGTTCAAGGTCCGCTTCTTCGGTGAAGCCGGAGGCGTCAAGGTCGTCACGGAAGTGGCCGGTGGAGACCCCGGGTACGGCGAGACGGCCAAGATGATCAGCGAGTCAGCACTTTGCTTGGCATTTGACGATTTGCCAACTACGTCAGGTCAGCAGACGACCGCTTCGGCGATGGGTGCGGCCCTGCGTTCGCGTCTCATTGCGAAGGGCATTACCTTCACGGTGATTCCCGCGTAAGACCGTTTCTTAACTGCATCTCTTCTAAGTGACGCATCGTGCGACCGTTAGGCGAGGTGCTTGATTTCGAACTGACGAGTGGGAGTTCGGCGACCCCCAGAGCTCGAAGTTCCTTACGTGCCATATATACAGAACTACGACTTGTATATGCTCGAAGAATGGCCAAAAGACTCGTAGATATCGATGATGAATTGCTCGCCATTGCTCAAGACGAACTTGGTACGGCGACAATCAAGGCCACGGTCAATGAAGCACTGCGACGCGTCGGCGCCAGTCGCAGTACGACGATGCCGCAGGCTCTCGACGACCTCGCGATGTTGACAGCTTTCGACCGAGCCGATGCATGGCGCTAACTCATGTGGTCGACACCAGTGTCCTAACTCGATTGGGTAATTCACTCGTTCGTGAGGCACTCGAATCCATTGCGCCCATCACCATTATCAGACGGCCTCGTTCCAGCAATTATGGGTAGAACCATTTTCGATTTTTCATCTGCGTGCACTGGACGGTGGAGGGCAGCCACAATTAAAGTCTTGGTTAATGATGTTAATTGCTAAGAACGAATGGCGCCGGAGAAATTTAGTGGCTGCTGCCGTCGGCGCCCTGTTAATCGCTGCTCTGCTACCCAGCACCATGCCCGCTTTGGCTAGCGAAACGATTACCAGCCCTCCAAAGTGCACGATCACCGGAACACAGGGTGCTGACAAATTGAACGGCACCGCCGGTAATGACGTGATGTGTGGCTTAGGGGGTAACGATCTCCTCGCCGGGCGCGGCGGTAATGACGTTCTTATTGGTGGTCTCGGCAATGATCAGTTGAGTGGCGAGGTCGGGCGAGACACGCTCATCGGCGGCCCTGGCAACGATGTGCTTATGGGCGGTATCGACAACGACCAGTTGAAGGGCGAGATTGGTCGAGACACGCTCATCGGTGGCTCTGGCAACGATGTTCTCATCGGTGGTGCCGACAACGACCAGCTAAGTGGCGAG
>JBAXMO010000110.1:0-4116 GCA_037134255.1 Actinomycetes bacterium | reverse complement strand
CCTTTAGGGTGAAGGGGTGAACTCAGCGCCCACTGAGGGCGCCCCCCGCTACTACGGGCGACCCCTTCCGACCCCCACCCGCATCGAATTGGCACGCCGTGGTGTCCAAATTGCCCGAGCCTTTGTGCCACGAGTCGGACCCATTGCGCTGCGTCAGATTCGCAACGCATCCAAAGGGCCGCTCGATGCCGGCCTCTTCGCCAAGCCGCTGCGTGAAGCATTCGAGTTAGCCGGCGGAACCTTCGTAAAGTTCGGTCAGATCATCGCCTCGTCGCCAGGACTCTTCGGTGAGGAGCTGGCCAATGAATTCCGCTCCTGTCTCGACACCGGTCCCATGGTGCCCTTCGAGCAGGTGAAGGCCTGCGTTGAAGAAGAACTCGGCCGTGACCTCGAGGAGGTCTTTGCCACTTTTGAGACCACCCCCATCGGGCGAGCCTCGATTGCGGTCGTTCACCGCGCCACATTGCTCGATGGCACCGTGGTGGCCGTCAAGGTGTTACGCCCCGGTATTGATCACCTGGTCGCTACGGACCTGGACCTCATGCAGCCGATGTTCGACGTACTGGTGAAGCAGACCGGAGCCCAAATCGCCGGTGCCACTCTGCAGCAACTCGATGGTCTCCGCATTCAAATCGGCGAAGAACTCGATCTTCGCAATGAGGCTCGCGCCCTCGCGCACTTTCGCCGTCTTATCGAGGATTCCGATCTGAAACTCCTGGCCGTTCCCTTGCCGTACCCCGAGTTTTCTGGTCGCAACGTTCTGGTTATGGAGTTTCTGGACGGGATTCCCATCGACGACATCGGCCAGGCCGAGGAACTGGGTCTCGACCCGGCCCCTCTGATTGACCAGCTCATTCGAGGATTCTTTACGATGACGGTTCGCTGGGGCACCTTTCACGGAGACGCCCACGCGGGCAACCTATTGATTCTGCGAGATGGTCGCATCGGCGTCATTGACTGGGGCATTGTCGGTCGACTCGATGAAGCGACGCACCGCTTCTTTACGAGAATGCTGGCCGCTGTGTTGGGCGATGAATCGGCTTGGCGTGATGTCACTGACCACATCATTAACAACTACGGCACGGCCATTCGTGAAGCAATGGGCATGGACGACGAACAGCTGTCTCAATTCATGCGCATGATGATTGAACCGATTTTGTTGAAGCCCTTTGGCGAAGTCTCCTTCGCCGAGATGATGAACATGACCCAAGTCCAGGTAGCCCAGGCCAACGGGGTCCAGTGGCAGCACCAGAGTTGGCGAGACCTGCTGAAGCGGATTCGGATGCAGCGAAAGTTGCACCGCATGGCCGTGGCCGGTGGTGGCCTGATGACCGACTTTGACCGTGGAAACTTCCTCCTGGGCAAGCAGCTGATGTACTTCGAGCGCTACGGACGCCTGTATCTCGCCGATCGGGCCATTCTCTCGGACCGACCATTCCTCGAGCAGCTCCTGGCTGAAGACAACACGCAAGACCCAGAAAACCAGTCGTAGCCCGATACGCTGAGAGCGTCGAGTTTCTTTAAAGGAGAATCCGTGAAAGTTGTCGTTGATTTTGATCTGTGCGCTAGTAACGCTGTTTGCATGAGCATCGCCCCGGAAATCTTCGAGGTGCGTGATGACGGCTATCTCTATATCTTGAACGAGAATCCCGGAGCTGACCTCGAAGAGAAGCTCCGCGACGCCGTTAACGGCTGCCCCACGGGCGCCATCAGCATCGGCGAATAGGTAGTGTCCGGACCTCGCGTCCGGTTTGCGCCATCGCCCACCGGTTACTTCCACGTTGGGTCGGCGCGTTCCGCGCTCTTCAACTGGTTTGTGGCCCGTCAGTCGGCTGACGGCGTCTTTCTGCTCCGTATTGAAGACACTGACGCCGACCGAAATCGAGAAGAGTGGGTCGACGGGATTGTCGCGGCCATGGATTGGCTCGGGCTCCACGCCGACGAGGGCCCCTTTCGCCAAAGTGACAACGCCCCGGCACACCACGAGGCCATCGCCCAGCTCTTCGCCGGAGGATTTCTCTACTACTGCGACTGCACCGGCGACCAGGTGCAAGCACGTAAGGGTGACAACAAGACACCCGGCTACGACGGATTCTGCCGAGACCGTGGACTGGAGCGCTCCGAGACAACGGGCGTGCGGTTCAAGACTCCCGTGGGTGGCGGCACGACAGTGCACGACCTCATCCGAGGTGACGTCGAGTTTTCCCACTCGGTGATTGATGACTTCATCATCGCCAAGTCCTCCGGCGCCGTGCTCTTCGCTCTGGCCAACGTGGTCGATGATCGCAACGACGCCATTAGTCACGTCATCCGGGGTGAAGAACATCTCCCAAATACCCCGAAGCAGATCCTGCTGTGGCAGGCCCTCAACGAAGTAACGGGCGTTGCGACACCAGCGCCGGTCTACGCCCACTTGCCACTCCTGGTCAACGAGCAGCGCAAGAAGTTGTCGAAGCGTAAGGATCCCGTCGCCACCGAGCAGTATCGCGATGACGGCTATCTGCCCGAGGCCTTCGTTAACTACTTGGCCCTCCTTGGCTGGTCGCCCCGTGGCGAGGAAGAAAAGGTTCCGGTCACCCAGCTCATCGAGCAGTTCCGACTGGAAGATGTTTCGCACTCGCCCGCATTTTTTGACGTCAAGAAGTTGCAGCACCTCAACGGTGAGTACATCCGTGCGCTCTCGGTCGAGCAGTTCATCACTCGCTCTCTGCCGTGGGTTCACCCCACTGACGGGGAGTGGCGACCCTCGGAGCTCACGTTGCCCTGGACTCCCGAGCAGTTCGACAGGGCCCGCTTTGAAGCGATGGCGCCCCTGGTGCAGGAGCGCATTGGCGTCATGAGTGAAATCCCTCCCATGATCGATTTCCTCTTTCTGCCCGAGCCCCCAATGGACGACGATGCCTTCACCAAGTCCATCGCGAAGGATGAGAAGTCCCGCGTGATTCTGCGCGCCCTGGCCGATGAACTTTTGATGGTGACCTGGGATCGAGACCAACTGCACGCCACCGTCCAAGCGGTCGGTGAACGCCACGAGTGGAACCTGCGCAAGACGCAGGCCCCGGTGCGCTGCGCGCTCACGGGTCGATTGGTCGGACCACCACTCTTTGAGTCCATGGAACTCTTAGGTCGCGATGAAACGATTCGACGCGTTCGACAAGCAGCGGAGCGTGCCTCGTGATCTTCGGCCCTTTCAAATTAATTCTGCGGATTATTTCGTTCATTCTCAGTCTGTTACTGCTCTACTTCGCCTTCGGGTTTGTCCAGATCTGGTACGCCGGTCGTGAGCACTCCCACCAGCCCAGTGACGCCATCATGGTTATGGGTACGCGCCAGGACAACTGTGTCCCTTCGCCCACCCTGGCCGGTCGCCTCGACGAGGCCGTGCGTCTCTACAACCTCCACCTCGCCCCGTGGGTCGTCGTGACGGGATATAAGCAGCCAGGCGATGTCTGTACAGAAGCCCAGGCCTCGGCCAAGTACCTCGGGCAACACGGCATCCCTGGTCGCGTGATTCTTCAGGCCGGGGGAGCGGACACCTGGCAGAACGTCTCTTCGGCCCTGCCCTTATTGAGCGCCCACCAGATCCACTCGGTCCTGATTGTCTCGGACACCTTTCACGTCTACCGTGCGACACAGATCGCCAAGAGCCAGGGCCTCGAAGCGGCCTCCAGCGCCACGACCACCAGTTTCGTTAAGGGAACGGCCCTCACCAGTTACTACTTCGGCGAGACCTTCCGAGTTGCGGTGGGTCGAATCGTGGGATACCAGCGTTTAAGTCAGTGGACGTCGACAGTTAAGGACGTTGTGCCGATTGAAAAGTAGGCGTGAACACCCTCGTCGACTTCAGATAAACTGTCATCTACCCTTCGGGGGTGGTGTAATTGGCAACACAAATGGTTCTGGTCCATTTATTCAGGGTTCGAGTCCTTGCCCCCGAGCGAACAGCATTACGAAGTCCGGTAAGATTACGTACTGCTTTTTATGGTCCCATCGTCTAGTGGCCTAGGACTCCAGCTTCTCAAGCTGGCTACGCGGGTTCGAATCCCGCTGGGACTGCCAAATGGGCTGAATCCCATTTGGGGGTCCAGCGTTTACTGCAAAATGGTCACGAGCTAC
>JBAXMO010000109.1:0-4233 GCA_037134255.1 Actinomycetes bacterium | reverse complement strand
GTGGATGTCGTTCGTCGCAAGTAACGGTGCGTCGAGACGCTTCGCAATCTCAATCAAAAAGGGGTTGGTGCGAATCTGATCAGCAATGCCGTGATCTTGCAGTTCGATGAAAAAATTGTCTCTTCCGAAAATGTCTTGAAGTCGGGCCGCCATCGACAAGCCCTCGTCGAAATTGTCCTTGACTAAGGCCTCGAGCACAACGCCACTGAGACAGCTCGACGTGGCGATTAACCCTTCGTGGTGCTGTTCGAGGAGTTCCCAGTCCACGCGAGGCTTGTAGTAGTACCCCTCGAGGAATGCTCGGGACGAAAGTTGGATCAGGTTGCGGTACCCCTGCGTCGATTCGGCCAAAAGAGTGAGGTGGTTATAAAGGCGGTGACCTCCGTCGACCTCTCCACCGGAATCGTCGACTTTGCCGCGACGTGAAGGTCGATCGTGGCGCGAGTTACGAGCCATGTACGCCTCGAGGCCAATGATGGGGGTGACGTCATGCTTGCGACACGTGTCATAAAAATCTAAGACTCCGTAGAGATTCCCGTGGTCCGTAATTCCAATAGCCGTTTGGCCGTCCGCCTTGGCCGCAAGCACCATGTCTTCAACACGCGCGGCACCATCGAGCATCGAGTACTCAGTGTGGTTATGGAGGTGGACGAAACTGTCAGTGCTCATTGATGACCTTGGTCCACTTCGGGATGAAGTGGTGAATCGAGACGCTAGCGGGAGCCTGGTACATCGTGAGGGAACGCGCCTGAGGCCTAGAGATACGTGCCTGATCGGGGGCCAGGCGTCGTGGGGCTGGATTCAATTTCTTGGCTGCGCATCTGCTCCAGTTGGGCTTGGGCGGCCGCCTGCTGAGCAAAGAGGGAGGCTTGAATTCCGTGAAAGAGACCTTCGAGCCAGCCGACGAGTTGAGCTTGGGCTACCCGGAGCTCTGAATCGGTCGGCGCTTCAGTCGAAAATGGCAATGCCATACGTGATAGTTCCGCGGACAGATCAGTCGAAAGTGCCCCCGAAAGCTCCGCTACCGACTGTTCGTAAATTTGCCGGAGGCGTTGGCGACCGGCGTCATCAAGCGGTGAATTGCGTGCTTCTTCTAACAAACTCTTCACCATTGAGCCAATGCGCATGACTTTGGCCGGCTGGGAGATGAAATCCGTGGGTTCAGTCATTTCGGGCATTTCGGTGCTGGGAGAGAGGACTTCGTCCGGATCGACCGTGACGTTTGCAGATTCTGGAGTTTCCATAGGAATCAGTGTGCCACTGAATCGTGGCCTTCGTCCACACGCTTCTGAATCCCGACCTCCGGCAGGGGTATTCTTGCCGAGTGAGAGTGTCGACCCGAGGTGATTACGCCAGCCGTGCGCTCTTAAGTCTCGCCCTGCACGATGAGAACTTCGGACCCACGTCCGTTCGTGATATCGCCGAGCGAACAGGCCTCCCCCAGCCCTACTTAGAGCAGATCCTGCTCTCCCTGAAGGGTGCCGGAATCGTCACCTCCAAGCGGGGCGTCGGTGGCGGCTACGTCTTGACCCGAGCACCAGACGACCTGACTCTTGGGGAAATTGTGGCGGCTGTCGACGGACCAATAGTGGCCGGGGACTTTGGCGCCCCCCACGAAGCTGACGCCTGCGACCACGAGGGACAGTGTGCGCTGCTTGCTGTATGGGCCGAAGTGGGGCACCACATGGCCGATCATCTGGCTAGTTACACCCTGGCCGACATGGTCGATCGGGCTCGCGGCAACGCCGTCAGTGGTTCTTAGGAACCTTTTACTTTCTCGAAACAGTTTCTGCCGCCGGCCCTAGTTACCGAGTGGTAACTTACTCCTATATCGGTAGTCAAATACTGATTGTCAGTCCCCCCGACTGGCGAATGTTGTGTTTTCAACTGTTCTTAAGGAGACCAGACGTGAGTACAAACAACCGCCGAACCACCAACTCATCGAACGACATGTTGGCGCTTTTCATGCGCGACCTCGACAAGTACCCCATGCCTAACTACGACGAGCAGGTCGAGCTCGCCAAGCGTGTGCAAGACGGTGACGCCGAAGCCAAGAAGCAGATGATCGCTGGAAACCTTCGACTCGTAATCCACTGGGCACGTCGCTATCAGGACCGTGGCGTCGAAATGGCTGACCTCTTACAGGAGGGCACCTTCGGCCTCATGCGCGCCGTCGAAAAGTTCGAGCCGGAGCGTGGATTTAAGTTCTCGACCTACGCCACCTGGTGGATTCGTCAATCTCTCCAGCGTGCCGTGCAGCAGCACGGTCGTACCATTCGCATTCCCCTCGAAGTCGGCGAGCAACTGCAGCGCCTCGAGGCTGCTACCGCCGAGCTGACCTCCCTCTTCGGCCGTCGGCCCACCGATGACGAGATTCTTGAAGCCACGGGAATAAACCGCACTCAGCGCCTCCAACTGGAAAACCTGCCCTCAGTGACCGCCAGTCTCGACCAGCCCGCGTCATCTGACTCCACTACCACTTTGGGTGAATTGGTTGGCAGTAACGACGACTCCTGGATTGAAGGCATCGAGCGCAACATGATGCACGAGCAGCTCAAGGGCGCTCTGAATCAGCTCACCGAACTGCAGCGCGAAGTCTTGAACTTCCGCTACGGCCTCAACGGTGGAACGCCACTCTCCCTCCAAGCCACCGCCCAGAAGATGGACATCGGCGTACGCCGTGTTCGTCGGGCCGAAGAAGAGGCTCTAGAGATTCTGCGCGAGGACCCCGAAGTCCTGTCGCAGCACGAAAACGCCTAGCAGTCTGGCGCGTCGGGCGTGAGCGCCCGAATATCGTCCGGCATTGGCGCAATGGTCGTTACCGTCTCGCCTGTGCTGGGATGCAGAAACGTCAACTTCGCCGAGTGCAGGTAGAAACGGTCTTGGTCTAATCGCTTGTCGCGCCGGTGACCGTACTTCGAGTCGTTGACGACCGAGTGTCCAATCGTCGACAAATGGACTCGGATTTGGTGAGTCCGGCCTGTGTCAAGACGCAGGCGCAGAAGCGTTTGCAGTCGAGGCTTCTCCAACCGCTCAATGACCTCATAGCCGGTTCTAGCCGGTCGACCATCACTTCGGACAGTCATCATTGTTGGTGTCCGTGTGGACCGTCCTAGGGGTGCGTCAACGACACCACGAGATTCCACGACATGTCCTTCAACTAGCCCCAGATACGTACGACCCATGGTTCGATCGGCTAGCTGGTCGGAGAGTGAATCAAACGCCTCTTCGGTACGTGCCACTACTAAGAGGCCCGATGTGCCTCGGTCTAAGCGATGAACAACACCAGGACGGCGCGGCTCACAGATACCTTCGGTTGAGAGTTGGGCAATCTCGGGGTACCTAGCCAATACACCCGCAATCAACGAACCGCCAGTTCGACCAGCACCTGGGTGCACAACCTGATCGGCACGCTTGTTGATAACTAGGAACTGCTCATCTTCAAAAACAACGTCGACCGGTACGTCCGGCTCAGGGACTACGAAACCATCGTCTGGGATCGGTAGTTGAGCCACGAGCTGCTGTCCGTCTTCCAGGTGAAAGGAGGCCTTCGTGATGACCTTTTCATTGATCTGGACGCGACCATCTTCGAGGATCGCCTGCGCTTCCGCACGAGACAGACCGGTAAGAATCGCGAGCGCTCGGTCAATGCGCATTCCGTCCAAGGTGTACGGAACCGAAACCTCGAGGTTTTCGCCACCTTCATCTTCTACAAACTCATCACTCATTAGTGCAACACTTTCCGACCCATACAGAATGGCACAAGTAGCAGGACCACTCCCAAAGAGATGGCGATGTCTGCGCCATTACAGACAAACCAAGTTGAAACACCGACGAAGTCGCTGACCCGACCGGCATGAAAAGCCCGATCAACAAGGTTTGAGAGACCGCCACCAATAATGATTGCGAGTGCCACCGTGGCCACCGTGGACTGAATCCTCATGAAGAGACGAGCACAGAAGATGAGCGCCATAACCGCCAGAATCACGGTTGCCAATGTATGACCGCTCATCGCGCTGAAACTAAGGCCCGTATTGGTCGTTGGCACTAACGAAAAGAGACCGCCGGAGTTAACACTTCCATGGAGATACTTCCCCACTATCGCTTTACTTCCCAGATCCAGAGCAACGACCAGGGCCGCTATCGACGCTGAAAGTCGATAGCGGTTTAGAAGAAGACGCGGCAAGAGGTGCAGAGAAAGGCCGGGATCTGGAACCGTAAGCGATCCTTAGG
>JBAXMO010000108.1:0-4242 GCA_037134255.1 Actinomycetes bacterium | reverse complement strand
CACGATTCCTCAGTACATCCTGGGCCTCCAGGGGGCATACCCTGGAGGCCCAGGATGTACTGAGGAATCGTGAAGACCTGGGTTCCGATGAAGAGGAACCAGAACTGAGTCTTGCCAATCCGCTCATTGAGCATGTAGCCAGTGATTTTCGGGCCCCAGTAGTAGAGGCCGGCCATTCCACCAATCACGAGCGCCATTACGACCGAGTGGAAGTGGGCGACGATGAAGTAGGTGTCGTGGGTGAAAAAGTCCAGAGGTGGGCTCGCGAGGTACACGCCGGTCAAACCACCGATGAGGAACGTTATGACGAAGCCAATTGAGAAGAGCATGGCGGCCGAGAACCAAATCTGTCCGCGCCACATCGACCCAATCCAGTTGAAGATCTTGATTCCCGTCGGGACGGCAATCAAGAGGCTCATGATGGAGAAGAAGGGGAGCAGTACGACACCAGTGGTGAACATGTGGTGAGCCCACACACCCAATGACAACGCGGCGATGGTCAGTGTGGCAAAGACCATGCCCTTGTAACCAAAGACGGGCTTCTTGGAGAAGACCGGGATGATCTCGGTAACCATTCCAAAGAACGGCAGGGCCAAGATGTACACCTCGGGGTGGCCCCAGAACCAGAAGATGTGTTGCCAGAGAACTGGCGAACCTCCTCCAACCACGGTGTAGATGTGGGTGCCCAAGTGCCGGTCGGCGTAGAGCATTATGAGTCCGGCCGTCAGAACGGGGAAGGCCAGCAAGATGAGGACAGACACGACCAGAAGGTTCCAGGTGAAGATCGGCATACGGAACAAGGTCATGCCCGGTGCGCGCAGATAGAAGACCGTGGCACAGATGTTGACACCCGTAAAGATGGCCGAGAAACCGGTCAGTAGCAAGCCGCCGATCCACAGGTCAGCACCAGCGCCAGGGGAGTAGATCGCGTCGGAGAGTGGCGCGTAGCCAACCCAACCGAAGTTCGCGGCACCACCGGTCACGAAGAATCCGAGCAACATCGTGATGGCACCCGTGAGGTACAGCCAGTACGACAGTGCGTTCAGTCGAGGGAAGGCCATGTCGGGAGCCCCGATTTGAATCGGCACGATGATGTTGGCCAAGGCTCCGAATGCAAAGGGACCGGCGAACAGGTAAATCATGATCGAGCCGTGCATGGTGAACAGCTGGTTGTACTGAGCCATGGTTACCAAATGGCCATCGGGCGTAGCGAGCTGGCCACGGATGACCTCAGCCAATGCGCCACCGATCACCAGCATGATGACCGAAGTGATGGTGTACGAAAGACCAATGATCTTGTGGTCGGTTGTGGTCAGCCAGTTCAGAATGCCACGAGGACCGTGGTGCTCGGCGTGGCCGTGACCGTGATCATCACCGTGATCATGTGACTCGGTCGCAATGCGGTCAACAGTCGTCGTCATTAGTTGGCTCCTCGTGAGATTTCAGTCTTAACTGGTACGTGAGCTGACATCTGCTCCTTCAGTACCTTCTTGGCCGCATCGGCGGTCGCTTTGCCCTCAGGCGTATTGAACGAGCTCAGCCACGTCTGGTACTCGGCCTGAGTAACGACCTTGACCTTGTAATACATGATTGAGTGGTAGAGACCACACAGCTGTGTGCACTGGCCAAAGAATGTGCCGGTCTTCGTGGCGTGCAGGGTGAACTGATTCTTAACACCAGGCAAGGCGAAACGGGAAAAATTGAAGTCACGGACGTAGAAGCCGTGCACGACGTCTGTCGCGGTCAGAACGATTTTGACGTCGGTATCAACGGGCATCACCATGACTGGTGACTCCGTCGTATTGCCGATGGCGATGGCATTTTGTTTGTCGTAGGTGAATCCCCAGCCCCACTGGAATGCATTGACGTTGATTGAAACATCCGTCTTCGGCATGGCCAAGACTTTGTTTTCGGTGACGATGGTGGCGACAAAGAGGGCAATCACAATCAGAATCGGAATCACGGTGTAGATGATTTCGAGTGGCACGTGGTACTGCGTCTGCTTCGGGATGGTGTCACCCTTGCGGCGATAGGCCACGACGGCGTAGACGATAAGAGCGAGCACGAAGGCACCGATGATCGCCGCTACGACAGAGAAACCCTGCCATAGGCGATAAGCCGACTGACCAGTGGTCGTGTCGGCCTGGTGTGCGCCGAAGCCGGGCAACGTGCAACCAGAGAGGGAAATACCGGCAATGGGGAGTGCGAGCGCAACCGCAAGACGACGAAGTCGACTCTTGGCTGGTGCACCCTGGGGGGTTTGGGGCATCAATTCCACATCGAAACCTTAGTCACGTTGGTCGAAGATACGACAATTTCGGAACTGAAAATATGGATTTTCTCCTACCGATGTAGGAGGGATTGGAGTACGACTGCGCCCCGGTAGGGCGCGGGACACTACTGAGCGGTGGTGTCGTCAGCCGGAGCGTCGGTAGAGGCCTTGGACTTGGAGTCCTTGAGACCCTTTTCGAATTCCGTCTTGGCGGAGCCCAAGTTGCGAGCCAGCTTGGGGATTGCGCTGCCACCGAAGATGACAACGACAGCAATAACGACAACGATAATGAGGTCGGGACCCATGATGTTTGCAATCATGCTCTTCTCCTTAGTTAGTACAACGGCTCTGGAACAAACAGTAGTGCAGGATTAGCCGGCGAGGGCGACGCCCAGCACAAGGGCGATGAGTGAAGCGAGAAGGCCGATTCCGGCCGTAGCGCCACGGCGAGCGGGGGTCTGAGCCTTGGAGTGCAGGTAGGCCCCGACACCGGCGGCGATAACGGCCAAGAACTTTACGCCAAAGACCATCTGCCATCCGTAGGTGGCGCCGGTCTTAAACTCAAGGCCGTAATTCCAGAACCCGGTGATGACGACCAACACAAAGGCCGGCCAACTGAGCCGAGCAAAGGCTCGGGCGGCCTTTTGCGGTACACCTTCTCCTGCGTCACGCAAAACGGGAACGAGCCCGGCGAGAACGATCTGACCCCCCACCCAAACGGCGACGCCGAGGATGTGAAGCGAGATACGCAGGATGTCCATTCCGGACGCGAGGTGTGCCGCGGCCGTCATAACTACTTACCCTGCCAGTTGGGGGTGCGCTTTTCGGCGAAGGCGATGGCGCCTTCCATAGCGTCGGCCGAGCGGCCAATCATGCCGAACTTCTCGTTGTTGAGGTCCCACGAGGCGGCCTCGGTGATTTCGAGGGAGTCACGCATGACCTGCTTCGAGGTGCGGACGGCCAAGGGGGCGTTCGCTTCAATACGGGCCGCGAGGGCGAGGGCGGCGTCGAGCACCTGGTCACCGGGAACGACCGTGTTGACGAGACCGAGTTCGGCCGCGCGGGTGGCCGAGATGGGGTCACCGGTGAGGGCCATTTCGTAGGCGATAGCCAGGGGGATGCGCTTGCCGAGGCGAATAAGTCCACCACCACCGGCAATGAGTCCGCGCTTGGCTTCAGGAATACCGAACACGGCGTGGTCGGCGGCGATCACCATGTCGCAGCTGATCATCATTTCGAAACCACCGGCCAGGGCCGAACCATTGACGGCCGCGATGAGGGGCTTGGTGAACTGGCGCTGGGTGATGCCACCGAAGCCCTTGTCGGTCACGGGGAACTCACCGGTCGCGAAGGCCTTGAGGTCCATGCCGGCACTAAAGGCCTTGTCACCGGCGGCGGTGAGAACAACGACCCAAACGTCGTCGTCGGTCTCGCACTCGTCGAGGGCATCCGAAAGCGCTACCGCAGCAGCGCGGTTCATGGCGTTGCGGGCTTCGGGTCGGTTGATTGTGAGAAGTTCGACGTGTCCACGTCGCTCGCGAAGAATTTCATCGGCCATGGGTTGCTCCTTAAGAGAAAGTCACCTTGTGGTGTAGGCAGAACGCTAGTGGAACATCGAGCGGGTGCGGTGAAGTGCGAAACTAGGAATCATGGCCGCTCTGCCACCGCTTCTCGCCACCTTGGATGTCTACGCCGTCGAGGGGGGCTTCGACGTTCCCGGAGGAATCGCCACCTGTTATTCACCGGCCATCGGGTTGTGGCGTCTCGCCGGGCCCGGTGAAGCGGCCAATCTCTGGCGTGACTACGAACTGGCTATTGCCCAGGTACCGGCACTCGGTCTGGATGGCATTCGCCTCACTGTGGAATGGACCCGCGTCGAGCCCCGTGCCGATGTCGTGGATGTGTCGGCGTGGGAGCGCTATCGCGACGTCATTCGGTTCGCAAAATCTCTCGATCTGTACGTCTCAGTA
>JBAXMO010000107.1:0-4287 GCA_037134255.1 Actinomycetes bacterium | reverse complement strand
TCTTCGAGAATCTGCAACAAGGTGTTGAACACGTCGGGGTGAGCCTTTTCGACTTCGTCGAAGAGCACCACCGAGAAGGGCTTGCGGCGAACGGCTTCGGTCAACTGACCACCCTCGTCGTAGCCCACGTAGCCCGGAGGGGCACCGACCAAACGGCTCACGGTGTGCTTCTCCATGTACTCACTCATGTCGAGCTGAATCAACGCGTCTTCGTCATCGAACAAGAACTCGGCCAAGGTCTTGGCGAGCTCCGTCTTACCGACACCGGTGGGGCCGAGGAAGATGAAGGATCCGGCGGGACGCTTGGGGTCCTTCAGGCCGGAGCGGGTGCGACGAATCGCACGACTCAGAGCCTTCACGGCTTCGTTCTGACCCACGATGCGCTTGTGAAGTTCGTCCTCCATGCGCAGCAACTTGGTGGTCTCTTCTTCGGTGAGGCGGTAGACCGGGATACCGGTCCACACGGCCAAGACTTCGGCAATCATCTCTTCGTCCACGACGTCGAAGGTCTTGCCACCGGCCGCCGTAACTTCGGCATCCAGTTCGTCCTTCTTGGCCACGAGCTCGAGCTCCTGGGACTCCAACAACTTGGCCTGCTCGTTGGCACCCTTCTCGAGGGCCTCGGCACGATCGGCGCGAATACGGATGAGCTCTTCGTCAACCTTCTTCTGGGCCGGTGTGGCCTCCATGCGGCGAATGCGCAGGCGTGAACCAGCTTCGTCGATGAGGTCGATGGCCTTGTCCGGCAAGAAGCGGTCCGCGATGTAGCGGTCCGCGAGGTTGGCGGCGGCTACGAGAGCCTGGTCAGTGATGGTCACCGCGTGGAACTCTTCGTAGACGTTGCGAAGACCCTTCAAGATTTCGATGGTCAGGGCCACGGATGGCTGGTCGACCTTCACGGGTTGGAAGCGGCGCTCGAGAGCGGCGTCCTTTTCAATGTGCTTGCGGTACTCCTCGGTGGTGGTGGCACCAACGGTCTGGAGTTCCCCTCGAGCCAACATGGGCTTCAAGATTGAAGCGGCGTCAATGGCGCCTTCGGCAGCACCGGCGCCGACCAGCGTGTGGATCTCGTCGATGAACAAAATGATGTCGCCCCGAGTACGAATTTCCTTGAGCACCTTCTTCAGACGCTCTTCGAAGTCACCGCGGTACCGCGAACCGGCCACGAGCGCTCCGAGGTCCAAGGTGTAGAGCTGCTTGTCAGCCAAGGTCGCGGGAACCTGATTAGCCACAATTTTCTGGGCCAAACCTTCGACGATGGCCGTCTTACCAACACCGGGCTCACCGATGAGGACGGGGTTGTTCTTGGTACGGCGCGAGAGAATTTGCATCACTCGCTCGACTTCCTTGTCGCGGCCAATCATCGGGTCGAGCTTGCCCTCGCGAGCGAGCTGCGTCAGGTTGCGACCGAACTGATCGAGAACGGCGGAGCCGGCCGACTCGCCGGGTTCGTTCTTGGAGGTAGGTGAGGCGTTCGAAGGTGTTTCGCGCTGACCCTGTCCCGACATCATCTGCATGACCTGGTTACGGACACGGGCCGGATCGGCACCGAGACCTTCGAGGACCTGGGCGGCAACGCCGTCAGACTCGCGCACCAGACCCAAGAGCATGTGCTCGGTTCCGATGTAGGAGTGTCCGAGGCTCAGGGCCTCGCGGAGTGAGAGTTCGAGGACCTTCTTGGCGCGGGGCGTGAAGGGTGGTGACCCGGCCGTGGCGGTACCGGGGGTGCCGATGGCCTCTTCGACCTTTTCGCGCACGGCGTCAAAAGACACGCCCAGGGCGTCAAGAGCCTTGAAGGCCACGCCTTCGCCTTCGCGAATAAGTCCGAGCAGAATGTGCTCAGTACCAATGAAGGCGTGGTTGAGTTCTCTGGCCTCTTCTTGGGCCAGTACGAGAACCCGGCGGGCTCGGTCTGTAAATCGCTCGAACAAGGGGTACCTCCTGTACTTGTATGGCAGTGTACCGGTGAGAGTGACATCGCTATCTCGCGTCCCTCTGGGCAAATCTCATTGATGTAGTACTCCCCCGACCCTTTCCCCTGACGATCGTGGTTGATTCCAACGTGGCGTACGTTTGCGAGCATTCTCACAATCTCGGCATCGCTAGAAGTCGGGGTCGGCGAACTTCGCGTGCAGCGCGTAAAGTACTACGGGTTGCCCGAATAGTCGTTGGTGCGAACGCCCTAATGTTAAATACGTGAACATTCATGAACGTCTCGGCTTGCCGCAAGTCGAAACGGACCTTCGTAGCCTCGAGACGCTCCTGACCGAGTCCGTGGTCTTTGGCGACCCCTATCTCGATAATGTCACCACTCACCTCATAAATGCCGGTGGGAAGCGCCTGCGCCCCCTACTCGCCGTCGCATCGGCCACTGGCGGTGCCCGGGAGGCCACGCGCGACGATCTGCTTGGTGGCGTGGCCCTCGAACTGATGCACTTGGCCTCGCTCTATCACGATGACGTCATGGACGAAGCCGAAGTGCGTCGCAATGTGGACAGCGTTAACGCCCGTTATGGCAACTTGATTGCCATCGTGGCCGGTGACTATCTCATGGCGCGCAGCGCGGCCATCGCCGCCGACCTCGGCACTGAAATTGCCGGACTCCTCGCACGCACCCTGGCCTGGCTGACCCGAGGACAGGTCGCTGAAGTGCGCACCTCCTTCGACCGTGACCGGCAGATCGATGACTACTACCTGGCCATCGAAGGTAAGACCGCATCACTGATGGCGGCCAGTTGCCGAGTCGGAGCTCTTACCGCGCACCGTCCCGTCTCAGAAGTCGAAGCCCTCAATGAGTTTGGACGTTGCTTCGGCATGGTCTACCAACTGCGTGACGACATCTTGGATATGGTCGCCACCGACGGGCAGCTCGGTAAGCCCGCCGGGCAAGACCTCGCCGAAGGTGTCTACACCCTGCCGGCCATCCACGCCATGAACGATTCCGTCGTCGGTCCCCAGCTTCGCGAGATGCTCGGCAAACCGTTGAACGATGAAGAGCGCGAGCAGGCTCGCCAGCTCGTGGTCTCTACCGACGGCATCGCCGCCACCTACGCGGCGGCCCGCACCTTCGTGGCCCAGGGTCGCGAGGCCATGGCCAGTGTCGCCGACGAACCACTACGCGTGGGTTTCAGCCGACTGATCGAAGCCCTCCTCGAAGGACTCCCGGAGGCCTAAGGCTCGCGGATTGGCTTCAACGTCGGGAAGGCTATGACCTCTCGAATGTTGGAAGCGTCGGCAATCAACATCGCCAGGCGGTCAATACCAATACCGAGGCCGGCCGTCGGGGGTAGACCCCACTCCAACGCCTTGATGTAGTCGTGATCAATCTGCATCGCTTCGTCGTCACCGGCCGCGGCCAGACGGGCCTGATCTTCAAAGCGGGCCCGCTGCACGTCAGGGTCGTTGAGCTCGGAGAATCCGTTGGCTAGTTCTCGACCGGTCGCGAACGCTTCAAATCGTTCTGTCAGCATGGGGTCACGGCGGTGGCCACGGGCCAACGGCGAGATCTCGAGTGGGTGCTCCGTTACGAACATGGGGTTCCAGATGTCGGCTTCGGCCGTGGCTTCAAAGAGTTCTGAGAGGCATCGTCCCGCACCCCACGAGGCGTGCACCTTGACCTCGCGGTCGTTGAGCAACTTCGTCAAGCGTTCCATTGGTGTGTGAACCGAGACGTCTTCGCCCACGGCCTCACTGGCCAGTTCGGCCATTGAGCGGCGGGGCCAGCCGGTCTTGAAGGAGAAGTCCCGACCCTGATAGGTGATCTCCGTCGTGCCGAGCACGTCCATGGCGACTTTGGCGCAGAGCTCTTCGGTCAACGTCATCATGTTCTCGTAGTCCCAGTAGGCCACGTAGAGCTCAAGCATCGTGAACTCGGGATTGTGCCGAGGACTAATGCCCTCATTACGAAAGACTCGACCCATTTCAAAGACTCGTTCGTAACCACCGACAACGAGGCGCTTCAGCCACAACTCGGGGGCAATCCGCAAGAAGAAATCGGCGCCCAGAGCGTTGTGGTGCGTGACGAACGGTCGAGCGGCCGCACCGGTGGGGACGGCGTTAAGCATCGGGGTTTCAACTTCCATGAACTCTTGGTCCCACAGGTTGCGACGAATCGACTGCAGCACTTGGCTGCGCCGAGTGAGGGAGACGCGGGTCTCGGGGTTGGCCCACAGGTCGGCTTCGCGGTGGCGGTAACGCAGGTCAAAGTCTGCAATGCCGGCCCACTTGTCACCAAAGTTTTGACGGGCTTCGGCCAGCACTTGCCAGAAGCCAACTTTGACACTCAGC
>JBAXMO010000106.1:0-4356 GCA_037134255.1 Actinomycetes bacterium | reverse complement strand
GATGAAGGCCTTGCCAGAAAGTTCGAGATTCATGACGTGAGCCTAGAAGACCGATGCCTCGATTCGCTTATGGCCGGCCAATGGCATGAGGCGAACGGTAGCGTGGTCTCCGTGTCAGTCATGAGCCCCCAAAGGATTCTCAGACGCCTTCAATTCATTGTGGCCATCCAGTGGATGGGTGCCACCCTCGGGCTTCCGCTTCTCTCCCTCTTTCTTCGCCAGCGAGGCATTTCTACGGCCGAGATTGGCGTCATCATGTCTGCTTTCTTCATCGCCGGCGTCGTGACCCAGTTTGTGGCGGGTCATCTCGCCGACCGATTCGGGCGACGCGTCGTTTTGGCCAGTGGACTTTTTCTCTACGCCATCGCTAGTCCCACGTACCTGTTGGCGGTGCCCGCCGTTTGGTTCATTATCACTCGCGCCATCCAAGGAGCGGCGGCCGGAGCAATCGAAGTGTCGTCGCTGTCCACCGTCGCCGCTCTCTTTCCTGAGAACGAGCGGGGAGCGGCAATGTCCAAAATCTTTGCGGCCCAATTGCTCGGCATTGCCACCGGCCCCATGTTCGGCGTCTTCATCACTATTGACCAATTGGGCTGGGCCTACCTCTTTGCCGGCATTGCGAGTGCTGCGGCGGGATTCTTCACCCTCAGGACGCTTCCCCCCACGCCCCCTGAGCACCACCACGAGCCTCTGCCGCCAGTCCAGATGACGAATCAGGTGATTGGTGCCATTGTTGGCACAGCGGCCGTTGGTTTGTGCGTGGGCGTCTACGAAACCTGCTGGAGTCTCTTGATGCATACGCTAGGTGCTTCCTCAACCCAGATTCGCCTCAGTTGGACCTTCTTCTGTCTTCCGTGGGTTCTCCTCGCTGGGGTGGGTGGGCGAATGGCCGATCGATTCGATCGGCGAGTCATAGCAATCCTCGGAGGTCTCAACGGAGCCCTCTTCTTATTTCTCTATCCCCATATCCACAACATCCCCGCCCTGCTGATACTGGGATCGGGAGAAGCCATCGGCGCGGCCTTGTGTGTTCCCGCCCTCTCATCACTCTTGACTCAAGGCGCCCATGACCGCGAGCTCGGACGACGTCAGGGTATCTCCACAACTGCCAATACGGCAGCTCTAGCGATTTCGGCGATCATCTCGGGAGCTCTCTTTGAGGTCTCGCCCGGACTTCCCTTCACCGTCATCGCTGTTTCGTCAGCACTCTTAGTACTGACCCAGCTGTTCTGGTGGCGTAATACTCCTGGTCGTATCGACCACCCCGCCACGAGCGAGGTCTAGACAACGAAACACCGGCGGTACCCGTAGGTACCGCCGGTGTCGATCGTTACTACCGATCTGCAAGGACTAGGCCTTGTAGATGTGCTCCCAGCGGGCAGAACCACCGTCGGGGCTGTAGGCCCGCGCGGATCCGTTATTGCCAGTAGCCGTAGCGGCAGATGCGTACGCAAAGTTCTTTACGTTCGCACGTGCGGCCCACATGGTGACCGTCGTGTCGAGCCACAGGTATGGAACATCGATGGCCATACGAGCGTTCACACCCTGCCAAGCCTTCTGCTGAGCAGTTGAGCCCGGGACAGCAGCCATACCGAGGAGCATGCCCGCGTTGATGAGCGGGTCAGCCTGCTGCGCAAAGTTCACGTAGTTGTTGGCCTGCTTGCCCAGGAACTTCGAGCTGTTGAACCAGACGTAGTTAAGGTCAGGGACCATTCCACCGAACTGGCTCCAAGTCGAAGCATCGTATTCCTTCGAGATCTTCTTACCGATCAGGTCAGGCTGCGTCAAGGCACGTGAAGTCACCGTGATGCCGATGGCAGACAACGCGTTCTTGATGAACGTGAAGGCCTGCTGCTGGGCCGAGCTGCCCTGAACGATGTCGATTACGAAGGCTGCGGCAACACCTGTGTTCTTCTTCTTCCAGGCATCAACGAGCTTCTTACCCTTCGAAACGCTGAACGCAGGGTACTTAGGGTCCTTGTAGAGACCCGTTGCAGCCTTGCCCTTAATCGATGGGCGGAAGATACCATTAGCAACCTGGCCAACACCACCGTCACAAACGCTGTTGAAGGTGGCTCGGTTGATCGCCATGGCACATGCCTGACGAATCGTCACGTCAGCGATAACTGGAGTTGCGTTGGCAACCCAAGCACCGTTCGACGGGTTAACGGCGCCCTTGGGCTTACCGCCAACCCAGCCACCCTGGCTCATGTTGGTGTTACAGATGATTGAGTTAATCGCAGGCTCGCGAGCACTGTCCTCGTCACTCACCCACCTGTAAGTGGAGTTCGAGCCCGAAGTGGCCTTGGCGTTTCCGCCCACCGCCTGCTTCACGGCCTTGATAGTGCCACCGTCAGCGTTCGACATCAGGTCGATGGAGTTGGACTGCAGTGCCTGCCAGCGCTCCGCCGCGTCAACGATGACCTTGAAAACGATGGTGTCAACATACGGCAATGAACCACCGTTGGCATCCTTCTTCCAGTAGCTGGGGTTGGCGTGCCATGTTGACGTACCACCACCAGCGGTCTGGACGTCCCAGTCAGACAACTGGTTCAACTTGAATGGACCGGTGCCGATGGGCTTGCCACCAGCGGAGTCCAAGTCACTGGGGTGAGCCATGAAGGAAATCTGCTGCTCGGCGAGCTGGAACGGGAAGGTGGTCCAAGGCATCTGCGTGGTGTACTTAACCACGTAGGTGCTGACCTTGACACAGCTCTTGATCAACGGCTTGATAGCCAGACCAACCGTAAGGTCGGCATTCGCTGCAGAGTAGTTGCCTACAACGTTGTCTGCATTGAATGCATCTCCGTTGTGGTAGGTCACACCCTGACGAAGCGTCACGGTCCACTCAGTTTTGGTGCTGTTGGGCACGGCACTGAGGGCCAGGTGTGGCAGCCACGACTTGCCGTCAGCCGCAGAGAGGAACAGTGGGTCGTAGACAGCATTGGCGATGCAGAACGCGGCGGCATCCATCTTGCCCTGTGCACCAGAGAAGTGCAACTTGTCGGGTACCTCAGAACCGATTCCGATTCGAAGGGTTCCACCTTTTTGCCCACTGGTTGGGATTGAGTCCACACCAACTTCGGTTGCGGCGCCAGCGGCGGAAACCAATGAGTCGACAACTGTGCCGGCCATTGCGATTCCACCGGCAGCTGCTGCCGAGTGAGTGAGGAATGAACGACGGCTAAACGTGTTTTCCACGCTTCCCCCTTTTCCTCGGAGATCTCTTCTCAGAAATCTCCGTCTATGAGGCGCCCCCCTTGGACGACCTCGTACTGGCGACACTACACAAACTTTGGGGTCGTCGCTATTCACGGAGGGGGAATTTCTGCGAGAACGTCTTCACAAGCGCACAGCACGAGAAGGCGGTGTTCCTCGTCATCGTCGGACAGGGCTTTTCCATTGCCATTTCCGGCATTGCGGAAGCAGAAAACTTGTCTACGCACTGGGGACTAGAACACGGACTAGCAGAGTAGAGGGCCCTCATTCGGCCTTTCAGTGCGGGGGGGGGCCGGTGGCACCTAACGCACGATTTCAATAACGTCGAATTTTGAAGGCGTGAAGAAGCCGCTCTGGAAGAGAATCTCGAGCACGTCGACATCGCTACGCCACTCCATTACCTGTATCTGGCGAACACTGCGTCGACCACTACTCGCCCGGAACCACTCAAAGGCCGGTGCCGAAAGCGTGACGTTGTGCCCGCCGGTGCCAGTCACGAACTCTTGCCCGTCGAGATGCAGGGTGACGTGCAAGTCATTTTCGAGCGCACCGAAGCGATTGAGCGTGAACTTCGAGAGGAGCGTGAGCGTGATTGGATCCAGATGCACGGGTGTACCTAAGGCGTGACAGATGTCGGCCTCGTGCGTCACTTGATCAAACAGAGCAATCGCCAGTGGTTCAGAAAGCATCTCACCGAGGGAGCACTCGTGCCACTGGCGGATGAGCTCATGGGCATCGGTTGTCCGAAGTCGTTCGACTTGGGCCGACGTCCAAGCATCAAAGTCTTGGGGGAAGTTGCCACTCGAGACATCTTGGGCCACGCCCACTAGGTGGGCTACGACGTCTCGTACGCGCCACTCGGGTGTTAGGGGTGCCACTTGCTCGAGCTTCAGAAGTGGAGTCCCCACAATGAGATCACTCACGCGCTGTCGGCTGGCATTCCAAGCGATTCCGTATTCGTTCATTGGTTCAATAATAAAACGTCGACACTTCTCGACGTCGCAAGAAAAGAGACCCGCGACATTATTGAGACCACCTACGCTTAGTTCCTCCATGACCAACGAGCCCAGCCACGAAGAGCCGCCGGCATTCCGTGTCGAACTGCACGGCATTGACTTCATCAGCGACCAGGAGCGG
>JBAXMO010000105.1:0-4378 GCA_037134255.1 Actinomycetes bacterium | reverse complement strand
GTACTCCTGAGGAAGGTGGGGAGCCCAGAGGCCGGCCGACTTCACCTTGGCCTTGATGTCCTCGCGCAGCGTCTTGGCGTGAGCCAATTCCGCCTCGGTCACGGCGGCACCCTTGCGGCGAACGAAGAGCTCGCTTTCACGGGGCAAAATCTCGGTATTGATGAAATTGGCCGTCCGAATTCGTACGTCGTTGACGTGGTCGGGCAGGCCGGCAATGGCGGTCACGTTGATTGGCATCCAATAGTTCTAGCAAGAAATCTCGACGCCACCCCCCTCCTCCTGCCATAGGATTCACAGAGTCCTAGGGAGGCAGATGTGACCATGACGTACGACGAGGCGATTGCGGCGATTTCCGGTGCCGGTCAGCCATTTGAAGTTATTGAAGAGACGGTGGATGGCGTCACGAATCGCGTCTTTAAAAACGCCCCCAATTCACTCCGCGATGTCTTCGCCCCCGCGCGAATCGACGAAAGCATCTTCCTCGTCTACGAGGATGAAGAGTGGAGCTACAAGAAGGTCATGGAGTCAGTCGACGCTCTGGCTTACGCCCTCGTGCATCACTTCGGCATCAAGAAGGGTGATCGCGTCGGTGTGGCCATGCGCAACCTCCCCGAATGGATTATTTCCTTCGCAGCAATCACCTCGGTTGGCGCCATCTCGGTCTCCTTTAACGCGTGGTGGACGGAAGATGAGATGGAGTATGCCGTCAATGACGCCGGACTCTCCCTGCTGATCGCCGACACCGAGCGAATTGCTCGTGCCCACAAGGCCTGCAACAAGGCCAATGTGGCGATGCTCGGCGTTCGCCTTGATGATCTGCAGCCCCTCGACCCCGGTGTTCAGAACTGGAATGAAGTCATCGTGCACGGCATGGCGATGCCCGACGTCGAGATCGCCCCGACAGACGACGCCACGATTCTCTACACGTCCGGCACAACGGGATTCCCGAAGGGTGCCGTGTCCTCGCACCGCGCCGTGACACAGGCCCTCATGGCCTTCTCCTCGAGTGCCTACGTGAATGCCGCTCGCCGTGGGGCTGCAGAGCAGACCAGTGGCCTGCCTGCCTGCTTCATTTTGATCGTGCCGCTCTTCCACGTGACGGGTTGTATTCCAGTAATGATGAGCAGTTTCATGTGGCACTTCAAACTAGTGATGATGTACCGCTGGGAGCCCGAGCGCGCCTTGCAGCTCATAGAGCGCCACAAGGTCACCAACTTCGTCGGCGTACCAACGCAGAGTTGGGACATGCTGGAGAGTGCGAACTTCTCGAAGTACGACACCAGCTCACTCGCCTCCATCGGTGGCGGTGGAGCACCTGCGCCACCAAAACTGGTGGCTCGCGTCGAAAGTTCCTTCAAGACCGGACGACCCAGTATTGGCTACGGCATGACTGAGACCAACGCCTACGGCCCTGGAAACTTCGGAGATGACTACGTCAGCCATCCTTCGTCGACTGGCCGGACACCGACAATCATCATGGACTTTGACATTCGTGACGATGATCTCAAGAGCATGCCGGTCGGTGAGCGAGGACAGATTTGGATGAAGTCCCCAACGTTGATCCGTGGCTACTGGCAGAAGCCCGAAGCCACCGCGGAGACGATTGTCGACGGATGGCTTTGCAGTGGCGACATCGGTCGTGTTGACGAAGAGGGCTTCTTATACATTGAAGACCGCGCCAAGGACATGGTGCTACGCGCTGGTGAAAACGTCTACTCGGCCGAAGTCGAAGCGGCCATATACGAGCACCCTTCGGTACACGAAGCCGCTGTTTTCGGTGTGCCGCACGAGCGACTGGGCGAAGAGGTGGCCTGCGTGGTCATGCTCCGTGCCGGTACGGAATTGACGGATGATGAACTCCGCAATCACGTATCGATTCGCCTGGCTGGATTCAAGGTTCCAACCCGTATTGCCTTCACGAGCGAACCACTCCCGCGGAACCCCGCCGGAAAGTTCTTGAAGCGCGAACTTAAGACGAAGTACTTCGTCTAGAGATTGGCCGCCGCGCGAAACGGAGCCAACGAACTTTTGAGTTCGTTGGTCTCCGTGGACGCGAGCATGGTGGCCACGTCCTCAATCGAGGATTGGGCGTAGTCGGCCAAACGAAGCTGATCGAGCTCGCTGAGTTTGGCCCACATCACAAAATCAGTAGTCCCACCGGCTTCGTGCTGAAGGGGAGCAACTTCCACCGTGGCGAGGTAGATGATTCGTACCGTGTGGACGTGATCACCGTTGACTCGGACACGCTGATCATCAAGCACTGAGTGGAGAAGGTGGTTGGTAACGACCAGACCCGTCTCCTCGGTGAACTCTCGTTCCAGAGTCTGCTGGGGCGATTCACCCCAGTCGATTCCTCCACCCGGTAGCCACCAGATCTCGCCGCCGTCGTGGGGATTGGATGCTCGAACCAAGAGCACGGCACCGTCGTGAATGCAGACACCGTAGACGCGAGGTGAAGGCCCGACTTCCACGCGGCGACTCATATTTTGGGCTTTCGGCTGAGCGAAATTTGTTGGGTGCCTGGCGCGGCATTCGGTCCAGCCAACCACTGTCCCCGACAGCCCTCACTACAGAAATACACCGGTCCGGTGGGGCTGTCGGCTTGCGCGGGAGGTTGCTTGGAGTTCACCTTCATGCCACAGATGGGATCGGTAGCGTCGCCGTCAGGATCTTCCACCATGACGGGGGTCTGGCTCAGAAACTTTGTCGGGTCATTCATGAATCGCTCCTGGCAGCGGGGTGCGCAGAAGTAGTAGCGGATGCCATCGACGTCGCCCACGGCGGCCGGTGAGTCTTTGGCCACCTGCATGCCGCAAACGGGATCGATAGCGACACTGTCGTCGCTGACGCTCCGTCGACTCAGCGCAAAGGTGAGTAGCAAACTTACGATGGCCGCGATATTGAGCCAGAGATTCCACCCGAGAGAAAATTCGTGGCCCATCATGACGTGGCTGGGAATCGGCGGAACGACGTGCAGCGCACGAAAGATCAACTCGATAAGGAGGCCCCCGGTGCTCATAACGACCCACAGGACTAGAAAGAGCCGTAGCGCTCTCGCACCTCCGTAGAAACGTCGATAGATGAGCAGGAGGGGAAGTGTGACCAAGTCAGCAAAGATAAAGGCGATGACCCCCCCAAAGCTGACGCCCTTTACCCATAGTGCTGCTGCAAGTGGGATGTTCCCTACGGAGCAGACGAATGAGATGACGGCGAAGAGTGGGGCGATGACAACGTTTTCTACCGTGGTCCACCAGCCGTGATTGGTCATAAAGAGATGCGACCACCACGAATCAGGAATCTCGGCGGCCAGGAAGCCGGCGACGAGAAACCCAAAGAAAAGTTCTTTGCGCAGCATGGTGATGTCACCGATGGTGTAGCGCGCCGCTCGAAACCAACCCTGAGCTTCGCGGAAGGAAGGGACTACCTCGTCACGCTGGGCACCTGCGGGCGAGTCGTCGCTCGCCGCACGGAGTGCCTCCTGATCAACGTCTAGTAGGCGACGTCCGACCAAGGCGAGGATGGCGACCATGATGAGACCACCAATGATTTGAGCCACGAGGAATTGCCAACCGAGAAGTAGGTAGAGAACGATGCCGAGCTCGATAACGAGGTTGGTAGACGCGATCATGAAGATGGTGGCGTTAGTGAACGACGCCCCGCGCACAAAGAGGGCTCGCGCCATGGCGCTGGCGGCATAACTGCAGGAGGAGGAGATAACGCCGAGGATGCTCGCCGTGGAGGCTGAACGGAATGTCGAGGCCCCGAGGGTTTGCCGGAGGCCGTTACGCCTGACGAAAGATTGGACCACTCCGGAAATCGTAAAGCCGAGGACGAGGGGCCAGAAGGTCATCCAGACCATCAGGGCGGCTTCACGTAGACCGCCCCAAAGGAAGTGGTTCAGTTGGCTCATGTTTATCTTGTTCTGGGAAAGCCCAGGTCTATTTGTGACTCGCTGGGCTCCGGCCACCTTGAAGTGACGACTTTGCCCCGGGTGTAGAAGGCCATACCTTCTGGTCCGTACATGTGGGCGTGGCCAAAAAGTGAGTTCTTCCAGCCGCCAAAGGAGAAACTCGCCACCGGAACAGGCAACGGCACATTGATACCGATCATGCCGACCGAAACGGCGCGACTGAAGAGTCGTGCGGCGTTGCCGTCACGGGTGAAGATGGCTACTCCGTTGCCGTAGGGGTTGGCGTTGACGAGAGCTACGGCGTCGTCGAAATTCTCGACGCGCACTACGCACAAGACGGGGCCGAATATTTCGTCGCGATAGCAGGCCATGTCCGTGGTGACGTGATCGAGCAGGCTCGGGCCAAAGTAGAAACCCGGCCGATCAACGAGGTCAGCGCCACTGCGAACAATGACGGCCCCCTCACTC
>JBAXMO010000104.1:0-4398 GCA_037134255.1 Actinomycetes bacterium | reverse complement strand
GCCTCAATGATGGCCTGGGGTCGCAACAGCGCCGCGGGGTCTTGAGGGTCGTAGGCCAACGGGAATTCATCACGCCACGCATCTATGGTCCGCCACCACGGTGCGATGTCACCGATTTGCTTGGTGGCGACGTCGAGGGCTAGCAGCGTGTCTTTGATCTGTCCACGAATAGCGACGTCGGCCTGGCGAATCTTGTTGAACTCGGCGGCGTCAATGTCGGCGTGGATGATTTTGGCGTATGGTGCGAACCCGTCGAGGCGGCCAGTCACACGGTCGTCAAAACGGGCGCCCAGGGTAATCAACAGGTCGCTCTGCTGCATGGCGGTAACGGCGGCGTACATGCCGTGCATACCGGGCATGCCGAGGTGGAGACGATGGGAATCAGGAAATGCGCCACGGGCCATCAACGTCGTCACGACGGGAATGTTCGTCCGCTCGGCAAACGCCAAGAGCTCAGCGCTGGCGCGTGACTTCAAGACGCCACCACCGACGTAAAGCAGGGGGCGCTCAGCAGCCGCGATCAACGCTGCCGCTGCTTGGATCAGCGCAGTGTCAACGTCACTTTCGGGGTGGTACCCGGGCAAGTCGAGATCTTCAATAGTCTCAGGCCACCACCACTCCATCATTCCTTGCGTGACATCCTTAGGAACGTCGATGAGCACTGGTCCAGGTCGACCAGTGGTGGCAATGTGAAACGCGGCAGCTACGGCCCGAGGAATCTCATGGGCCGTGGTAACGAGGAAGTTGTGCTTGGTGATGCCCATAGTGATACCGGTGATATCGCATTCCTGAAAGGCGTCAGTACCGATATTGGCCGTTGGCACCTGGCCGGTAATGACCACGAGCGGCGTCGAGTCCATGTGGGCGTTAGCGATGGGAGTCACGATGTTCGTCGCGCCCGGACCACTAGTCACCATGGCGACTCCGGGGCGACCGGTAGCCATGGCGTAGCCCTCGGCCATGTGACCGGCACCCTGTTCGTGACGCACGAGAATGTGACGGATTGATGAATCGATGAGCGGGTCGTAGACCGGAAGAATTGCTCCGCCGGGCAGGCCGAAGATGGTGTCGACACCCATCTGCTCAAGGCTCTTGATAAGCGCCTGGGCTCCTGTTAGCTGCACAACAACTCCTTGTTTAGAAATGAAAAAAGGCCTCCCTTTTTGGGAGGCCTCGGGAAGCGTACGACGTGACGCTACCGTTGGCCAACACCTACTACTACAAGTACTGATCCACGGTTTGTCATGGCAGCAGTTTGTCACAGTCGGTGAAAAAATTCAAGTACTAGGCCGAGGTCACTGCGCCCTTCTCGGCACCTTGTACCAAACGAGCGAATTTCTCGAGAACTCCGGTGGTGTAGCGCGGCACGAAGGGAACGACCTCCGTAGCTCGGCGGGCCAGTTCGGCGGCGTCCACGATGAGGTCAATGGAGTCCTTGTTGACGTCGATAACGATTCGGTCCCCGTCGCGAACGAGCCCAATCGACCCACCGTCGAGGGCTTCGGGCGCCACGTGACCCACACAGAATCCGTGCGTACCGCCAGAGAATCGACCATCGGTCACGAGAGCACAGTCTCCACCGCGTCCGGCGCCCTTCATGGCACCAGTAACGGCGAGCATCTCGCGCATACCCGGCCCGGCCTTGGGGCCTTCATAACGAATCACTACGACCGTGTTGGGCTGAATCTCGTCGGCCATGATGGCAGTCATTGCAGCGTCTTCGCCATCAAAGACGCGAGCGGTGCCGTCGAACGTCAAGTTGTCGATACCGGCCACCTTCACAACTGAACCCTTGGGGGCTAGTGAGCCGGTCAAGACCGCAATACCGCCGCGGTCGTGAATGGGGTTCGAAAGAGGGTGCACCACGAGACCGTCGGGCTTCGGGGCGTTGTACTCCTTCAGGTTCTCTTCCATCGTGCGACCAGAAACCGTCATTACGTCGCCGTGTAGGAGTCCAGCTTCGAGCAGGTGCGCGAGGACTACGGGCACGCCACCAATCTTGTCGAGGTCAGTCATGTGGTACTTACCGTGTGGCTTGGTATCAGCCAGGTGTGGGACACGGCGGGCGATGCGGTTGAAGTCATCCAGCTCGAGTTCGACACGGGCTTCGTGGGCAATGGCCAAGATGTGCAGAACGGCGTTGGTCGAGCCGCCCAATGCCATTACTACCGAGATGGCATTTTCAAAGGCCTTCTTGGTCATGATCTGTCGGGCCGTAATGCCGCGATCCAAAAGATTCAGCACGGCGACGCCGGACGCGTACGCGTAGTCGTCACGACGAGAGTCAATCGACGGGGCCGAGGCCGAGCCAAGAATCGACATACCGAGCGCTTCACCCACGCTGGCCATCGTGTTGGCTGTGAACATTCCCGCACAGGAACCCTCACCAGGGCAGGCCTTGAGTTCGATCATCGAGAGTTCTTCGTCGCTCAGATTGCCAACGGCATTCGCGCCGACGGCTTCGAAGACGGAAACAATGTCGAGAGCCTCTCCGTCGTGGTACCCGGGCAGAATTGAACCGCCGTAAAGAAACACACTGGGAACGTCCAAGCGAGCGGCGGCCATAAGCATGCCGGGTAGCGACTTATCGCATCCGGCAAATGTCACCATGGCGTCGAAACGCTCTGCGTGCATAACTGTTTCCACAGAGTCTGCAATGACCTCACGCGAAACCAAGGAGGCGTGCATGCCTTCGTGGCCCATGGAGATTCCGTCAGAAACGGCAATCGTGACGAATTCGAACGGGATTCCGCCGTTTTCACGAACGGCCACCTTGGCGCGCTTAGCCAAACGATCGAGTGGCAAGTTGCAAGGAGTCACTTCGTTCCATGACGAGGCCACGCCGATTTGCGGCAGGGACATGTCCTCGTCGCGTAGGCCCATGGCCCGAAGCATTGCGCGAGCCGGGGCGCGGTTCTTCCCTTGGGTTACGACTGAACTTCGAGGGGTGGGGTGGGTCGTCATAGTGACAGTTTAGGAATCCCGACGCAATTACTACGAACCGGCTTAGCGGCGAGACTGCAATTCGGCAATGACGGCCTTGCCGTTGGCCTGACCCTTCGTTGCCTTCATGACGAGACCAATGAAGAACTGGGCCAACTTGTCGTCCCCGTCCTTAAATCGCTGCCATTCATCGGGGTTGGCCACAATCAGTTCACCAACTGTCGCTGAAAGCGAGTCAGTGGAAAGTTGTTCGAATCCCTTGGCTTTGGCCACGCTGACTGGATCGCCACCCTTTTCGAGCAGTTCGCTCAAAACGTTCTTGGCTTGGGTGGCCGAGAGTTGGCCCGACTGTTCCATGGCTACGGTGGCGACGAAGTTCTCCACGGTCAGGTTCGCGAGCTTTTCGATGGCGGCCGCCAATTCGTTGGCGGCGCGAGCCACTGCCAGTGCCACGTCACCGTGAGCCTGAGCCACACCTTCGACGTAGACGTCAAGGCCAAGGTCAACCACAGTGGTCACCCCGTCACGCTGAGCGTCAGTGGGGTTGGTCATCAGTGCTTCAAGGTCCTGACGGCGACGGGCCGGCAGCTTTGGAAGCCCGGCCAGTACTCGGTCCTTCCAAGCCTGATCGGGAGCGAGGTCCACGAGATCGGGTTCACGGAAGTAGCGATAGTCCTCAGCCTCTTCCTTCACGCGAAGCGTAGAAGTCTCGCCGCGGTCTTCATCCCAGTGGCGCGTCTCCTGCCGAATCGAACCACCATCTTCGAGAACATCAATCTGGCGAAGCGCTTCGTACTCGATAGCCCGAGTCAAACTCCGAAGCGAGTTGAGGTTTTTGATTTCGCAACGAGTACCAAACGGCGTATCGGGCTTGTGGACCGAGACGTTGGCGTCGACACGTAGCGAGCCTTCCTCCATGCGACCGTCGGAGGCGCCAATGGCTACGAGGATTGCGCGAAGTTCTGCAACGTAGTCACGAGCTTGCTGGGGGCTACGAATGTCGGGGCCGGAAACAATCTCCACGAGTGGCACACCGGAGCGGTTGTAGTCAACGAGCGAGCGATCGGCACCTTGAATTCGCCCAGACGTTCCTAGGTGAGTTGTCTTGCCGGTGTCTTCTTCCATGTGGGCGCGCTCAATGGAAACGCGCGAACCATCGGGGAGGTCGAGGTAGCCCCGAGTGTTAATCGGGAGGTCGTACTGACTGACCTGATAGTCCTTAGGCATGTCCGGGTAGAAGTAGTTCTTCCGGTGGAACGTGGAGTCTTGAATCGTGCAGTTCAGGGCTAAGCCAATGGCCATGGCCAGCTCCACCGCACGCTGATTGAGCACCGGCATTGAACCAGGTAGTCCGAGACATATGGGGCAGACCTGCGAGTTCGGAGCGGATCCGAATTCATTGGCGCAGCCACAAAAGAGCTTGGTCTTGGTCTTGAGTTCGGTGTGGACTTCGAG